>JAUSLQ010000211.1 GCA_030645675.1 Actinomycetota bacterium | reverse complement strand
ATGCGTGCGCCGTGTCGCGGTTCGCCCAGCCACCCGTGTCCTGCAAGGCCTGCGGCAGGTCCCAGTGGTAGAGCGTCGCGAACGGCGTGATGCCGCGGGCGAGCAGGCCGTCGACCAGCCGCTCGTAGAAGTCGAGGCCCGGCTCGTTCACCTGGCCGGTGCCGGCGGGCAGCACCCGCGGCCAGGCCACCGAGAAACGGTACGCCTGCAGCCCGAGGGAGGCCATCATGTCGAGGTCGTCGTCCAGCCGGTGGTAGTGGTCGCAGGCCACGTCGCCATGGTCGCCGTTGGCCACGTTTCCGGGCACGCGGCAGAACGCGTCCCAGATCGACGGGCCGCGGCCGTCGGCATGCACTGCGCCTTCGATCTGGTACGACGACGTCGCCGCGCCCCACAGAAAGCCGTCGGGCAGTTGGACCTTGGTCATCGGGGGCTCCTCGGTGAAGGGGCGCCTGCGCCCCCGGTTGTGGTGTGTGGTGGCGTGGCGGCGGCCGTCACAGCTCGACCACCAGTTGCGACTGGATGTGGGCCCGCACGACGGCGGCCATGTCGGTGGCACCGGCGTCGAGCAGCCACTGCAGCTGCAGGCCGTCCATCAACGCCACCAGTTGCCGGCCGGCGGAATCGGGTCGGATGTCGTGGCGCAGCGCACCCGCAGCCGCTGCCTGCGTGTACGTGGCTGTGGTGCTGGCCACCGAGTTGCGGTAGCGGGCCACGAAGTAGTCGTGCGCAGGGTGCTCGGCAGAGCTGGCCTCTGCGGCCAGCACGGTGAACGACTCGACGATGCCGCGCCGGGTGGCGTTCAGGGCAACGAGGCCGGCCAGCCTGCGCAAGCCGTCGACGCCCTTCGCCCCGCCGTCGCCAAGCCACGCCGCGTCGTTGTGGTCGCGCTGCTGCAGCACCGCCTGCAACAGCGACTCCTTGGTGGGGAAGTGGTGCATCAGGCCGGGGTGCGAGATGCCGCAGCGGGCGGCGACGTCGCGCAGCGATGTGGCGCGGTAGCCCAGCTCGCCGAACACGGCCATGGCCTGCTCGATGATCTCGCGCCGCCGGGCTCGCCCTTTCGCATAGCCGGGCTCGGGCTCGGGCTCGGTCTCGGTCGTCATGCCTCCACAATACCTACCGTCCGGTTGGTTTTCAGGTATCGTGAGGCTTCCACGGCAGAACCCGCCGCACGATCGTCGAGACGAGCCCCGATGCACCCCCCTGCCAGCGCCGACGCGGAGGCCAGCGAACTGGTAGTCCAGCGCGCGGTGAGGCGGGCGGAGCGGGCGGTGTACGTCGTGTTCGGGGCGGCCGGCCTCTCGATGTCCACGTGGGCCTCGCGCATCCCACAGGTGCGCGATCACTTCCAGCTCAGCCCACGGGCGCTGGGGTTCGTGCTGCTGGCCGTTGCCTGCGGGTCGCTGGTGTCGCTGCCGCTCGCCGGCCCGCTGGTGGCCCGCACCGGGTCGCGCCAGGTGGTGGGGGCGATGGCCCTGTTGTTCGGATCTGGCGTCGCGATGGTTGCCATCGGCTACCAGGTGGGTCTGGCGATGGTGGTGGCTGGGCTGGTGACGATGGGCTTCGCCGCCGGCGCGTGGGATGTCGCGATGAACGTGCAGGGCGCGTTCGTGGAGCAGCTGCTCGGCCGGTCGGTGATGGCACGCTTCCACGCCGGGTTCAGTCTTGGCACGGTGGTCGGTGCGGCCATCGGGGTGGGCATGGTGGCCGCCGAGGTGTCGGTGACGGTGCACCTGCTGGCGGCGGGGGTGGTGATCGCGACATCAGCGGTGGCGCTGTCCCGCCGGTTCGTCGCCGACCACGCACGGGCGTCGCACGGTACCGAGCATCCCGTCCAGCACACCGTCCAGCACACCGTCGAGCACACCGTCGAGCACACCGTCGAGCCGCTGCCGCGGCGCGGGCACTTCGCTGCCTGGCGCGAGCCGCGCACCTTGCTGATCGGGTTGTTCGTGCTGGCCTTCGCCTTCGCCGAGGGGGTGGGCAACGACTGGATCGCAGTCGCCGCGATCGACGGTTACGGCACGTCGGAGGCCGTCGGGACGGTGGTGTTCGCCTGCTTCCTCGTCGCGATGACCGCCGGCCGCTGGTTCGGGCCGATGCTGCTCGACCGCCACGGCCGTGCGGCTGTCGTGCGGGTGGCCGCGCTGGTGGCGCTCGCCGGGGCACTGCTGTTCGTGACGGCGCCGTACGCCTGGCTGGCCGTCGTCGGCGCCCTGTTCTGGGGGCTGGGCACGTCGTTGGGCTTTCCTGTGGGCATGAGCGCGGGCGCCGACGAGCCGGCGTTCGCTGCCGGCCGCGTCAGCGTCATCTCGTCCATCGGCTACTGCGCGTTCCTGGTGGGGCCGCCGCTGATCGGTTTCCTCGGCGATCGGTTCACCGTGCTCAGCGCACTCACCGCAGTCGTGGTGCTGATGGCCCTGGCGGCGGTGCTGGCGCCGATCGTGCAGGCCCCGCCCAGCCCGGCAGCGAACGGCGACTGAGCACGGGCCAGGCGTGGCGCCCCTCGCGATGCCGGCGGACAGGTGTACCAGATCTTGGACGTTCGCTGGATGTTCGTGGTCTCCCCGTTGGAAAGGATCGTGGTCCCATGGGAGCGACCGGGCCGAAGCCGAAGGGTCGTGACGAGATGCCGAATGGGGTCGTGAGATGCCGAATGGGGGTCGGGAGATGCCGAATGGGGGTCGTGAGATGAAGGTGTGGGTCGATCAAGATCTGTGTACCGGCGACGGGCTGTGCGAGGAGCTCTGTCCGTCGGTGTTCGTGCTGCACGACAGCCTGTCGTACGTGCGAACGCCCGACGGCTCTCCGCTCTTTGCCGGCGGGTCGATGAGCATGGCCGACGTGCCCGAGGCCGTGCTCGACAAGGTGCTCGATGCGGCCGAGGACTGCCCGGGGGAGTGCATCTTCCTCGAGCCGTGACGGCCGACGGCCCCCGGCGCTGCTGCCCGCTCGCGCCGGGGGTCGTTGGATCACTTCCACCGCACCCCTCGGCGCGCTCGCGCCGGGGCGTGCGGTGCGAGACGCGGGGTGTGGAGAGCGGGTCTAGCCTCCCCTTGTGGAATCGACGCACGCGCACGCGACGCAACGGAACGGGTGGGCGTGGTGCGCGCTCGCGGCGGTGCTGTTCGGCGCTGCCACACCGGCGACGAAGCTGGTCGTCGACGATGTCGGCTCGGTGGCGCTCGCCGGGCTGCTCTACATCGGCGCGGCGGCTGCGGTCGCGCCGTTCGTGGTGCGCGGCCGAGGCGGCGCGAGCAGCCAGCGATCGCAGGCGAGGCGCCGGGGCCGAACCCGACTGTTGCTGGCCGTCGGGTTCGGTGGCGGTCTCGCTCCCGTGCTGCTGATCCTCGCCCTGGACCGCACGCCGGCAGGCACCGTGTCGCTGTTCCTGAACCTCGAACTGGTGGCGACGGCGGTGATCGCGCGGGTCTTCCTGCAAGAGCACATCGGCCGCCGTGCCGGGCTGGGCATCGTGATCGTGCTGCTCGGTGGCGTCATCCTGGCCGGCGCGTCGGGTGCCGGCGTTGCCGCCGGCGCGGTGCTGGTGGCCGCGACGTGCGTGTGCTGGGGAGTCGACAACGCGATCACCGCCAGCCTCGACAGCTACTCGCCGGCACAGCTCACCCTCGCCAAAGGCGTGGTGGCCGGCAGCGTCAACCTGCTGCTCGGCGTCGCGCTCGATGGGCTGCCCGCCGCCCGCTACGTGTTGGCCGCACTTGTCATCGGGGCCGTCGGTTACGGGCTCTCGATCACCATGTGGATCACGGGTGCCCGCCTCGTGGGCGCGGCCCGCGGCCAAGTGGTGTTCGCTCTCGCTCCGTTCATCGGCGCGCTGCTGGCGTGGCCGGTGAACGGCGACCCGCTGACGGGTTCTGCCGTCGTCGCCTTCGGGGTGTCGTTGGTTGGTGTGATCGTGGTGGGCACCAGCAGGCACGGGCACGCCCACGCGCACGAGCAGCTCGAGCATGCGCATCCCATCGATCCGGCCGACCCGCACCATCATGGCGACGTGATCGAACTCGTCGGCGGCACACGGCACCGGCACCTTGCATTCGCCCACGAGCACCCGCACCTGCCCGACATCCACCATCGTCACGCTCACTGAGCGCGGCGCCGGCCGGCCGAGGTGGCCGGCCCACCGGATTGCCGTGGTGTGGCCACCTCCGTGGCCGTCAGGTCACCCGGGCGTGGGCGCGAGCAGCGCCGCCACCCGTTGCCGGTAGTCGTCGGCTTCGATCTCGCCGCGGGCCAGGCGGTCGGCCAGGATCTCCTGCGCCGTCGGCCGGGGCGCGGTGGCGGTGCTCGCCGGCATCGTGGAGACCGGCACGGGCGCCGCCCGCCGGTTCTTCAGCATCGTGACGCCGAACCAGATCAGGCCGGCCCAGAACGCAACCATCAGGATCACCATCGGGATCCACCACCAGTTGCCGCCACCCATTCCGTCGTGCCAGTTGCCGTTTCCGTTGTGCATGGTGCACCTCCTCGTGCTGTGTGCCACGAACGGTACGAACGCCCACGTGAAGCAGTTCGTCGCACGGGCGAACGGCGCGCGACCTGCACCCGTTCTCCACACCGTCTCCACATCGTTCCGGCATCGTGGTGCCGGAACGAAGTGACGTCAGCGCGCGCCCCGACGGCGCGCCGAAGGGAGCAACCACCACCATGCGTACCTGGTCGCGACGAGAAGTGCTGATCGCCGGCGGCGGAGCGCTGGTGCTGGCCGCCTGCTCGGACGGATCGTCGGCACAGCCATCGCCCACCGCCTTGCCCGGTGCGCTGGTGGGGCCCACCGATCCGGCGGTCGAGCGCCGCGACGCGTTGCGCCGTCGTGCCGGCGCGCCGACCGTGAAGGCCACGATCACGGCCGCGCCGGTCACCGTGAACATCGGTGGCCGCGACGTGGAGACCTGGGCGTTCGGGGATCGGCCAGGCACCGGCGGCATCCGTGCGAGCGCCGGCGACTTGCTGGAAGCGATGTTCGTCAACAACCTGCCGTCGGCGAACACGCTGCACTGGCACGGCATCGCGTTGCGCAACGACATGGACGGCGTGCACCACCTCACGCAACCGGCCGTCGAGCCCGGCGGGCAGTTCACCTACCGGTTCACCTTGCCCGACCCCGGTTCGTACTGGTTCCACCCGCACATGGGGCTCGAGCTTGATCGCGGCCTGTATGCACCGCTGATCATCGAAGACCCCGACGAGCCGGTGGCGGCCGACGTGGACGTCACGTTGATGCTGGACGACTGGCTCGACGGCTACGGCCGTACGCAGGAGGAGGTGCTGGCGGAGCTGCAGGAAGGTGGCGGCCACTCCGGCCACGCGGGGCACATGGGCGGTTCGAACAGCTCGATGGACATGGGCGGGATGATGGGCGGCTTCGCCGGCGACGTGGCCTACCCGTTGCACGTCATCAACGGTCGTGCACCGTCCGAGCGCGAGACGATCGAGGCCAAGCCCGGCCAGCGGGTGCGCATCAGGTTGATCAACGCCGGCTCCGACACCGCGTATCGGGTCGCTGTCGGTGGCCATCGCCTGACGGTCACCCACGCAGACGGGTTCCCGGTGAGCCCCGTGGAGGTCGACAACGTGCTGCTCGGCATGGGTGAGCGCTACGACGTGATCATCACCGCCGAGTCGGGTGCGTTCCCGATCGTTGCTGTGCCCGAGGGCAAGACCGACCCGGCCGCCGAAGCCGTGCTGCGCACAGGTTCCGGCGACGCGCCGGTGGTGGGCTCGCTGCCGGGTGAGCTGTCGGGCCAGACGCTCGCATACGGCCAACTGGTGGCCACCGATGCCGTGCGGTTGCCAGCCCAGCAGCCCGATCGCACGGCGACCTTGACCCTCACGGCCGCCGTCAACGGCTATGCGCACGGCATCGACGGGGCCAGCTACCCCGACGCTGCGCCGGTGATCGTCGCGGAGGGCGAACGGCTGCGTTTGCGGATCGTCAACCAGACGATGATGTTCCACCCGATCCACCTCCACGGGCACACGTTCCAACTGGTGGGCGACGGCTCGGCGCGCAAGGACACGGTGAACGTGCATGCCATGTCATCGGTGGAGGTGGACATCGCCGCCGACAACCCCGGCCAGTGGATGCTGCACTGCCACAACACGTATCACCTGGAGACCGGCATGGCGACGTTGCTCTCCTACCGGAGCTGAGAGGCGCGGTTCGGTCGGCGCGAGAGATCGGAGAGCAGGTTGGCAGTGGTGCTGGTGGTCGACGACGAAGCTCGCATCCGCGAGCTCGTGCGCCGCTACCTGGAGCATGCGACGACTTCGGTGGTGCAGCAGCCGTAGAAGCGGGTCAGGTCGTTCGCGCTGTCAGGCTGTTCGCCCGGTCAGGTCGTTCGCCCGGTCAGGTCGTTCGCCCGGTGAGGGCCAGGAGGCGGGTCTGCTCGTCGGCATCGTCGGCCACCGGCTTCCAGCCTGCGTAGTGACCGCTCGCGGCCAGCACGTCGCCCATCTGCTCCAGCCCGCGGCGCATGCGGTGCACCGCGTCGGCATCCAACCTCTCGTCCTGCCCGGTGGCGCGGGCGAGATCCCAGGTGTGCACCAGCACGTCGCCCAGGATGAACATGTCGATCGCCTGGTCCAGTGGATGGGTGCCTGCCTGTGGGTGCACGAACTGCCGGCTGGCGGTGTCGGGGGCGTCCAACGTGGCCTGGAGGGTGGCGTCGAGTAGCTGCCACGCCGCCAGCGGGTCGTCGTCGGCCGACGGGATGTCGGTGAACTGCAGGCCGGCACCGGCCGCCAGGAACGGGGGCACCCACTCCACCAGGTGGCGCACCACGTCGCGGGCCACCCAGCCGGCGCACGGCGTGGGGTTCGCCCACGCGTCGGTGCCGACGCCGTCGACCACTGCCGTGAAGCGCGCCGCCACCGTGCGGTAGCGCTGGGCGACGGTGTCCAGCCGCTGCATCAGGTCGTCGAGGCGGTTGAACGTGTGCTGCATGCCGCCCTCCATGCCCGAGTCGATGTGGCCGTCGCGGTTCGCCTGCGAGCTGTGCTGCACCAGCGTCTGCAGGGTGGTGACACCGTCGGCCTCGGTGAGCGTCATCGTGTTCACCGACATCGCATCGGGGAAGCCTTCGAACACCTCGGTGCTGACGATTCGGTGTGGCGCCTCGATCTCGCGGTACTCGCCGTGCCAGCCCAGCTCGGTGCCGTCGGGCATGGTAGTTGCGTACCGCCACGCGCCGCCCACCCGCAGGTCGATCTCACACACCGTCAAGGGCATCGTCTCGAAGCCCCACCAGTTGCGCACGTGCGCGGGCTGGGTCATGGCCGCGAACAGCAGCGACGCCGGGGCGGCGAACTGGCGGGTGATGAGGATCTGGGTGGGCGTGGGCAGCGTGACCACGGCCGACCCGCGGCGATCGGTGCGAGTGCTGGTGTCGGGGCTGGTGTCGGGTGTGGGGGTGGGGGCCGGGGTGGTCATCGGTCGTTCCTCCGTGTGTCGGTGCCGGGTTCGGTCGTTGTGTTGGAGAGTTGGGTGACGTAGTCGTCGAGCCGGTCCAGGCGCGCGTTCCACATCGCCTCGAACTCGCTGACCCACGCGTGGATGGGCCGTAGCGCCGGAGCGTTCAACCGGTACAGGCGCTGGCGGCCCACCGAGCGGCAGCGCACGAGATCCACCTGGCGCAGCACGCCGAGGTGCTTCGACACCTGTGGTTGCGGCAGGCGCATGCGCTGCACCAGTTCTGCCACCGGCACCTCGCCACCCCGCAACGCGGCGAGCAGCTCGCGGCGGCACGGCTCGGCGACGGCGTTGAAGACATCGGAAGTGGTTGCAGCGCGGGCCATCCGCACAACATATACCGATAGTGGAATATGTCAAGAGACCGCAGTGGTACCCGACAGCGTTTGGACGCTGTGGCGCGCATGGCGCGCAGACGTGTCCAAACGCGGCGGGGTGCCGGCGGCGTTTGGACGCTGTGGCGCGCATGGCGCGCAGAAGTGTCCAAACGCTTATGGGCGGCACGGTCGTCTCAGGCAGCGTCCCGCGGCCACGACGCCGAGTCGGCTGCGTGCGGTGCGGTCACCGACTCCAGCGGCAGGTAGTGCTCGTTCATCAGCGGGCTGGACAGCAGGAAGTCGGCGGTCGACCGGTTGCAGGCGATCGGGGTGTTGTAGACCACTGCGATCCGCAGCAGGGCCTTCACGTCGACGTCGTGCGGTTGCGGTTCCAGCGGGTCCCAGAAGAACACCACCAGATCCACGCGACCCTCCGCGATCGCGGCGCCGATCTGCTGGTCGCCGCCGAGCGGGCCGCTGAGGTAACGGGAGATGGTCAGCGGAAGGTGGTCGGACAAGAGGTTGCCGGTGGTCCCGGTGGCCGCCAGGTCGTGCCGGGCAAGGGTGCCGACGTTGAACCGCGCCCAGTCGAGCAGGTCCAGCTTGCGGTTGTCGTGAGCGATCATCACGACACGTTTGCGGAGGCTCATCGGTCCACGAGTGGTGACAGGCTTCATGGCGGAACCGTACAAAACGCAGGTTTCCGCCAGGCGAGCGGCAGATGAACACTGCGTCCCACTCGCAAGGGCACCGACTCAGGGTGTCAGATGGGCGGCTCCGCACGTGGCGCAGCGCTGTTCGGCAGCTGGTGTGACCGCTGAACAGTCGGGGCAGAACACCACCCGACCATGGTTCGACGTGAGTTCCCAGATCGCGGAGAAGTGGCTGTATTGCCACCTCCGTCCGTACAGGTCGCGAACTGCGGCTCGATGCTCCGGTGTCGCGGCGAACCTACGCGCATCGTCGGCCGTCCGCCACAGTGCGATCAGGGTGATGCGGGGGCCGTCGGGAAAGCTGTAGCGGTGGATGAACCCGGGAGCGGTCTCCAACATCGCCATCAGCGGCACGGCCGCGCTCCAGAACCCGGACGCGCCCTCCGCGTCGGCGAACGTGGCTTGCAACATCAGGACGGCTTCGGCGGCCTCTGGGCCGAGGTGGCCGTCCGGGCCCCGCTGGGTGGCCAGGATGGTCGGCTCGATCCGCACCCCTGGGATGGCGACCATCGCCGCGATCGCCTGGGCGGGTGGTGGAGCGACGAACAGTTCGTTCATGGCGGGATCCTCCTCTTGCGGCGGGCGCACTACTATGATCCGAGTGGAACTCGATTGGTTCTAGTAACACTAGGATAAAATGTGGCCACGGTCAAGAAGCGCACCTACACCTCTGCCATTCGCACCCAGCAGGCGGCGCGCACGCGCTCGTTGATCATCGAGGCCGCCGCCGAGCTGTTCGTCGCCGACGGCTACGGAGCAACCACCATCCGTGCGATCGCAGCTGCGGCGGGGGTTGCGCCCGACACGGTCTACGCCACCTTCGGCAGCAAGGTGAGGGTGCTGACCGCCCTCATCGACTCCCGCCTGGCCCCTACTGGTGCGCCGAACGTGATGGACCGTGACGAGGCCATGGGAGTGCGCGACGAAACGGACCAGCGGCGGCAGATGCATCTGTTGGCACTCGACATGGCGGCGGTTTCGACGCGCGTGCGGCCGGTGTACGAGGTGCTGCGAACGGCATCGGCCATCGAGCCGGAGGCTCGTGAAGTCTTCGCCGAGATGGAGCAGTACCGGTTGGCCAACATGCGTCGTGCCGTCGCGTGGTTGGAATCGCACGGCCTGTTGCGCGAGCCAGAGCGCGCGGCAGCGACGCTGTTCGCGATCGCCAGCCCCGACGTGGGGCGGATGCTGTGCAACACGCTCGGTTGGAGCGAGGCCGAGCACGCGGCGTGGCTCGAGCACGTGTTGGCCGCAGCTCTGCTTGTTCCCGCCGCTACATCGCCGCCGCGGCGTCGCTGAGGCCGGGCAGTCGATCTGCATCGCAGCGGTGGCGGTACCATCGAGCCGATGGCCAGCAACGACGTGAGCAGCCGGGGCGGCCGGAAGCGCTGGTGGCGTGAGGTGCTCGAGCAGGCGGGCCTGGCCGTGCACCTGGTGCGTTGGATCCTGCTGGGCGCCGCCTCCGGTGCGTTGGCCGGGCTGTCGTCGTACGTGTTCCTGGAGGGGCTGCGGAGGGTCACCGACTTCCGTGTGGAACACGGCTGGCTGCTGTGGCTGCTGCCTGCCGCCGGCCTGCTGCTGGGCCTGGCCTACCACTACGCCGGCGGGCGCGCCGGCGAGGGCAACTCGCTGCTGATCGAGCAGATCCATCAGCCCACCGAGTGGGTGCCCAAGCGAATGGCGCCGTTCGTGCTGCTGGGCACGTGGGCGACCCACCTGTTCGGCGGCTCGGCCGGGCGTGAGGGCACCGCGCTGCAGATGTCGGGCAGCCTCACCGACATGCTCTCGCGGGTGCTCCGGCTGGACGTCGATTCCCGCCGGTTGCTGCTGATCTCCGCGCTCGCCGGCGGCTTCGGCGCGGTGTTCGGGGTGCCGCTGGCCGGTGCGGTGTTCGCGCTCGAGGTGCAAGCCATCGGGCGAGTGCGCTACGAGGCACTGGTGCCCGCGCTCGCCGCCTCGCTGGTGGGCGACCTGGTCGTGTCGGGCCTCGGGTATCACCACGTGGTGCGCACGCAGTTCGTGGTCGACGTCAGCGTGGCGTTGGTGGGCAAGGTGGCGCTGGCCGGGCTGGTGTTCGGGTTGGCGGGTGCCGCGTTCGTCGAGCTGACCCATGCGATCCGTCAGCTGGCCGCCCGCATCGCATGGCCGCCGCTGCGACCCGCCATCGGTGGCGCCGCGGTGGTGGGCCTGGCAGTCCTGTTCGGGCGCGACTACCTGGGGTTGTCGCTGCCGCTGATCGACCGTGCGCTGGCCGGCGACCGGCTGAGCTTCGCAGTGTTCGCGCTGAAGATCGTGTTCACCGCCGTCACCCTCGGTTGCGCGTTCCCCGGTGGCGAGGTCACCCCGCTGTTCGTGATCGGCGCCACGCTGGGCGCTGCGCTCGCCGCCCCGCTGCACCTACCGGTGGCCCTGCTGGCCGGCATCGGGTTCGTGGCCGTGTTCGCCGGTGCGGCCAACACGCCGCTGGCCTGCACCATCATGGGCGTCGAGCTGTTCGGTTCGGCGGCGGTGGTGCCCATCGCCGTCGGGTGCGTCATCTCCTACGTGTTCTCCAACCACCGTGGCATCTACCCTTCGCAGCGCATCCACGCCGCGAAGGGCAGTGCGCTCATCGCCGGCAGCCCGTCGCTGTACGTCTGGCGCCATCGGCGCCACGACTGAGTCGCGGGTCCACCGGGCGGGCGTGCCGGCCAGTGGAAAGGTGGCAACCTGTGTGCCGTCCCACTCATCCACCGAGTCCTGAGGCGTCACCATGAGTCTGTACCGAGAACGAGTGCTCCCGCACCTCATCGATCGGGCCTGTGGCACGGCCGATCTGCGGCGCTGGCGGGTGCAGGTGGCCGACGGTCTGGCGGGCACGGTGGTGGAGATCGGCTTCGGCTCCGGCCTGAACATGGCTGCGTATCCGGCAGCGGTGCAGCGCGTGTTCGCGGTGGAGCCGGCCGAGGTGGCCCGGCGGTTGGCGCAGCGCCGCATCGACGACTCGCCGATCCAGGTGGAGCACATCGGGTTGCGCGGCGAGTCGATCCCGCTCGACGACGCCAGCTGCGACGGCGCATTGTCCACGTTCACGCTGTGCACCATCCCTGGTGTGGAGCAGGCGCTGGCCGAGGTGCGGCGGGTGCTGAAGCCGGGTGGCCGCCTGCACTTCCTGGAGCACGGACGCTCGCCGGATGCGACGGTGGCGAAGTGGCAGCACCGCATCGAGCCGATGCAGAAGCGCCTGGCCGATGGCTGCCACCTCACGCGCGACCCCGCCGCCCTGGTGGAGGCGGCGGGGTTCCGGTTGGAGCGTGTGGAGTCGCGCTACGCGAAAGGCCCCAAGCCGTGGTCGTGGTTCACCGAGGGAGTCGCCGTCAACCCAGGCTGAGCAGTGCGACACCGGCTGGTGACGCACTCTCGACGGTGACGCACTCTCGACGGTGACGTAGTGTCGTCCGCGACGAGGGGAGTCGCCATGGCACGCATCGAGCCGATCGCTTGGGAAGACCTGCCGGCAGAGTCGCGGGTGATGCTGGAGGCCGGGTCGGCCACCGGGATGTACACGATCACGTCGCCGATGCAGATCATGGCGTACAGCACTGCGGCGCTGACCGCGATGCACCGTCAGTACGAGGCCACGTTCCGCAAGGGCGTGCTGGAACCGCGACTGGTGGAGCTGCTGCGCCTGCACAGTGCACAGGCCGGCGCCTGCGAGCCGTGCTCGGCATCGCGCAAGGACGACAGCATCAGCGAAGACGATGTCGCCTGCCTGCTCGATCCGAGCTCGGACAGGTTCACGCCTCGCGAGGCTGCGGCCATCCGCTTCTTCGACCTGCTGAACACGAACCACCATGCGATCGACGACCACACGTTCCGATCGCTGGCGGAGGTGTTCACCACCGCCGAGATCGTGGAGATGGCGTACCTCTGCTCGACGTTCCTCGGTGGCCACCGGCTGATGCACACGCTGGGTGTCTTCGGCACTGCCGAGCCGGTGCTGGCCTACCAGCCGGGCGACATCGACCGCTCGGGTGCCGACGCCGTTGCACCCGCGGCCGTTGCACCCGCGGCCGTTGCACTCGCTCTCGAGTAGGCCGTTCGGCTAAACAGGTGACGATTTGGTTCGGTGGAGCTGATCCTGCCGAACGCTACCCGAGGGGGCCGTGATGACCGACGCACGAACCGGCAGCGATCTGGTCCACACCGAACTGGTGGACGGTGTGGGCATCGTCACGTTCAACCGCCCCGACCGGCACAACGCGATGGACGACGAGATGTCCGACGTGTCGAAGAAGGCGATGCGCTGGGCGCTGACCGCGCCGGCCGTGCGCTGCATCCTGCTGCGCGGCAACGGCAAGAGCTTCTGCTCGGGCCGCGACACCTCGGTGCTGGGTCATCGTGCCGGCGGAGAGAGCGACTACGACTTCGTGCGCCGCCACCAGCAGATCCGGCTGGAGACGCTGGAGAGCCAGAAGGTGGTGATCGCCGCGCTCAAGGGCGGCGTCATCGGCGGTGGGATGGAGATGGCGCTCGCCGCCGACATCCGCATCGCCGACACCACGGCCCGCTTCGCCCTGCCCGAAGTGGGGTTCGCGCTGGTGCCCGACACCGGCGCAACTCAGCTGCTGCCGCGTCTGGTCGGCCCGGCGCGGGCGAAGCTGATCATCATCGGCGGCGAGCGCATCGATGCCCAGACCGCCTACGAGTGGGGGCTGGTGGAGAAGTTGGTCGCGCCCGACGAGCTCGACGACACCGCGTTGGCATTGGCCACGCGCATCGCCGGCCTGTCGCCGCTGGCAGTCGCGCAGGCCAAGCAACTGATCGACCAGTCGCACACCGGCTCGCTGCGCGACGGTTTCAGTGGCGAACTGCACGCCCAGGTCGCGATGTTCACCAGCGCCGACTACCAGGAATCCAAGGCTGCCCGCCGCGAGGGCCGCCCACCTCACTACGAAGGACGCTGACCACCATGGCCTATCCCGAACCGCTGCCGCTGGGCAGCGCCATCTTCCCCGCGTCGGTGCTGGCCGGCTCGGTTGCGCTGGTCACCGGTGGCGGCACCGGCCTGGGCAAGGCGATGGCCACCGAGCTGGCCCGCAGCGGCGCGGCCATCGCCGTCGCCAGCCGCAAGCCCGAGCACCTGGCGGCGGGCGTGGCAGCGATCGAGGCGCTGGGGGCACGGGCCATCGCCGTCGCCGTCGACGTGCGCGACCCCGACGCGATCTCGGCGGCGTTCGACGAGGTGGAGGCCCGGCTGGGCCCGGTCGACATCCTGCTGAACAACGCTGCCGGCAACTTCCCCCAGCCGGCGGAAGACATGAGCCCGCGCGGCTGGCGGGCAGTCACCGACATCGTGCTCGACGGCACGTTCTTCTGCTCCACCGAGTTCGCCCGCCGTCGCATCGCGCTGGGCGGCGGCGGCTGCATCCTCAACATCGCCGCCACCTACTCCTGGACCGGTGGCCCCGGCACCGCCCACTCGGCGGCGGCCAAGGCGGGCGTGGTCAACATGACGCAGTCGCTGGCCGTGGAGTGGGCGCCGCACGGCATCCGCGTCAACGGCATCGCCCCCGGCCTGTTCCCGCACGACGACATGCCGGCGCACATGCGCCCGGTGCCCGAGACCGCCGACGACCGCGACCGAACGGTGCCGGCCGGGCGGGTGGGCCGCCTGCAAGAGCTGGGCTGGGCCGCAGCGTTCATGTGCTCGCCGTTCGCCTCCTACATCAGCGGGCACACGCTGGTGGTCGACGGGGCCAACTGGCTTCGCCGCGGCCTGCGCATGCCGGAGTTCGTCTCCGTGCGCGACCAGTTCGGCCTCGGCGCCACGGCTGACGACTGACACCGCCCCGGCCACGGACCTTCCGGCGCGGCTTTGCCCGAAACCTGACTAAACTAGTCGGAGTTAACAACTTGGCGGGTCCGCCCAGGCAGCTTCGAGGAGCAACACCATGGTCAACATCGCGAGCAACATCACTGCCCTCGTCGGCAACACGCCGCTGGTGCGCCTCAACCGGGTGACCAACGGGGCCGGCGCCGACGTGGTGGCCAAGCTGGAGTTCTACAGCCCGGCCAACAGCGTGAAGGACCGCATCGGCGTGGCCATGCTCGACGCGGCCGAGGCCGCCGGCAAGATCGGCCCCGACACCATCATCGTCGAGCCCACGAGTGGTAACACCGGCATCGCTCTGGCGATGGTGGCCGCGGCCCGCGGCTACAAGATCGTGCTGACCATGCCCGAGACGATGAGCAAGGAGCGGCGCATGTTGCTGCGTGCCTACGGCGCCGAGCTGATACTCACCCCCGGCCCGGAGGGCATGGGCGGCGCCATCGCCAGGGCCACCGAGCTGGCCAACAGCGACCCGAAGTACTTCATGCCGCAGCAGTTCGAGAACCCGGCGAACCCGGCCATCCACCGCGCCACCACCGCCGAGGAGATCTGGCGCGACACCGATGGCGGCGTCGACATCCTCGTGGCCGGTGTCGGCACCGGCGGCACCATCACCGGTGCCGGGCAGCGCCTGAAGGAGCTGAAGTCGTCGGTGCAGGTGGTGGCCGTCGAGCCGGCGGCCTCGGCCGTCCTGTCCGGTGGCCCGAAGGGCCCGCACCCCATTCAGGGCATCGGCGCCGGTTTCGTGCCCGGCATCCTCGACACCGACGTGTACGACGAGGTCGTGCAGGTCGCCAACGACGACGCGTTCGCCACCGCCCGCCGCCTGGCGTCCGAGGAAGGAATCCTCGTCGGCATCTCCTCGGGTGCCGCCGTGTGGGCCGCCGTGCAGGTGGCATCGCGGCCGGAGAACGCTGGCAAGACCATCGTGGTGATCATCCCCAGCTTCGGCGAGCGCTATCTCAGCACTGCCCTCTTCGCCGATCTCGCCGATTGATGGTCGCGTCCCACTCCACGGTTCAGCGCACCTCGTCCTGGCGGCGCGACCTGCAGGCGGCGCGCGACCGCGACCCGGCGGCGCGCTCGAACCTGGAGGTGGCGCTGCTGTACCCCGGCGTGCATGCCGTGTGGGCCCACCGCGCCGCTCACTGGCTGTGGGTGCGCGGGCACTTCTTCGCCGGCCGCGCGCTGTCGCAGATGGCGCGCAAGGTCACCGGCATCGAGATCCATCCGGGTGCCACGCTGGGGCCCGGGTTGTTCATCGATCACGGCATGGGCGTGGTCATCGGCGAGACGGCAGTGGTCGGCGAGGACGTGATGCTGTACCACGGCGTCACACTGGGCGGCACCACCCTGGTGAAGGGCAAGCGCCACCCCACGATCGGCGATCGGGTCACCATCGGCGCGGGTGCGAAGGTGCTCGGTGCCATCGAGATCGGGGAAGGCAGCCGCATCGGCGCCAACGCCGTCGTGGTGCGCACGGTACCGCCTCACTCGGTGGTGGTGGGCGTGCCCGGGCAGATCGTGTCGCGCACTCGTGCAACCGAAGCCCCCGAGCCGGATCTCGACGAGGCGGTGCTGCCCGACCTGGTGGGTGCCAGCCTGCACTCGCTGCTGGACCGAGTCGACGAGTTGGAGACCGCTGTCACCGGCCATCCGTCGTCGCATGCCGTGCGGCCCTCGCACGACGGCGTCTGGTCGGGCCTCGACTTCTCGATCTAGCGCTTCCTGCCCATCGGAGTGCCTGCGCGCCATCGGAGTGCCTACTGCCCATCCGAGCGGTCACTCGCGCCCAGGGTGTGAGTGGGCACTCGGATGGGGTTGTGTCACTCGGATGGAGTCAGAGCGACGGTCGTGGGCGCGGGTCGGGCGATGGCACCAGGCGGTTGCGCTCGATCGCGTACGTCCAGCGCGGGCCGTCGCGCAGCACCGCCGCCAACGACTCGACGAAGTGGTCGAGGTCGGCCAGGGTGGACCCGACACCGAAGCTGACGCGCAGCGCGTTGGGCACCGACCCGTCGGCGGGCCGGCCGAACAGTCGCCTCATCAGCGGGTGCGCGCAGAACGCACCGTCGCGGGTGCCGATGCCGTGCTCGGCGCTGAGCGCCGCGGCCACCTCGGCGGCCGGCCGCGGCAGGCGCAGCGTGACGATGCCGATGCGGTCGCTGCCTTCACCGAAGACGCTGACGGGCTCGACACCGTCGAGCTCGTGCAGGCGCGCCTCCAGGTGGCTGGAGAGTGCGTGGTCGTGGGCCTCGACCGCGTCGGCTCCGGCCTCGCTGAGCGCACGGCAGGCGGCAGCGATCGCCACCGCACCGAGCACGTTGGGCGTGCCGCCCTCGTGGCGGGCGGGGGAGGGCAGCCACTCGGCGCTGTCCACCGACACGGTGCCCACCGCTCCACCCCCGGCCAGGTACGGCTCGGCCTGGTCGAGCCAGTCGGCCCGGCCCACCAGCACGCCGGTGCCGAACGGGGCGTAGAGCTTGTGGCCGGAGAACACGACGTAGTCCACGCCGAGGGCGGAGATGTCGATGGAGCGATGCGGTGCCAGTTGGGCGGCGTCGACGGCGACGCGGGCGCCGAACCGGCGGGCGACTGCGACGATGTCGGCGATCGGCAGCACCTCGCCCGTCACGTTGGTGGCGCCGGTGACCGAGATCAGCGTGTGGGTGGTGCGCACTCCGGCCAGCGCGGTGGCGAAGACGCCGGCGATCTCGTCGATGCGGCGCGGCGTGGGCAGGTGGTGCACTGTCGCCCGGCGCCACGGCAGCAGGTTCGCGTGGTGCTCGATGTCCAGTGTCAGCACCGTCGTGTCGTCGGGGATCACCGAGGCCAGCAGGTTCAGCGCGTCCGTCGTGTTGCGGGTGAACACCACCACGTCGTCCGTGCGGCCGCCGACGAACCCGCGGATCGTGTGGCGGGCGGCAGCGAGTGCTTCGCTGCTGATCGCGGAGGTGAAGCCGGCGCCACGGTGCACGCTGCTGTACCACGGCAGATGGCGCTCGACGGCTTCCACCACCGAGGCCAGGGCGGGGGCGCTGGCCGCATAGTCGAGGTGCACGAACCGCTGCGATTCGCCCGTGACCAGCGGGACGGGGAGATCGCTGCCGACGACGGGCAGCAGCGGGGTTGCGGCGCGCAACTCGACGCAGGTAGAGGCTTCGGCGAGGGACATGGGTGCTCCTTGGGATGTGGAACCACCGTCGCTGACGACAGTTCGCGCTTGCCCCCGAGCGGATGCCCGACGGCCTGGTCGTCACCCGGAGCACCCCGCCGCGAATGGAGGGTTGCCGACCAGCAAGCCGGGGCTATGCGCTGGTACTCGTGACCGGCCGTCAACATAGCGCGGGCCGAGCGCGTCGTTCAAGCCATTCGACTGCGAGTCGGCGGGAGAACGCCGAGGCTCAGGCGCTGACGAGCCGAGCAGCGCGCCGCACCGCCCGGCGATTCGCCACGCGGTACATCAGTGCCCAGGCCACGGCAACGATCGATGCTGCGGCGGTGAGCTGGTAGAGCCCGCTGGTGCGGTCGCTGCCGGCGAAGGCGGCGTGCATCGCGGTGAGCCAGAACGCGACATAGCTCGACAGGTGCACGGCTCGCCAGAACTTGCGCGGCAGGCGGCGCATGGCGAGCGAGGTCAGCTCCACCACCACCAGCAGCCAGAGGCCGAACACGCCCAGGGCCACGGCGCCGGGCTTCCAATCGGTCGAGTAGGGGATCGCGAGGTCGGCCACGGTGAACTCGACGTAGCTGTCGGCGAGGAGCGCGACGAGGTGGATGGCCACGAACGACAGGGTGAGTCCGCCGAGCCAGCGGTGCACCGCCAGCAACCAGACCGGACGGCGCTGGTCGGGGAAAGCCTTGGTCGACAGGACGATGCCCCAGATCACCGAGGCGGTGAGCATCAGCCAGGCGACGATGCCCGAGGCACGGGTGATGAACCACCAGAACTGCGGGCTCATCGCATACCTGCCCGGTCTCGCAGCTGCACGCCGGTGAGATCAGGCGACACCTGGACGGTGCGGTCGTTGCCGATGGCGATTCCGCTGAGACCATGTGCGGCCAGGTAGGGCAGAACCCCTGCGCTGCCGCACCCGATTGCCGCGGTCGCATGCACTTCGGCCAACCAGCCGGCGCGACCGATGATGGTGACTGCCGCCAGGTCGGTGGCCGACGGACCCGACGTGGTGGGGTCGATCTGGTGGTGGCGTTCGGTGCCGTCGTGCGTCCACCGGCGCGAACGCGTGCTGGAGGTGGCGACTCCGCCGCCGCTGATCGCGAGTGAGCAGAGCACCCCGTCTGCCGGGTCGGCCTGCTCCACATCGATCAGCCAGCCGGCGGCGTCGGGTGCGTCGCCACCCATGGCCAGGTCGCCGCCGATCGACACGAGGGCACCGTTGGCGCCTCTGGAGAGCAGGAAGGCGACCGTGAGGTCGGCCGCCAGCCCTTTGCCGATGCCACCCGGGTCGAGCGCCAGGCCCAGTGGCACGTCGACGGTGCAGTGCTCCGTATCGATCCGTACGGCTTCGATGGAGCTGGGGGGAGCGCCGTGGCCGGGCAGCACCGTGTGATGGGAGGCGTCGACCCGGCTGGTGCCGTAGCCGCTGGCGACGAGCGCGGGCAGCACCGTCGGGTCGAAGCGACCGCCGGTGACGTGGTGGCCTTCCTTCATCGTCGTGATCAGCGTGACGGTCCACGGGTCGACCGTCAGCCGGCCGCCCGCGATGTTGTTGATCCGGGTGATGTCGCTGTGTGGCAGGAAGCGGCTCCAGCAGCGCTCGAGGTGGTCGAGCAAGGCCACCGCCTCGTCGATCAACGTGTTCGAGGCGCCGAGCGTGATGACGTGCAGGTCGCTCGCCATGACCCGCCCGCGGAACTCAACGGCTTCCACTGGTCTTCGCCGCCGGTGCCTGGGATGCGGGCGCCTGCTGGATGACCGGCTGGGCGCTGAGGACGATCGGTTGCGACGGGGTGGCCTGGACCACACCCGGTGCAGCCGCGGCGGTGCTGTTCGCACTGCCGTTCGCACTGCCCGGGTGGATCATCACGACGATCTGTGCCGGCGCGGCGGGCACCGGCACGGTGGTGACCGAGTCCTTCTGTGCGGCCATGCCCATCGCCGCGACCAAGCCGAGCATGGTGGAGACACCGATCGCGGTGGCGGCGATCTTCGAACCCAGGGCCGGGCTCTTGCGGGCGGGTGCCCGGTGAGCTGAGGGTGCCGAGGCTGCGGGGCCGGCTGCACTCGCCCGCCGGCGCTGCAGCTCGGCCACCTTGGCGAGCCGGGCTGCGGCGACGGCGGCGGCGTCAGCGCCGTCGGCGGATCTGGGGCGGGCGGCGGCGTCGGAGGTCATGACGTTCATTTGCGTGGGTCCTTGTGCGAGAGGCGGTGCGAGAGGGGGTGCGATCAGGGGTGTGCGAATCAGGGGTGAGCGGTGTGGGTGCGTCGACGGATCAGTCGTCGTCGTCGCCGCCTTCGTGCTCATCGCCATCGTCGCCCTCGTAGCCGCCGCCGGTGGCGGGAGCGGCGGGGGTGATGATCGGCTCGTTGACACTGGCGGCGATGGTGCCGTCGGCGTTCAGGGTGGCGATGAACTCGAACGTGCGGGTGCCGTCGGTGAACGTCACCATCAGCTCGGTGGAGCTGGTCTGCGCGAGGCTCCATGTCCAGCCGGCGGCCGGGGTTGCGCTGTCGAGGCGGATGCCGGTGTCGGTGGCGGCGACCGCCACGGTGCCGGCCACGTCGACGGCGAACTCCTGCACTCCGGTGGCCGGTGAGGCGATGACCGTGGTGGTCGTCAGCTGGTCGAGGTACACGTCGACGACCTGTGTGTCGGCGGTGAGATCGGAGGCCGAGACGTTGCCGACGCTGCTGTCGGCCGAGCTGTTGAGAATGCCGACGTTCGCACTGACGGCCGTCGCCCCGGCGATGCCGACGGCGATGATGGAGATGACCGTGATCAGGCGTGTGCGGCCCGAGAACCATCCGGTGTGCTGTGGTGATGTCATGCCCCTGACGGTACGGATCGGCGCGCGAGCGGGCGGCCAGGCCAAGGCAAAGGTTCGGTAAAGGAGGTTCCGGCGTGGTGGCTGGTGGTGCGAGGCTGCAGTCCATGAGGATCCTGGTGGTCGAGGACGACCCATCCATCTCCGTGCCGTTGGCCGAAGGGCTGCGGCGGGAGGGTTTCGAGGTGGAGGTCGCACCGACCGGGGCGGCCGCCCTCGCTGCGCAGCCCGTCGACATCGTGTTGCTCGACCTCGGGTTGCCCGACCTGGAGGGCAACGTCGTGTGCCAGCGGATGCGGGCGCGCAGCGCAGTGCCGATCATCGTGGTCACCGCCCGCGGCGAGGAGATCGACCGGGTGGTGCTGCTGGAGTTGGGTGCCGACGACTATGTGGTGAAGCCGTTCGGCCTGCGCGAGCTGGTGGCCCGCATCCGGGCGGTGCTGCGTCGCACGGCCGGCGCCGCACCCGGGGCAGCCGTGGTGGGCGAGGTCGTGGTGGGGCCGCTGTGCATCGATCCGCGCACCCGTGCGGTCACCCTCGACGGCGCTGCCATCGCGCTCACACCCAAGGAGTACGACCTGTTGCTGTTCCTCGCCGCCGACCCCGGTGCAGTTCGCGGGCGCGACGAGCTGATCCGCGAGGTGTGGGACGAACACTGGTGGGGCTCCACCAAGACGCTCGATGTGCACGTGGCATC
Organism: Actinomycetota bacterium; assembly: GCA_030645675.1. Lineage (GTDB taxonomy): Bacteria > Actinomycetota > Acidimicrobiia > Acidimicrobiales > Ilumatobacteraceae > UBA668. The sequence continues at coordinate 14,598 of JAUSLQ010000211.1, read as the reverse complement.
GCTGCGCAAGAAGCTGCGCCCGGAGCTGATCGAAACCGTCCGCTCCGTGGGCTACCGCATCGTCGACCTGTCGGCAGTGGAGCAATGACCCGTCGACTCCTGGTGAGCTACCTGGCCGTGACGGTCGTGGTGCTGCTGATCCTCGAGATCCCGCTAGGCCTGTTCTACTCCCAGCGCGAGATCGAGCGGTTGACGGCTGCGGTGGAGCGCGATGCATCGGTGATCGCGTCGATCTACGAGGACGACCTGGAGGCTGGTCGCACGCTGGATGCCCAGTCTGCACAGATCTACACGGAGCGCACCGGTGCTCGCGTGGTGGTGGTGGATGCGCGTGGCATCTCGTTGATCGACACCGGGGAAGCGACGCAACGCGACTTCTCCACTCGCCCGGAGATCGCTACCGCGCTCAGTGGCACGAGGGCCGTGGGTCGCCGCCCCTCGGCCACGCTCGACACCGACCTCCTCTACGTCGCGCTCCCCGTCGCATCAGGTGGCATCGTGCACGGTGCTGTGCGGCTGACGCTCGACACCGACCATGTCGACGCCCAGGTGCGCCGGTTGTGGTTGGGTCTGGCCGCAGTGGCGGTCGTGGTCCTGCTGCTGATGGGGCTGGTCGGCTGGTTGCTCGCCCGGTCCGTCACCCGCCCGGTGCGGCGCCTGAACGAGGCGGCGCTCCGCTTCTCCGACGGTGATCTGCGGGTGGGCGAAGCGGTCGACGACGGGCCGCCCGAACTGCAGCAACTGGGGCGCACGATGGCCACGATGGCTGAGCGGCTGGCGGAGATGCTCGACGAGCAGCGTGCGTTCGTGGCCGATGCGTCGCACCAGCTGCGCACCCCGCTGACCGGCCTGCGGCTGCGGTTGGAGAACATGCAGTCGCGTTCGACGGACGTCGATGGGGTCGAGGTGGAGGCGGCGATCGACGAGATCGATCGGCTGTCGGCCCTTGTCGCCGATCTGCTGCAGCTGGCCCGCGCCGACCGCGCCGCGCCATCCGTGGCGCACGATGTCGCCGGCATCACCACCGATCGCGTCGACACCTGGGGCGCCATGGCGGAGACGCGCGAAGTGTCGCTGGTGCTGCACGGGGCGGGGCGGCCGGCTTGGGCCAGCGCAGTACCGGGCGCCATCGAGCAGATCCTCGACAACGTGCTCGACAACGCATTGGCGGTCTCGCCGCCGGGCGGTGCGATCGAGATCAGCGTCGACCGCGATGGCGACGAGTGCCGCTTGGTGATCGTCGATCACGGGCCGGGGCTGTCCGATCACGACAAGGAGCGTGCGCTCCGGCGCTTCTGGCGGGGCGACGCATCGACGCCGGGAACCGGCCTGGGTTTGGCCATCGCCGACGCCCTCGCCCGCTCGTCGCACGGCCGGCTGACATTCACCGACACCGACGGGGGCGGGCTGTCGGTGGCGCTGACGCTGCCGTCGGCCCCGCCGCCAGCGAGTGCGTGATGTCAATGGAGTACCCACAATGCGGCCCGCTTCCTCGCTCGCCACCCGCGTGTGGACACTTCTGCGCGGGGAGCGCGCAGAAGTGTCCACACACGGAGGGATGCCGGCAGAACTACAGCTCGAGGCGGGCGATCCAGAGGCCGGGGGCGTCGATCTCGGCGGGCGTGGGCAGCGGGTTCGGCTTGGCGAACAGCTCGGTGAGCCGGCCTTCGCCCACGCGGTCGACCACGCCGGCCGTGAACACCTTGCCGCGCTGCACCTGCTCCTGCGTCAGCTGCAGGCCCAGGAGGCGCTCGACGAACATGTCGTCGGGCGAGGTCTCCAGCCGACGGCGGCGCACGGCTTCGGCGATGCGCAGCGCGTCACCGCCGATCACCCGTGCGGCCACGGCGTCGACCAGGTAGTCGACCGAACCCACCACTGCGGCGACCGCTGCATCGAGCTGTGGCGCCAGTGCCGCCTGCTCGGGTGACTGCACCGCACCCAGCAGCAGGGCCGGGTCGCCCAGCAGGCGCTGCATGGCCTGCATCGGGTCGGCGGCGTCGCCCATCTCGAGCGAGGCCAGCTTCTCGGCCACGGCCGATGGGTCGGGCCGGAAGGCGCCCACGTGGTGGCGCACCATCGCGGTGAACTGCTCGCGCAGGGACGCGATGGTGAACAGGGTGTGGCCGGCCATCTCCTGCGCCAGCACCCACAGCCGCATCTCGTCGACCGGCAGGCTCCACTCGTTGGCGAACTGGTCGATGGTGGCAGGCACCACCAGCAGCGCGTGATCGCTGCGCGGGATGGGCAGGTCGTACTGGCCGAACGTGCGGCCGGCCATTCGCCCCACCATCGAGCCGACGGCCATGCCCATCATCGCCGGAGCCATCATCTGGCTGAGGTTGGCCATCATCGCCATCATCGGATCGCTGTCGCCAAGTGACTCGACCTCGCCGGCGGCCGGACGGCGGCCCAGCGAGGTGGCCAGCTCGGTGAACAGCGGGCGGTAGGCCTCCAGCGTGCGCTGCGCCCACACGCCCTTGGTGACGGGAGTGATCTCGGGGAACTGGGTGTCGAGGCCGGTGAGGTCGCGCACGTGCATCTCCACGATGCGGGCCAGATCGGCCAATGCCACGCGCACCAACGGGTCGACGTTGGGCTCGCCGTTGCCGCTGTTGCTGGACAGCGCGGCGAACTGTCGGGCAGCGTCCCAGTTCAGCGGGCCCTGGCCCGACATCGCCTTGGCCAGGTCGCCGAACAGCGGCAGGTTGGCGAACGGGTTGTCGCCGAACCCTTCGTCGCCGCGATCCGGCGGATTGGAATCGTCTGCCATGCGCGCAGCCTACGGCTTTCGCGCCGTGGTCGAACCGGTAGCGTCGTCGCGATGGACCGCGCAGCCACCGCTCTCGCCACCACGCCTGTGTGGGTCAGCGACGGCACCGGTGGCTTGGGCGCTCGCGTGTTGCGCCTGCTGGCCACCAGCGCCCACACCGATGCGGGCCGACCGGCCGACTGCGACGTGCTGGTGTGGCTGGCCGCGGCCGACGCCGACGCCCGCGCCATCCGCAGGGAGAGCGCGCTCACCGGGCTGGGTGCGGCTCTGGCCGAGTGCCAGCGCGCGACGCATGTCGTGCTGGTGTCGTCGGCGATGGTGTACGGGGCGTGGGCCAACAACCCCGTGCCGCTGACCGAAGACGCGCTGCTGCGGCCCGACGTTGCGTTCGCGTTCGCCCGTCAGCTGGGCGCGGCCGAACAACTGGTCGACGAGTGGCGATTGGCCCGTTCAGACCGCAGCGTCACGGTGCTGCGCCCTGCGGTGTCGATGGCCGCCGACGGCACCAGCCGGCTGGCCAGCGCGCTCGCTGCGGGCATGGGCCAGCGGGCGGGCGAGGCCGACCCGCCGGCACAGTTCCTGCACCTCGACGACCTGGCCAGCGCAGTGCTGCTGGCGGTGGAGCAGCGGCTCGACGGCGTGTACAACGTGGCCCCCGACGGCTGGGTGGCGGGCGAGCGGGTGCGGGCGCTGGCCGGCGCCGTGCCGCGCCTGAAGCTGCCCGACCGCATCAACGAGGTGGTCACCAACCTGCGCTGGCGGTTCCAACGCGGCCCTATCCCGCCCGGCCTGCGCAGCTACACCCGCTCGCCGTGGTTGGTGGCGAACGACCGGCTGAAGGCCGCCGGCTGGGCGCCCACCGTCACCAACGAGCAGGCGTACGTCGAGGGCACCGAGGCGAAGTGGTGGACGATGGTGTCGCCGAAGCGCCGCCAGGAGATCGCGCTCGGTGGCCTGGGCGTGGTGCTGACCCTCGTGGCCGCTCTGGTGGTGCGCGCCGTCCGGCGTGCCCGCGCCCGCCGCCGCTGAACGCCCGCCTACAGGCTGGTCTTCGGTGCGGCGAGTGTGACGGCCACGGTGGCCGTCGTGCCGTCGGCGTGACGGATGTCGAGCTGCACCACGTCGCCGGGCAGGTGCGCGGACAGTGCCTCGCCCAGCGCCGTGCTGTCGGCGACGGCAACGGTGTCGATCGCGGTCACCTCGTCGCCGGCGGTCAGCCCGGCAGCGGCGGCGGGGCCGGCAGGGTCGACGGCGCCGATGGTCAGCTTGCCGGCCGGGTCGTCGTTCAGCACGATTCCCAGCCACACCTTGGCGGTGCCGTTGTAGCCGGCGATCGCCTGCTGCAGCTCGTCGAGGTTGGCCAAGGGCACCAGGCGCCCGGCGCCGTCGGCGTCGTGCGAGCACAGTGCCACCAGCTCGCCGCGCTGGTTCACCACCGGCGTGCCCTCGCGGATCGACAGGTCGTCGGCCCATGCGGCCTGCATCGAGCCGTCGGCCGGCACGGTGAACGTGGTCTGCTCGTCGCCGAAGAACGTCAGCTCGTCGCCCGGCTCGATGGTGGTGGCCACCGTGAACGACAGCGCCGCGCTCCCGGTGCCGGGGGCCAGCACGGCCAGCCCGATGCGATCGTCGACGAACAGCACGCGGGCGGTGTCGAGCTGGCCGTTGGGCAGCAGCAGATCGACCGAGTGGTCGGCGGCCACGGCGCCGGCGGTGGTGATGATCAGCGCGCCGCCGTTGACGGCGACGGCGACGGCGCTGTTGTCGAGCGTGGACGTGTGCTGCACCTGGTAGGTGGGCATCGGCCGTGGTGCGGTCACGGTGGTCGGCCCGCCCGAGGAGGCAGGGCGGGTGTCGTCGGCCGCGGTCTGTATGGCCCCCACGGTGGCCGAGGCCGGCGGCCGCTGGGTGTCGGTGACGGCGGTGGTCAGCTGGGCGGCGGCGCTGGTCTCGGGCCGCAGGGTGGAGGTGGAGCGAGTGGTGACCACCGCGCTGCGCCCGGCCTGGGTGGGCAGCATGGTCCACAGCACGGCAAGGGCCAGCAGAGTGCCGACGGCGCCGGTGGCCGCGCTCAGGCCACGGCCGATGGCCAGCGGCGGCTCGCTGCGCAGCCAGTTGGCCTCACCCATCTCGCTGGGGTGTCGCCAGGTGCGCTCGTGCGCCGGCAACGGAGCAGGGCCGTCGTGCTCGTCGTCGTTCCAGTCACCGGGGCTCACGAAGCGGTCAGGTTAGTGACGATCGCGTGCCAAGTGGCATCGCGCGGCGGGGGTGCTCCCTCCGCCCGGTGGCGGCGGCCGCGATCACGGCTACCATGCGCAGTTGTGCAACCTCCGGCAAATGGCGACTCATGGTTGGGTATCACCGACCAAGTGCTGCCCGTTGGCGTGGTCTACGAATGGTGCCTGCAGCCGCAGTGCGGCGCAGTGGTGCTGTTCAGCGGCACGGTGCGCGACCACGCGGTCGACGAACACGGCACGCTGCGCACCGAGGTCACCCATCTCACGTACGAGGCCTACGAGTCGCAGGTGGAGCCCGCGTTCCGGGCCATCGAGGCCGAGCTGCGCCGGCGCTGGCCGCACACGGGCCGTGTCGCCCTGCTGCACCGCACCGGCCGGCTGGAGCTGATGGAGAGCTCGGTCGTGGTGGCCGTCGGTGCACCGCACCGTCCGGAAGCGTTCGATGCCGGCCGCTTCGCGATCGACGCGCTGAAGGCCAGCGCCCCGATCTGGAAGCACGAGTCATGGGCCGGCGGTGCCGATTGGGGCACCGGTGCCCACGCACCCGTCGCCCCCCACGAGGTCCCGTCCACGGGGCAGAGGATCGGTTCATGATGCCCTGGGTGTTGGCTGCCATCGTCGCTGTCGCCATCGTCGTCGTCGTGTTCCTGGCCAAGCGTGGCCCACACCAGGAGCCCGGCGTCGTGAACTTCCGCAAGCACATCGACGCGCTGTCGCCCGAGGCCCGCCGGGAAGTGATGGACCGCGTGCGGCCCACCCGCGACGACTCGTCGAACACCGATCACGGTACGGGGGGCTGATCGATGGCACGCGACCTCGCGATCGATCTGGGCACGGCCAACACGCTGGTCTACATGAAGGGCAAGGGCATCGTGCTGAACGAGCCCTCCGTCATCGCGCTCAACCGGCAGACGGGTGAGGTGCTGGCCACCGGTCGCGAGGCATGGCAGATGATCGGCCGCACGCCCGGCTACATCGTGGCGGTGCGCCCGCTGCGCGGCGGCGCCATCACCGACTTCGAGATCACCGAGCGCATGATCCGCCTGTTGCTGCAGCGCGTCGGCGTCAGTCGGTTCACCCGGCCGAAGGTGGTCATCTGCGTGCCCTCGGCCATCACCGAGGTCGAGCGCCGCGCGGTCACCGACGCTGCCCGCCGTGCCGGTGCTGCCGATGCGCAACTCATCGAACAGCCGATGGCCGCGGCCATCGGTGCCGACCTGCCGATCGACGAGCCAGTGGGCAACATGGTCATCGACATCGGCGGCGGCACCAGCGAGACTGCTGTCATCAGCCTCGGCGGCATCGTCGCGCTGGAGGCGGTGCGCGTCGGCTCGTTCGACATCGACGCCTCCATCCAGGCGTACGTGCGGCGCGAGCACGGCATCGCCATCGGCGAGCGCACTGCAGAAGAAGTGAAGGTGGCCATCGGTTCGGCCGCGGTCACCGACGACGAGAGCCAGGCCGAGGTGCGTGGCCGCGACCTGATGACCGGCCTGCCCAAGACGGTGGTGCTGACGCCGGAGGAGATCCGGTTCGCGATCGACGACGTGGTCAGCAGCATCATCGCCTCGGTGGTGCGCTGCCTGGCGAAGGCGCCCCCCGAGCTGGCGCAGGACTTCCTGGTACGCGGCATGTACCTGGTGGGCGGTGGGGGCCTGCTGCGCGGGCTGGCCCAGCGCATCGAGAAGGAAACGCAGGTACCGGTGCGCATGAGCAACATGCCCCTGGAAGCCGTCGTGATGGGTGCTGGTCACTGCATCGAGCACTACGACGCGCTGAAGGGCATGTTCATGGGCGCCCGCCGATGACCCCACCCCTCGGCGAACTTGAGTTCGCGAGCCGCAAACTCAAGTTCTACTGACCGACTCGAGTTCGGCGGGGTGATGGGGCACGGCGCTGTCGGGGCGGCGGTACAGTCCGGCCGATGCGATCGCTGAACGATCACGACCACGTCCTCGGCTCCGGGCTGGCAGCCATCCGCCGGCAGTACACCGTGCCGCAGGCGTTCCCGCCCGAGGTGCTGGCCGCGGCCGACGCCGCCGCCCGCCGGCCGCCCACGGAGCACGCCGATCGCACCGACTGGGAGTTCGTCACGCTCGATCCGGCCACCAGCACCGACCTCGACCAGGCGTTCGCCATCTCTCGCTCCGGCGACGCTCTGCTGCTGCACTACGCGATCGCCGACGTGGCGTGGTTCGTGCACGACGGCGACCCGCTGGACACCGAGGCCTGGCTGCGTGGCTCCACGTTGTACCTGCCCGACGGCAAGGCCGGCCTCTACCCGCCGGCGTTGGCCGAAGGGGCGGCCAGCCTGCTTCCCGACGGGCCGCGCCCGGCGGTGGTGTTCCACGTGCGCGTGGGCACCGACGGCAACGCCGTGCTCGACGGCGCCGAGCGGGCCATCATCCACAGCCGAGCGAAGCTGGCCTACGACACCGTCGCGGCACACGAACTGCCGGCCGAGTTCGACGAGCTCTCGCGCCGGGTGCAGGCCGCCGAGGAGGCCCGCGGCGCGGCCAGGCTGGAGCCACCCGAGCAGGTGGTGGAACGCAACAACGGCGGGTACCAGCTGAGCTTCCGCCCGCGCCTTGCCACCGAGTCGCAGAACGCGGCGATGTCGCTGGCCACCAACCTGGCCGTGGCGCAGGCGATGCAGCTGGCCGGTACGGGCCTGTTCCGCGTGATGGCCGAACCCGACGAACGGGCTGTCGCCCGCCTGCGCCACACGGCCCGCGCCTTCGGGCTGCGCTGGCCCGCGGAGGCCACGCTGGAGACGTTCAGCCGCACGCTGGACCCCAACGTGCCGACGCACGCGGCGTTCATCATGGCCGTGCGCCGCGCCGGCCGTGGGGCCGACTACGTGCCCTTCGCTGCGGGCGTCACGCCGTGGCATGCGGCGATGGCCGCCACCTACGCCCATGCCACCGCACCCCTGCGCCGGCTGGCCGATCGCTACGTGGTGCAGACCGCGCTGGCCATCGCCAACGGCAAGCCGGTGCCCGACCATGTGGTGGCTGCGTTGCCGAAGCTGCCCGCGGCGATGGAGCGCGCCGACACCGTCGGCTCGCGCATCGATCGGGCAGTCATCGACCTCGCCGAGGCCGTGATGCTGCACGGGCGCGAAGGCGAGAGCTTCGACGCGATCGTGGTCGACGACGACGAGGAAGCCACTCGCATCCAGCTGAGCGCGGTGGCGGTGGTGGCCAAGGTGAAGGCGCACGGCGTGCGCCCAGGCGACGAGATGCGCGTGAAGCTGGTGCGCGCCGACCCCGAGCAGCGCACCGTGGAGTTCCAGCGCGTCTCGTGAACCCGTGGCGCCACGGCAGCCTGGCTACGCCGGGTCGATGCGGTAGATGGTGCCGCCGCTGTGATCGGCGACGTACACCTCGCCGTCGGGGCCGCCGCTCACCGCACTGATGTTGCCCTGCGTGGCCAACAGCACGACCGGGGTGGCGGCGCCGGGCGCGGTCTGCAGCGCCCACACGTTGCCGCTGCAGTAGTCGGCGAACACGAACCAGCCCGCCATCGTGGCGATGGTGTCGCCGCGGTACATGGCACCTCCGCTGACCGAGCAGCCCTCACCGCCGTGCGGGTACTCGTGCACCGGGGGAGTGGCCCCGTCGGCCGGCTGGTCGTCGTTGAAGCGATGCGTGCCTTCGAACGCGCTCCAGCCGAAGTTCATGCCCCGGCCGGCACCGACGCCGTCAGTGGCCCAGGCGACGTCCACCTCCTCCCACGCGCCCTGGCCCACGTCGGCGATCCACAGGTCGCCGGTGGCACTGTCGAAGCTGAACCGCCACGGGTTGCGCAGGCCCACCGCCCAGATCTCGGGCCGGGCGCCGGCCACGCCGACGAACGGGTTGTCGGCCGGCACCGTGTACGGCTGGCCGCCCGAGGCCACGGGGTCGATGCGCAGGAGCTTGCCCAGCAACTGGCCGGCGTTCAGCGAGCGCCGCTCGGGGTCGTTGGCCGAGCCTCCGTCGCCCATGCCGATGTACAGCAGCCCGTCGGGCCCGAACACCACACCGCCACCGTTGTGGTTGGAGTACGGCTGGTCGACGGTCAGCACTTCGCGGGCCGAGGCGGCGTCGAACGTGCCGTCGTCGGCCACCGCGTACTCGGCGATCACCGTGGTGCCCGAGCGGTCGGTGTAGTTGACGTAAGCGAGCGGCAACGAGGGGTGGAACGCCAGGCCCAGCAGGCCCTGCTCGTTGCCGTTGGAGAGCAGCTGGTGCACGTCGAGCACGGCGGCGCCGGCCTGCCCGTCGCGCACGGGGACGATGTAGCCGTCCTGCTGCACGACGTACAGGGCGGGGTCGCCGGCGCGCCACGCCACCTGTACCGGCTTGGTCAGTCCTCCGACCAACGGCGTCAGCACGATCTGGTCGCTGCTGGGCGGGCCTGGCGGCGCAGTGGCCGGCCTGGTGTCAGGCTCGGTGTCGGGCTCGGTGTCGGGCTCGGTGCTCGACGGCTCGGTGGTGCTCGGCTCGCTACCATCGGGCTGGGCGGTGGGTGCTGCCGTCACGAACGTGACGCTGGGCCCGGGCTGCACCGCCGGGGTGTCGTCAGTGCACGCGGCGGCCACGGTCGCCAGCACCACCAGGGCGGCGGCACCTGCCGCGACAGGGCGCCGTCTCACGGCCGCTCGACCCGTACCAGGCCCTCTTGCACCACCGTCACCGCCAGCGCACCGGAGGCCGTGAAGATGTTCCCCCCGGCCAGCCCGCGGGCGCCGTGGGTGGACACCGAGGCCTGGTCGTAGAGCAGCCAGTCGTCGGCTCGGAAGGGCCGGTGGAACCACATCGCATGGTCGAGGCTGGCCATCTGTGTGCCGGGCGTTTCCCACGACATGCCGAAGGGCAGCAGCGTGGTGTCGAGCAGCGTCATGTCGCTGGCGTAGGTGACGATGCACGCGTGCAGCGTGGGGTCGTCGGGCAGCACGCCGTCGGCCCGCAACCACACCCGCTGGCCGGATGCAGGGTTTCCCTGGCGGGCGAACGGATCGTGATCGACGTATCGCACATCGATGGGCCGCGGGCGGTCGTACAACTCGCCGAGACGATCCTTGTACGGCAGCATGCGGGTCTTGAAGTCGGGCAGCGATTCGGCCGTCGGCACGTCGAGCGGCACCGGCAGTTGGTAGTCCAGCCCGTCCTCGGGGATGTGGAAGCTGGTCTGCAGGTTGAAGATCGCCCGGCCGTGCTGGATGGCCACCACTCTGCGGGTGCTGAAGCTCTTGCCGTCGCGGATGCGATCGACTTCGTACACGATGGGCACGGCCGGGTCGCCGGGGCGCAGGAAGTAGGCGTGCAACGAGTGCACGTGGCGCCCGGGCTCCACCGTGCGCGTGGCCGCCACCAGTGCCTGGCCGGCCACCTGGCCCCCGAACACACGTTGCCGGCTTTCATCGGGCGAGACGCCGCGGAAGAGGTTCACCTCGATCGCTTCCAGATCGAGCAGGTTGACGAGTTGATCGAGCGCAGTCATGCAGCGTGCATTGTCGCAGGCCGTCAGCCCGATCCGTACACCGGCAAGCGCCACAGTACCCAGTTGTCGTCCTGCCACACGATCTCCCAGCCCATCGCGGCACCTTCGGAGTCGGTGACCAGCGGCTGGCTGAACGTGCTGTCGCGTCGCATCATGAAGTAGTCGGCGCGCTGGCGCACGATCTCGAGCGGGCTCGATTGCACCGCCCGCCGGTCGGTGTAGAAGGTGAGCGCGCGGGCCTTGAAGAACGCGACCACGTCGTCCTGATGGGTGTACGTGCGCACCGCTGTGAACGCCGCCTGCGCGTACGCGGCCTCCGGCCCGTCGTGCACCCGCCCCGCATCGTTGAAGCGCTGCGCTGCGCTCACCTGCGACGGCAGATCGGTGAGGTGGGCCAGGCACACCACCGCGAGCACGCCGGTGGCCAGCGCCGGCCCGGCCTCGCGGGGTAGGCGCACCGCCGCGATCGCCTGCGCTGCGAAGTACACGGCGAACGGCGTGATGGCCAGCATGTAGCGATCGGCGTTGGCCGGGATCATGCCGACGACGACCATCGAGCCGGCCGCGAACACGAGCAGCGGCGCATCATCAGCGGCAGCCCGCCGCATGCGCACCAACACGCCCGCGGCCACCACCAGGAACACCAGCAGCAGCCCCAGTCCGCGCAGCTCGGAGAAGCCCAGCTGCCCGGCGAACGCGGTTCGGAACGGGCCGCCCAGCTTCTTCCACGTCTGGTGCAGCCCGGCGTTCTCGTACTCCGGCGCGAGCGCGCTGGGCAACATCAGCTGCAGCAGCCCGACGCTGACGGCGAAGGACACCAGGGGTGTGGCCACGTGCCATCCCTGGGCACTGCGCCACTCGATCTCCCGCCACCTGCCGCGCAGGTCGAGCAGTTGCGCGACCGCGATCGCGGCAACGATGGACACACCCTCGCGACGGATGTTGAACACCAGGTTCGCCATCAGGCCCAGCGCGATCAGCTGGTGGCGGGTGGCCGCGTCCAGCGGTTGATCGCGGCGCAGGCGGTCCAGCCACCACAGCGTCACCGCGACCGCGGCCATGTACGGCAACTCGCTGATCAGCGAGTCGGTGTGCCGCAAGTACGCCAGCGTGGTGCCCAGGGAGGCGACGACGGCGAACGCGAGCCACTGCTGCATCCGCCGGCGCAACACCTGATGGAAGCCCCACAGGAACACGCACAGCGCGGCAACCTCCACCAGCTTCAGCCGGCCGTAGTCCAGCCCGAACAGGCGCAGGAACGGGGCCAGCAGCAGCGGGAAGCCCCACGGGTACACGTACGGGCTGAACCCGGGCTTGGCCGCGTTGTCGACGTTGAAGTGGTTGTCGGAGATGATCTGCCCGACGTTGCCGTCGATCAGGCTCCGAGCCTGGCGCAGGTACAGCGTGAAGTCGTCGCCCCAGGTGTGACCGCGGCGGTGCAAGAGGACCGCGACGACGGCAACGAAGACCAGCAGCGCTGCCAGCGGAAGGTGCGTGCGCCACCGCCTCCAGATGTGCACCACTCCTTCGCGCCGGATCACGGATGCGATTATGGTCGCCCCATGCCCGTGCCGCTGCCCTCGCCCGACGAATCGTGGCTGCGGCCGCCGGCAGCAGAGGCGTGAGCGCCGTGTCCGGCCTGGATCCTCTGCTGCGCGCGCACGCGCTGGCGGCCACCGGTTTCATGCCGCCGGAGGAAGGCGATGCGTTGTACGCAGCGGCCGCCGCGGCTGCGTTGGCGGTGCCCGGCCTTCCGCTGCTGGAGGTCGGTTCGTACTGCGGCCGGTCGACGGTGTGGCTGGGCGGCGCGGCTCGTGCCGGTGGCACGGTGTTGTTCGCCGTCGACCACCACCGCGGCAGCGAGGAGAACCAGGCCGGCTGGGAGCACCACGACCCCACCGTGGTCGACCCACGCACCGGCAAGATGGACACCCTGCCCCGCTTCCGCGACACCATCCACGACGCGGGGCTGGAAGACGTGGTGTTCGCTGTGGTGGGCCAGTCGGCCGCGGTGGCCGCCCATTGGGCGTCGCCGCTGGCCTTCCTGTTCATCGACGGCGGCCATGGCGACGAGCCGGCGCGTCTGGACTACGAGGGCTGGACCCCGCACGTCGCACCGGGTGGCACGCTGGCGATCCACGACGTGTTCCCCGACCCCGCCGACGGCGGCCGCCCGCCGTACGAGCAGATCTACCGCCCGGCGGTCGACAGCGGCCGCTTCGAACTGGTCGGTGTCACCGGCAGCCTGCGCGTGCTGCGGCGAGTCGGCTGATCGCGCGCGGGCTACTGTTCCGCGATGTCGTCAGCGCCGCCTCCGCCCCCGCCCGGCCCGTTCGGCGGTCCGCCGCAGCAGCCGCAGCAGCCCCAGTACCCGCAGCAACCCCAGCAGCAGCCCCAGTACCCGCAGCAGCCGCAGTACCCGCAGCAGCAGCCGAATGGCGGGTACCCGGCGGCGCCCGGGCAATGGCCCGGCGGGTACGCCCAGCCCGGGTACACGCCGGCCCCATCCCCGGCGCCGAAGAGGCCCACCGGGCTGATCGTCGCCGTCGCGGTCCTCGTGGCCGCGGCGATCGGCGGGGGCGTGTATCTGCTGACGAAGGACGACGACACGGCCGCCACTCCCGGTGTAACGACGTTGGCCCCGGTCGGCGAGTCGACGACGAACCCGACGAACGTGCCCGAGTCGACGCTTGCTCCGGCCGATGCAGACGTTCCGTCGGAGGCGCTGCTCGCCGAGTTTCGCTCGATCACGGGTGAGGCTGACGCTGCCTCTGGCGATTCGGTGCAGCTCGACGGCTGCCCCGCAGGAAGCATTTCGGATCTGGGCTCGGCCGGCCCGGCTGTGGTGCAGACCATCGCCGGCTCCAACACCGACCCGTACCACTTCGTGTATCAGCCCGACATCGACGGCGAGTTCCCCTTGATCAACTGTGGGATGGACGATGCTGCCGGCGACGGGATCGGCCTCGCCATGGGTGAAGCCGTCGACGACTTCGAGGACGACCTCTCCCGAGTGCTGCCGGAGTTCATCATCACCATCGAGTCGAGCACCCCCCACCTCGGTGGCACGATCGTGCAGTACTGTGCCGACCCGATCGGTGTCGACGCTGGCTTGCGGGCCTTCTGCGAGGCCGACTGGTACGACGAGAACGTCTGGGTCGGCGTGTTCATCGGCGGCGAGCCGCGCTCGTCGGCGTTGGCAGAAGAGTGGCTGATCGCCATCCTGCCCGACGTGACGGCTGCCGTTGCCGACGACTCCGGCGCGATCACGACGACCACAACAGGCTGACGAATGCCGCCGCCGCGTCGTCGTCAGCCGAACTCCACTCGCGTTGCTTGGTCGTTGCGTTCGGCTGTGGGGTCGTGGCCCCTACGCCGCCCCGTCAGCCGAACTCCACTCCCTGGGCCAGGGGCAGCGCGTTGCTGTAGTTGATCGTGTTGGTCGCCCGGCGCATGTAGCCCTTCCACGCATCGCTGCCGCTCTCGCGGCCGCCGCCGGTGCTCTTCTCGCCGCCGAACGCGCCGCCGATCTCGGCGCCGCTGGGGCCGATGTTGACGTTGGCGATACCACAGTCGCTGCCGGCCGCGCTGCAGAACCGCTCGGCCTCGCGCAGGTCGGTCGTGAAGATGCTGCTGGCCAAGCCCTGGGGCACGTCGTTCTGCAGTTGCACGGCCTGCTCGAACTCGTCGTACGCCATCACGTACAGGACGGGGGCGAACGTCTCGGTGGCGACGATCTCCGTCTGTGCGGGCATCCCCACGATCGCCGGCCGCACGTACGCGGCGCCGGGCGCTTCATCGGCCAGGTGCCGCTCGCCACCCACGATCACCGTGCCGCCATCGGCCTGTGCGGTGGCCAGCGCCGCCTGCATCCGGTCGTGCGCCGTCAACGTGACGAGCGGGCCCACCAGCGTGCTCTTGTCCATCGGGCTGCCCACCGGCAGGCTGGCGAAGGCGGTAGCGAGCCGACCGTTCACCTCCTCCAGCCGCGAGCGGTGCACGATCAGGCGGCGCAGGCTGGTGCAGCGCTGACCGGCCGTACCCGCGGCGGCGAACGTGACGCCGCGCACCACCAGTTCCATGTCGGCGCTGGGGGCAATG
>JAUSLQ010000210.1 GCA_030645675.1 Actinomycetota bacterium | reverse complement strand
CACCTGGTCGAGCTCGCCAACCCCGCTGAGCGCTGCGGCCTGCGGTGCATACCGGGCGGCGAACACCTCCTCATCGGGTACCACCGAGAGGCCACCGGGGCTGCGGGCGTCGATGGCGATGTAGCCGTCGGAGATGTCGGTGGGGTTCAGGATCACCACCGCCCCGTTGGGGAACTCCAACCGGGTGGCGTCGAGGAAGTACGAGGGCTCGCTCACGAAGGGCTCCGAGCTCTCCTCCGCCACCGGCTGAGGTGCGGCCATCAGCTCGTCGCCCACGGCCTGGGTCGCCTCGCGGGGCTCGATCTCGCGCTCGCCGAGCTGTTCGATCTGGCCGGTCAGCTCCGCCTCCGAGGGCACTCCGTCCACGTCGTCGGGAATCCCGACGAACAGGTGCGGCGCACTGGCGGCGGTGAACCTGTCGAACGCCTCCGCGACAGCCGTCGCGGTGACCGAATCGAGCAGCGCGGAGAACGTCTCGTACTGGGTCTCCGCATCAGGTATCGGCGACCCGACCAGGAAGTGGCCCACCATCGAGTCGGCGTGGTCCCGGTCCTGCACGGTGTCTCGCGCTTCGTAGTCCGACTGCACGCTGGTGCGGTAGACGTCGACGGCGCGCGCCAGTTCGTTGTCGTCGAACCCGTACCGGCGGGCACGCTCGAACTCGACGAGCAGCGCATCGATCGCTGCCGCTGCCTTGCTCGCGTCGGCATTGATCCACACGCTCGGGGCGCGGATCGCGCGCACACTGTCGTTGTTGCTGGTGCTCGCCTCCCGGACCGAGTCGGCGCCCCGCGCGACGTCGTCGGACAGGCGGTTGGCGATCATGTCGAAACCGAGCAGCACCAGCAGGTCGTCGAGCATCGGCCCGGTGCTGTTCAGTGGCACGGCGGGCGCAGGGTAGGTCAGTTCGGCCACAGCCTCGACCGCGTCGGGGTCGGCGGCGACGGCCACCACCGTCTCGGTGAAGCGGTCGATGGCCAGGGCGGCGCGCTCGGGTGTGTCGCCGCGGGGCGCGAGGTCGTCGAAGCGGGCGTGGATCATCTCCTCCACCTCGTCGAGGTCGATGTCGCCCACCACCACGACTGCTGCGTTGTCCGGCCGGTACCAGGTGTCGTAGAAGCGCCGCAACGGCCCGGCCGTCATCTCCTCGATCTGCTGCTCGCCGCCGATCGGATGGTGCCCGTCGTACACCGAGCCGGCCAGGAACATCGTGTCCAGGACGGCCGACTGCCGGCCCTGCAGCGTCTCTTCGCGCACACGCCACTCGTCCAGCACCACACCGCGTTCCTCGACGACGTCGGCGTCGTCGATCGTGGCCGCGGACAGCCACTGCTGCAGCACATCAAGACCGGTACCGAGGTTGTCGGGGTCCGACAGCGGAACCGACAACTCGTACACCGTCTCGTCGTAGCTGGTGTACGCGTTGAGATCGGCTCCGAACTCCATGCCGAAGTCGCGCAGAACATCGATCAGGTCGTTGCCAGGGAACTGTTCGGTACCGTTGAACAGCATGTGCTCCAGGAAGTGCGCGCCACCGGCCTGATCGGGCTCTTCCAGCGCCGAGCCGGCGTTGATGGCCAGGCGCATGTCGGCGGCGCCGCCGGGGCGGTTGTTCTCGCGCAAGTACACCACGAGGCCGTTGTCCAGCGTGATCAGGCGCGTCTCCGGGTCGACCTCCAGCGTTTCGCCCACGAAGGGGTCGAGCGCATCCGACTGCACCGCCTGCACGCCTGGCTGCGGGGTGCACGCCGCCATCGCCAGCATCGCCACTGCCCCGAGAACGCCACCCCTCCGCCGCATGCCGGCAGCGTAGACGTCAGCTCATGTCCGTCCAGGGTCCGCTGCCACGCAGCCCGACCATGACGTGAACAGGTTGGAGGCTGCGATGGTGCGGCCGCCAGCATCGCCCTGGGGCCGATCTCAGCGGCTGCGCTGCACCATCGTCGCTTTCGCGTCGCTGTCGCGGATGAACAGTGCGAGCACCGCGGCGACCGCTGCCGCCGCAACGGCAAGGCCGAACGCGATGTGCACTCCGTCGAGCGCGCGGGCGGCGTCGGCGGCGGAGACCACCGGCCGGAGAGCGCCGTGGCTGGCCAGCACACTGGCCATGATCGCGACGCCGAACGACACACCAACCTGCCGTTGGGTGGAGAAGATCGACGAGGCCCGGCCGTTCTGTTCGGGGCGGATCGTGGAGTAGCTCGCCGCCTGCATGGGCACGAACGCGAACCCCATGCACAGACCGCGCAGGAACATCAGCCCGCGCACGAGCCACAGGTTGGTACCCGTGTCGATCCACAGGAACAGTGCGATCGCGAGGGCCGAGGTGAAGAAGCCGCCGAACATCAACCGCCGCGGGCCGATGCGGGTGTACAACTGGCCGGCAACGACCGACGACAGCATCACCCCGAACGCCTGCGGGAAAGTGGTGAGGCCGCTCTGCAGTTCGTTCATGTGCCGGACGTTCTGCAGGTACATCGGCATCACGAACAGCACGCCCAGGAAGCTGGCGATGGAGAAGAAGCCGACCAGATTGCACTGGCGGAACATGCGATTGCCGAACAGCCGAAGATCGAGCATCGGGTTGGCCACCTTCAGCTCGACCAGCACGGTCAGCGCCGCGCAGAGCAAGCCGGCGGCACCGGCCCGCAACACCACATCGGATGTCCAGCCCGAGCTGGGGCCTTCACTGAGCGCGTAGACGATGAGGGCGAGCGCGGCACCAGACAGCAGGAAGCCGGCGGCGTCGAACCCGCGGGCCGACGGCTCACGGTGCTCGCGCAGATGACGCCAGCCGAACCACAACGCAGCCAGCGCGATGGGCACGTTGATCCAGAAGATCCAACGCCAGTGGAAGTGGGTGGAGATGAAACCACCCAGCACCGGGCCGAGCGCAGGTGCGATCAGTGTGGGGATCATCACCACCGTCGAGGCCTTCGCCCGCTCGGCCTGCGGGAACGCCCGGAACAGCATGGCGATGCCCACCGGGGTGAGCATGCCGCCACCGATGCCCTGCAGCACCCGGAACGCCACCAGCTGGCCGATCGAGTCGGCAAAGCCGCACAACAGAGAACCGACGGTGAACGACATCAGCGCGAACAGGAAGACGCGCTTGGTGCCGAAGCGATCACCCAGCCAGCCGCTGGCGGGGATCCACACCGCGAGGCTGATCGTGTAGCCGAGCACCACCCACTCGGCGTTGTCGGTGCGGAACTGCGTACCCAGCCGGGGCAGGGCGACGTTGATGATCGTGGTGTCGAGGATGTCGAGGAACAGCGCCGACACGTAGACCGCCGCCACCACCCACTTGTACGCCACTTCCACACCGAAGACCTTCACGATCTCGTCGTGCGAGGAGGGGGCTCCGTCGGTGACCACCCGGTCGAACGTAATCGGCGACCGACTGCGTGCTGGCATCAGACTCGTCACCGATTCCGGGGACGGGTGGTGATGCACCGAGATCGCTGCGATCATGCACCCATGACCGTGTTGCAGGATCGTGAGTGGGCCGCGTTCACCGAGGACGGGCCGTGGACCTTGCAGCGCAGCACCATCCGCTGGCTGCCGTTGGCGGTTCCGCTGCGCACTGCCGCTCAGGCCGAGGTGCCATCGCTCACCACGGCCGGGCGGGTGCCACCCGGGCGTCGCGTGGTGCGAGTGGTGCGGGTGTTGTCCCGAGCCGTGCTGCCGTGGTTGTGGCGCAAACGCCGTGGCCGCTTCGCCAGCCCGGCCGACAGCCGCGCCGAGATCTCCCATCGCCTGCGCGTCGCTGCCGAGCAGCTGGGCCCCACCTACATCAAGCTCGGACAGATCATCTCCAGCGGTGAGGGCCTGTTCCCACCAGAACTGGTGAGCGAGTTCAAGAAGTGCCGCGACCAGGTGCCCGCCGAGCCGTTCGAGGTGGTGCGTGCCGTGGTGGAGGCCGATCTCGGCGCCCGTCTGGAAGACGTCTTCGCCGTCTTCGAGCGCACTCCCCTGGCCGCCGCCTCCATCGCCCAGGTGCATGCGGCCACCCTGCTGACCGGCGAGCAGGTGGTGGTCAAGGTGCAGCGGCCCAGCGTCGCCGGCTTGGTGCGCCACGACCTGCGCGTGATGGCCTGGATCGCCCCGTTCCTCGTGGGCCGCATCCCCATCGCGTCACTGGCCAACCCTCCGGCCCTGGTGGAGCTGTTCGCGGAGACGATCGTGGAAGAGCTCGACTTCCGCATGGAAGCCGCCAACATGATCGACATCGCCGCGATGCTGCACGAGCTGGGCAACCACGGCTACGTCGTTCCCCGCCCGCACCCCACGCTGGTCACTCGCCGGGTGCTGGTGATGCAGCGGGTCAGCGGCTTCAACTTCGACGACGTGGTCGGCATGAAGGACGCCGGCATCGACACCGAAGAAGTGGTCCGCACGGCGATGGTCGCCCTGATGGAAGGCGCCATGGTGTACGGCGTCTTCCACGGCGACCTGCACGGCGGCAACCTGTTCGTGCTGGCCGACGGTCGCACCGCGCTGCTCGACTTCGGAATCGTCGGCCGCCTCACCGGCGAGCGCCGTCTGGCGTTCCTGCGCTTGATGATCGGGGCCACCACCAACGATGTGAAGGGCCAGATGTCCGCGATGCGCGACCTCGGCGCGTTGCCCCTCGACACCGACCTGGAAGCCGTCATCAAAGACCTGCGGCTCGACCAGCCGACGATCGACCCCACCACGCTCACCGGCGAAGAGCTGGTGGCCGAGGTGCAGCGGGTGGTGAAGGCGCTGCTCGGCTACGGGGCGAGGATGCCCAAGGAGCTGATGCTGTATGTCAAGAACATGGTGTTCCTCGACGGAGCGATGGCCCGCCTGGCACCCGACCTCGATCTGATCGGTGAGATCGCGAAGATCTCGATGATGTTCGCCGAGCGCCACGGCGAGCGCCTCGGCCGTGAGCTGGGCATCGACCACCGTGCCGTCGAGCTGAACATGGACGGCGTGAAGGCCAGCTTCGGTGTCGACACGAGCACCGACCAGCTCACCTACCGCGAGCTGCAGGCCCGCCGCGATCTGATCCAGAAGCGCATGCGAGACCACGTCGGCCGCTGACGGGCGGGCGGGCTTGCGTCGCCGGCCTTGGGAACCGGGAGATCACCCGGTTCCATCGATTCGCCTGCTGGCCTACGATCCCGCCATGCCCAGCTTCTTCGACGATGCAATGAACGTGATCGGCGACGCCGCGAGCGCCGTGGCCGACATCGCTGGCGACGCGGTCGCCGCTGTGGAGGACGCCGTCACCGGCACCGCCACCGACGTCGCCGAGCAGCTTCCGGCGGCGCCCGACGTGTCGGCCCCGATGATGTTCTCCGCCGACGCGTCGATCGGGGAGATGACGCCGCTCTTCAACGTCGGTCCCCCCGACTTCATGGCGGACGCTCCGAACTACGACATCCAGGGACCGAGTGGCGAGGTCCGCATCGGCCAGGCGGAAGCGCACTTCGACGTCGATCACGTGACCCCTGGCGACGTCACGCAGGCCGGCGGCGTGGTGGTCGAGGGCACTCGAATCCAGTTCGGCATCGATGCTCCCGGCGTCGACGCCTCCCTCACGGGCGAGGAGGTGTTCACCACCAATCCTGGTGTGATCGGGATCGTGCCACGCGTGGGCGGGCCCGGCTTCGGCGGCTCCGCCGACGTCACCATCACCCCCGACGAACTCCCCGCGGTGCCAGCCATGCCCGCGGTACCCGACATACCCACAGGCTTCGACCTGCCCGCAGGTCTCGACGTGCCCGAGGGTTTCGACATGCCCACAGGGTTCGACCTGCCAGCAGCACCCGACATGCCCGCAGACTTCGACCTGCCCGACATCACGGGTGTTTCGGCGATGATCGATGTGGCCCGCACCCCGGCGCCGGGCGCACCGGGCGGGATCCCGATCCCCTACCCCACTGTCACCGACACCGGCGTGCCGGCCGCGCCCGAGCCCGTCGAGGTCGACTCCCCGTTCGAGGCCGTCGACATCACCCGCGTCACCGACCCGGTCTTCGAGGCGCTCGACTTCGACGATGCACCCGTCGACGTGCCGCCCGTGGAGATCGATCTGCCCGACTTCCAGCCGATCGAGATGGAGCCGCCGGCTCCCGAGCCCTCACCGTTCGAACACGACCTCGCCGCGATCGACGACACCGTCGATGGGTTGGACATCTTCGAGTAGATCCGGCGGAGCCGCTCCCGGCGCCGCCGGCCCTGCCGGTGGAAGACGGACGTCACGGAAGCCGTGACCACCGTCTTCCAGAACCCCGCTGCTGACGGCCGGACGTGCGAGTGGAAGACGCACCTCACAAGTGCCGTGACCATCGTCTTCCGAAACCGGTGGCGGTGTGGAGTCCGCCCTGGGTGGCCGAGGCACGCGGGTAGCGTGCGAGGCTGATGAGCCGGCTGGTGGAATCGATCGTGCCGGCTCGCATGGGGCCCGGCTTCAGGTGGTTGCTGGCCTCCTCGTGGGTCAGCAACCTTGCCGACGGCGTTGCACTGTCTGCCGGGCCGCTGCTGGTGGCCTCGCAGACCCGCGACCCCATCCTCGTTGCGGCCGCAGCGGTGCTGGGCCGTCTCCCCTGGCTGTTGTTCGGCCTGTACGCGGGCGTGCTCACCGACCGTCACGACCGCCGGCGCATCGTGATCCTGGCCAACCTCGCCCGCGTCGTCGTGCTGGCCGTGTTGGTGGCCACCATCGCCACCGACGTGGTGAACGTGGGCATCGTGCTGGGTGCGCTGTTCTTGCTGGGCACTGCCGAGACGTTCGTCGACACCACCACCGGCACCCTGCTGCCGATGGTGGTCGACACCACCGACCTGGGGGTGGGCAACGCCCGGCTGATGTTCGGGTTCCTCACGCTCAACCAGCTCACCGGCCCTCCCATCGGTGCAGCGCTGTTCGCGCTGGGCATGGTGTGGCCGTTCGCCACCCAGGCCGTCTGCGTGGGCTTCAGTGCGGTGCTGGTGGCCCGCATCGCACTGGCCCAGGTGCCGCCTGCCGAGGCTCACGGGCCGGTGCGGCGCGAGATCGCAGAAGGGGTGCGCTGGTTGTGGGGCCATCCGCCGGTGCGCACGCTGACGCTCACCGTCGTCACGTTCAACGTCACGTTCGGTGCCGCGTGGTCGGTGCTCGTGCTCTACGCGATCGAACGGCTGGGCATGGGCGACGTCGGGTTCGGCCTGCTGATGACCGCCAGCGCGATCGGCGGCGTGGCCGGCACCGCCTCGTACGGCTGGCTGGAACGCAACGTGGGGCTGGCCAACATCATGCGCGGCGGCCTGATCATCGAGACGTGCACCCACCTGACGCTGGCCATCACCCGCACCCCGGCAGTGGCACTGGCGGTGTTCGTGGTGTTCGGAGTTCACGAGGCTGCGTGGGGCACCACCGCCACCACCATCCGCCAGCGGGCCGTGCCCGCCGAGTTCCAGGGCCGGGTGGGCAGCGTGTACATGTCGGGCGTGTTCGGCGGGCTGGTGGTGGGCTCTGTGGTCGGCGGCGTC
This sequence comes from Actinomycetota bacterium, assembly GCA_030645675.1. GTDB lineage: Bacteria > Actinomycetota > Acidimicrobiia > Acidimicrobiales > Ilumatobacteraceae > UBA668. The sequence goes on along the minus strand of JAUSLQ010000210.1, from coordinate 2,390 downwards.
GCCGCTCGGGTGTGGGGTGTCACCGGGCCGTTCTGGTTCGCGTTCGTGGGCTCGGCGCTGATCCTGGTCGCGATCTGGCGGCAGCTCGGCCACATCGCGCACACAGAGGGGTAGCGTCGCTGGCCGTGCGTCTCGTTGTTGCCCGCTGCACCGTCGACTACCGAGGTCGGCTTGCGGCCCACCTACCCGAAGCCGTCCGCCTCATCATGGTGAAGGCCGACGGATGCGTGGCCATCCACGCCGATGGCGGCGCCTACAAGCCGCTGAACTGGATGAACGCACCCAACACGCTGGTCGACCATGGCGACCACTGGACGGTCACCAACCCCAAGGGCGAAGAGCTGACCATCCGGTTGCTGGAGGTGCTCACCGAGACGGCTCACGAGTTCGGCGACGACCCTGGCCTGCAGAAGGACGGCGTGGAAGCGCACCTGCAAGAGCTGCTGGCCGCCTCGCCCCACGCGATCGAGGACGGCCTCATCCTCGTGCGCCGCGAGTACCCCACGGCCATCGGCCCCATCGACCTGCTCTGCCGCGACCTCGGCGGCCAGGTGGTGGCCATCGAGGTCAAGCGCCGCGGCGACATCGACGGTGTCGAGCAGCTGGCTCGCTACATCGAGCGGCTGCACCTGGACTCGTCGCTGGGCTCGGTGCGCGGAGTGTTCGTGGCTCAGAGCGTGAAGCCACAGGCCCGCGTGCTGGCAGAGGCCCGCGGCTTCCGTGTGGTGGAGGTCGACTACGACGAGCTGCGCGGCATGAAGCCCGACGAGCTGCGCTTGTTCTGATCGGCGCCGATTCTGATGGAGTGCGAGCGGTAACGTCGGTGGCGATGCATCTGATCGACGGGGTGGCGCAGCACTACGCGTGGGGCGACCCGGCCGCCATCCCGCGGCTGCTGGGTGTACGGCCCGACGGCCGGCCGTGGGCCGAGTGGTGGCTCGGCACGCACCGGGGCGGCCCGGCGACAGTGCCCGGTAACGGCCACCTCGCCGACCTTGCCGGCGAGCTGCCCTACCTGCTGAAGCTGCTCGCCGCCCGCGAGGCACTGTCGCTGCAGACCCACCCCGACACAGCCACCGCCCAAGCCGGCTTCGCCCGCGAGAACGAAGCGGGCATCGCGCTCAACGACCCCACCCGCGTGTACCGCGATCCGCACGCCAAGCCGGAGCTGATGTGCGCCCTGTCGCCCTTCGACGCGTTGTGCGGCTTCCGCCCGGTGCCGGCCACCGTGGCGCTGCTGCAGCAGTTGGGCGCCCACCCGCTGGCAGCGGCCCTGCAGCACGATGGCCTGCGCACCACGGTCGCTGCGCTGTACCGCGGCACCCAGGCCACCGCCGGCGTGGTCGCGGCGTGCGCCCGGCACGACGGGCCGGAGGCTCAGCTGGTCACCCTGCTGGACAGCATCTACCCCGGCGATCCCAGCGTGGTCGTCACCCTGCTGTTGAATCGGGTGCAGCTGCAGCCGGGCGAGGCACTGTTCCTCGGCCCGGGCAACCTGCACGCCTACCTGTACGGCGTGGGCGTGGAGATCATGGGCGCCAGCGACAACGTCGTGCGCGGCGGCCTGACCGTGAAGCACGTCGACGTGGAGGAGCTGCTGTCGGTGCTGCGTTTCGAGCCGCTGCCCGACCCCGTGGTGCACCCCGTGCAGGAGAGTGCCGGCCGCTGGCGCTACCCCACTCCGACCGCTCCGTTCGAGCTGTGGCGGTTCGACGTCGACCAGCAGATGCACCACGCTGCCACCGGGCGCGAACTGCTGCTGTGCACCTACGGCGACACCGCTCCGCTGCGCCGCGGGGAGGCCGCCTACCTGCAGCCCGGCGAGGCCGTGCTGCTGCAAGGCCCCAGCACCGTGTTCCGTGTCGCCGAAGCCTGACCCGACGTCACGACGGCGCTAGAGGCCGCGGGAGGCCGCTAGCCAGCTGGTTGACGACGGCCGAAGGGTGCGGGGGTTCGTGCGGCGTGTCGTGCGGGTCGAGCGGCGGTCGTGCGACGGTTGAGCGGCCGGCGCCCGCAGGAGCTCGGTCTCGTCGGTTCGATCTCGACTTCGGGCCATCGCTGCTGGTGATGGAAGTCTGCATCTGTATCGCTGAAAGCTATATGGGATATGGGTTTCCGGGTTGTCCCGACGTACGAACACATGTACTGTATATAGCATGAGTGATGGTGCCCCGCTGCTCGAACAGATGCCACTCGCAGCCCCTGCGTTGGTCGCTGCGCTCGCCCAGCATGAACAACAGGCAGCGGTCTTGGCGCTCGCCGTTCGACGGCTGGAGAACGCCGGAACCTTAGGCGAGTTCGGGGCTGTGATCTCGGCCGCGTGGCTGACCGACCACTGCCGGATGTCGACCCAGACCGCACGCTCATGGGTGCACCGCGGCCGGTTCCTC
>JAUSLQ010000209.1 GCA_030645675.1 Actinomycetota bacterium | reverse complement strand
GCGGTGCTCGACGCCGACGGGGTCGAGCGGCGCGTGGCCGTCGAGCTGCTCGCCCCCGGCGATCGGTTCGTCGTCCGGCCGGGCGAGAAGGTCGCCACCGACGGCGTCGTCGAGGAAGGTCGTTCCGCGGTCGACGAGTCGCTGCTGACCGGTGAGTCGCTGCCCGTCGAGAAGGCTCCGGGCGACACGGTGGCCGGGGCGTCGGTCAACGCCGGCGGCCGGCTGGTCGTCCGCGCCACGCGGGTCGGCGCCGACACCGCGCTGGCCCAGATGGCCCGGCTGGTGGAAGCCGCGCAGAGCGGCAAGGCACCGGTGCAGCGCCTGGCCGACCGCGTGGCCGGGGTGTTCGTGCCGGTGGTGATCACCCTGGCCGCCGCCACGTTGGGCCTGTGGCTGGCCCGCACCGACAGCTTCTCGGAGGCGATGGCCCCGGCCGTGGCAGTGCTGATCATCGCCTGCCCGTGCGCGCTGGGGCTGGCCACGCCCACCGCCCTGCTGGTGGGCACCGGCCGTGGCGCCCAGCTGGGCATTCTGATCAAGGGCCCGGAGATCCTGGAGAGCACCCGCCGGGTGGACACCATCGTGCTCGACAAGACCGGCACGGTCACCACCGGCGAGATGAACGTGGTCGCCGTCAGCCTGGCCGATGGACCGACCATCGCCGACGCGACGGGCGCAGCGCGTGCACCCGAGGCGGCGGCTGAGCTCGGCGTCGCGAACTCGAGTTCGGCGGGTGAGCCGGGCCTCCCGTACTTCAGTTCGACGGACGAGTTCGGCGTCGCGAACTTCAGTTCGACGGACGAGTTGCTGCGGCTGGCAGCGGCGGTGGAGCTGGGCAGCGAGCACCCGATCGCCGCGGCCATCGTGCGCGCCGGGCGCGCCAGCGGTGCCCCGTTGCCCGAGGCCACCGAGTTCGTCGCCGAGGCCGGCGTTGGGGCGCGGGCGGTCGTGCACGGCCGCGTCGTGGAAGTGGGCCGAGCCGCCGCCCACGAGCTGCCAGCGAACAGCCAGGCGCACACGGTGGTGGCGGTTCGCGCCGCTGGCCGACTGCTGGGCACCATCGCCGTGGCCGACACGGTGAAACCCACCAGCGCGGCGGCCATCGTGCGCCTGCGGCAGCTGGGCCTGCGGCCGATGCTGCTGACCGGCGACAACGAGCAGACCGCCCACGCCGTGGCCGCGCTCGTGGGCCTCGGCACCGACGAGGTGGTGGCCGGCGTGCTGCCCGCGCAGAAGGTGGCCGAGGTGCAGCGCCTGCAGGCCGAGGGCCGAGTGGTGGCGATGGTGGGCGACGGGGTGAACGACGCCGCCGCGCTGGCACAGGCCGACCTGGGCATCGCCATGGGCACCGGCACCGACGTGGCGATGGAGGCCAGCGACCTGACGCTGGTGCGCGCCGACCTGCACGCCACCGCCGATGCGATCCAGCTCAGCCGGCGAACGCTGGCCGTGATCAAGGGCAACCTGTTCTGGGCCTTCGCCTACAACGTGGCGGCGATCCCGCTGGCCATGTCGTGGCTGCTGTCGCCGGTGGTGGCCAGCGCGGCGATGGCGTTCAGCAGCGTGTTCGTGGTCAGCAACAGCCTGCGACTGCGGCGCTTCGACCCTGGCACCTGACCACCCGCGTGTGGTAGTCCCTGACCCATGGCGGAATCCACACCGGCCGTCTCGGTGCTGTTCGTGTGCCTCGGCAACCACTGCCGGTCACCAGCAGCTCGAGCGGTTGCAGAAACGATGCTGGCTGGTCGTACGTTCGCACGCTTCGATTCGGCCGGCACCGGCCGCAGCCACGCCGGGCAACCCGCCCACCCGCTGACCGTCACCGAGGGCGCCCATCGCGGGTATCGGGTGAACCAGCGCGGTCGCCAGATCCATCCCGACGACTTCGCCATCTACGACCTGGTGGTGGCGATGGACGGCCACAACATCGAGGATCTGGCCCGCATGCGTGGCGGGGTCGACCTGCGGAGCGGTCACTACCGCACGGTGGAGCCCGTGCAGGTGGTGAAGCTGCGCCGATGGGACCCGTACGCGATGCCCGGCGACGACGACGTTCCCGACCCGTGGGGTGGCACTCCGGCCGACTACCGGCAGATGTTCGACACGCTCGAACGGTGCATGCCGCCGTTGCTGGACCACCTGGAGTGGCTGCACCGCGAGCACCCGGGCGACTGATCTCGGGGCCGGCCGGCGTCGGGCTGCATCGGGCTGCACGGCAGCCCTCGTGGCCGGCCGGGTTCACGCGGCCAGCTCGGCCAGTGCCGCCGAGCGCAACCGGTGCACCATCGCCTCGCGCTGGTTGCGCACGGTGCGCTCGCTGACCTCCAGCAGCACGGCGACCTCGGCGGCAGTGCACCCGCGCACCAGCATGCCCAACAGCTTCCGGTCGCCATCAGTGAGCGACCGGGCGGTGGCGACCACCTCGGCCAGTTCGTGCAACGGCTCCACCGGCGCCGGCTCCGCTGCCCGGTCGAGCAGGTCGGGCTCGGTGCTCTCCTGCACCAGCGAGCGCCGAGCGGCGCGGGTGAAGGCTCGGTGCTCGCTGTCGCGCAGCAGATTCGCCGCCAGGTGCCGCGGCCGGCGCTCGACCGGGAACTCGCGGATCACGGTCCACGCCGCCGACAGCAGCTCGTCGAACGCCTCGGGCGACCCGCCCGGGCGGTGGTCGCCCCAGCGGCGGGCGCGAGTGACCAACCCCGGCAGGAGGCGCTGCAGCACCACCCGGGCCGCCACCACATCGGTGTGGGAGGCCACCAGCAGGCGGCGGAGCACCTCGTTTCCGGCGCCCACGGCCAGCACATCGGTGGCCTGGCCGGAACGGGCCCGCAGCCGCGCCTGCTCGCTGCACCAGTAGCCGGTGGCCGCCACCACCTCGTCGAGGGTGACGAAGGTGATGCCCAGCCCCCAACCCTGGGCCCGATGCAGAACCTCCGGCCGCTGGCTGATGGCCCGCCACTCGTGTTGCAGGCGGTTGTAGACGACGGTGTTGACGTGGTTGGCGAGGTAGGGAAGTCGGTTGCTCATGACCGGATCGTCCGCGCCACGACTCACAGCACCCCTCACAGCACGACTCACAGCACCCCTCACAGCAGGACTCACAACGGGCTCGCAGCGGCGCTCGGTGCAGGATTCGTGCCACCGACACCGGGATCTCGAAGAAAATTCTGCCGAACGTGCGATCTCGCCGTGCCCAGTACGGGTGATGGAGACCACTCCCACCCCCGGCTGGCAATGCACCTGGCGCACCGGGCCCGATGCCGGCGCCAGCCAGACCGTGACCACCGGCCGCCACCTGCTGGGTCGCGCCCGCACCGCCGCTTTGCGCTGCGACGACCCGGCCCTGCAACCGCACCACGCGTTGGTGGAAGTGGACGCCCGCGGCGCGCTGCTGCTCACCCAGCTCACCGGGCGCACGCCGATGACCATCGCCGGCGAGGCCATTGACGGTACGACGCGGATAGGTGCCGAGGCGGTGGTGGAGGTGGGCGGCAGCACGCTGGTGCTGGAGCCGGCCATCACACTGCGGCTGCCCACGCCGACCGAAGCGGCGAACGGCACACCAGGCCGGGCCGGAGCATCGGCCATCGTCGGGCCCGGCGCGACCACCGGGGCGACCGTGCAGGTGCATGACGGCGCGGTGGTGCGCAGCCCGCGGGCGGTGCCGCAGTGGCGCCCGTCGGCGGTGGTGGCGCCGCCCGGCCCCGTCGAGCGCGCCGAGGCCACCGGAGGGCTGCTGCCGGCCGTGTTGGGCCTGGCCGGCGCCGGCGCGATCGCAGCGGTGCTGCGCCAGCCGATGTTCCTGCTGTTCGGCGGGCTGGGCGCATTGGTGGCGATCGGCAGCTGGGCCGCCCAGCGGGTGGCCGCCCGCCGCCGCTTCGCCCGCGACCTGGCCGAACACGACCGGCTGCAGGCCGTGCACGCCGCGGCCGTGATGCGCGAGCGCATGCGGGCCCGCGAGCACCAGCTGGCCACGGTGCCCACCATCGCGAGCGCGGTGCACACCATCAGCACCCGCAGCACGGCACTGTGGGGGCGACGAGCCGACCACCCGGATGCCCACCTCGTCGGGCTCGGTGTCGGCAGCCTGCCCTGGCCGGGCGACGGCCGTCGCACGGGAGCCGATCACGTCGACCACGACCACGATCACGGCGACCACCACGACCACGAACACCACCCCGACCACGGCGGCTACGGCGACCACGACCACGGGCCTGGGCCCGACGCCTCGCCGGAGGGCGACTTGCCGGTGGCCGGCGACCTCGGCCCGGGCAGCAGGCTGGCCCTGCGCGGGCCGCAGGCGGCTGCGGTCGCTCGCTCACTGCTGCTGCAGCTGGCTGCCTCCTGCGGGCCGGCCGACGTTCGCATGGTGGTGGTCACCGACCGGCCAGCGGCTTGGGACTGCCTGCGCAGCCTGCCTCATCTGACCGCACCCGACGGCACGGCAGCCATCGTCGGCGAGGGCGGCCTCACGGCCCTGCTGGGCGAGCTCCATGAGCATGCCGGCCATCTGGTGCTGGTCACCGACCAGCCAGCACTGCTGGCAGCCCGCACCAGCCCCGTGCGGCGCGCCCTCGCCGACCCCGATCGGCACGCACTGCTGCTGATGCTGCCCGCCGACCATGGGGTGCCACACCTGTGCACGGCCGTGCTGAGCACGACCCACGGTCCGTTCGCCCGCTGGGTGGCCGACACACGCACCACCCTGCTGCCGGTGCAGGTACGGGTGGCGGGCACCGGCGAGCGCGTCGCCTTCGCCTGTGCCGCTGCGCTGCGCGGGCTTCTCGACCCGGAGGACCCGCTCAGTGTTGCCGGGCGGGTGCCGCGATCGGTGGCGCTGAGCCAACTGCTGGCCAACCGCGCGGCGGGCCACTCCGGCGCATCGGCCGCAGAGATCGCTGCCGCGTGGCAGGCGAACGGCGACGACCCGCCGCCGCGGGCCGTGATCGGCGTCGCGGCCGACGGCGTGGTGGACATCGACCTCGTGCGCGACGGCCCTCACGGGCTGATCGCCGGCACCACCGGCGCCGGCAAGAGCGAGCTGCTACGCACCCTGGTCGCGGCGATGGCCGCGACCAGCGGCCCGGCCCACCTGTCGTTCGTGCTCGTGGACTACAAGGGCGGCGCCACCTTCGACGCCTGCTCGGCGTTGCCGCACGTGGTGGGCCTCGTGACCGACCTGGACGACGAACTCGCCGACCGCGCGTTGCGCAGCCTGCACGCCGAGCTGCGCCGGCGCGAGGCGTTGCTGCGCGAGCACGAGGTGGCCGACATGACGGCACTGCGCACCGTCGCGCCGCACGTGCTGCTGCCGCGGCTGGTGGTGGTGATCGACGAGTTCGCGGCGCTGGTGGCCGAGCAGCCGGCGTTCCTGCACGCGCTGGTGGGCGTGGCGCAGCGCGGCCGCAGCCTGGGCGTACACCTGCTGCTGGCCACTCAGCGGCCCAACGGGGTGATCAGCGACGACATCCGCGCGAACACGAACCTGCGGTTGGCGCTGCGCCTGCAGGACACCGCCGACGCGATCGACGTCGTGGGCATCGCCGCCCCGGCGTTGCTGCCTCGTGGCGCGCCGGGCCGAGCCGTGATGCGTCTCGGCGCCGACGACCACCTGACGTTCCAGACCGCGCAGTGCACCGGCAGCGCTGGCAGCGGGCCCGGCGCCGGCGGGCCGGGCGCCGGCGGGTGCGGCGAGAGCGAGCTGCAGGTGCTGGTGCGTTCGATCGTCGAGGCCGCGCGGTTGGTCGGCGCACCGCAGCCGCCGGCACCATGGCAACCGGCGCTGCCCGCGTCGCTGCCTCGCGACGTGGTGCCGGCGTGCGCCGTTGGCGTGGCGGACGACCCCGACCATCAGCGGGTGCTGCCCCTGCGGTGGGCACCGGCCGACGGTCACCTGCTGCTGGCAGGCAGCACCGGCGCCGGCGTCAGCAGCACACTGCACACGTTGGCGGTGCACGCGCTGACCGCGCCGCACACGGCAGGCGACCCCGACGGTTGCTCGCCCGACGTGTACGTGCTGGACGCGCGCGGCGACGACATGTACCTGCCGCTGACCATCCACCCGCGGTGTGGTGCGGTGGTGCACATCCACGAGCGCGAGCGGGTGCTGCGGCTGCTGCACCGGCTGCGCGCGCTGACGCGCGACCCCAGCCCGGCGGCAGCACGCGGCGCGCAAGTGGTGCTGGTCATCGACGGTCTCGACGCAGCGCGGCGGACGCTCGACGACCTCGCCACGGCCGGCGAGTACGAGGCGCTGGAGGAAGTGCTGGTGCATGGGGCGGCAGCGGGCATCGTGGTGGTCGCCGGGGTGGAGCAGGCGGCCGCGGTGCCGGCCGCCTTCCTTGCTCGCTGCGCGCATCGGTGGGTGCTGCACCTGCACGACCCGCACGACGCAGGGCTGCTGGGGGTGCCTGCCGCCCGCGTGCCGCGCGCCGGCGTGCCCGGCCGGCTGGTGGTCGCCGGCGATGGGCTGCTGGCCCAGATGGTTCAGCCGGCAGCGATGCAGGCCGACGCCGGCCGGCGCCCGCACGTGCAGTGGCCAGCGGACCAACCAGCGACCGACCAACCAACGACCGACCAACCAGCGACCGACCAACCAGCAGCGCGCCGACCCGCAGCCGACCGGCCGGCGGCGCAGAGGATCGACGAGCTGCCGGCGCTGGTGCCGCTGCACGCGTTGGCCACGCCGCCCGGCGACCACTGGGCGCCGGCGCCGCGCCCTGGCGACGGCCGCTGCCACGACGGCATCATCCGGCTGCCGCTGGGGTTGGACTTCGCCACCGGCCACACGCTCGAGTTGGAGCTGCCCGACGGCGAGCAGGTGCTGGTGGTGGGAGGCCCCCGTTCGGGCCGCAGCGGCGCCCTCGCCCGCCTCACCGCCGCCTGGCGCGCGGCGCACCCTGACGGATGGGTGGCGGCGGTCCTGCCCCGCCGATCGGCGTTCCCCGCCGCGCTCGCCGACCTGGTGCTCCCCGAGCTGCAATCGCGGATGGCGCCACCACACGCCGACGTCGCCGAGCCGGTGCCGGCGCCGACGCCGACGCCAGCTCAGGCGCAAGTGCAGGCGCAGGCGGCAACGGGGCACCTGCTGGACCACGTGCCCGCGCACCGGCCGGTGCTGCTGGTGATCGACGACGCCGAGGGGGTGGACGACCCTGGTGGCCACCTGTCCGCGCTGGCCGCCGGAGCCCGGCCGCAGTGCTGGCTGTTCGTGGCCGGCCGGCCAGACGCGCTGCGCCAGGCCTACGGCCACTGGACGTCGGTGGTGCGTCGCAGCCGCTGCGGCCTGGTGGCCACCGGCGGTAGCGAGCTGGACGGCGACCTGCTGGGCGCCAGCCTGCCCCGCCGCACCCCGGTGCCTGCTCGCCCCGGGCTGATGTGGCTGGTCAGCAACGGAGCAACCCACCTGGTGCAGGTCGCGGTCGACCCGGCAGCACCGACCGACCCGGCAGGCGGGCGGCCACCAGGCTGCCTGGCAACCGCCGGTGGGCAGTAGCGTCGGCGCATGGACGGACAGCCCGACGACCCGCAGGTTCCCCAACCGCTCACCACGGCCGAATCCGCGGAGCCCGTTGCGCAGATCGCCCCGACCTTCGCTCCGCCGGCCGGGGCGCCCGACGCCCAACTGCTCGTGTCACCACCGTCGCCGCCGTCGCCGCCGTCACCACCGTCACCACCGTCACCACCGTCACCGCCGTATGTCTCGGTGGTGCTGCCGCCGCAGAAGCCCCACCGCCCCGTCGGCCTGATCCTCACCATCACCGCGATCGTGCTCGCCGGGCTGGGAGCCGGTGCCTACCTCCTGCTGCGCGACGATCCCGTCGCGCCTCCGGCCACGTTCTCGTTGGAGCTGGCCATCGAGCGCGCACAGTTGCCCGTACCCGGTGTCGGGTACGACGTCACCAACAGCAATGGCATCGCCTCCACCTCTGGCCATCTGGAGCACGACACCGCGTCGGGCCTCACTCACGCCGTCCTCGACATGGGCGGGATGCTGCCGGTGGACGAGTCCGTGGAGTTCATCATCGACTCGGAGGAGGGCAACGTGTACATGTCATCCGACGTGTTCGAGGCGCTCGGCGCCAACCCCGAAACCGACTGGATCCTGCTGAACATGGAGGAGATCTCCGATGGCGCGCTGGACAGCTGCGTGTTCTCGTTGCCGGGCCAGGGCAACCCGCTGGAGCTGGTGACGCAGTTCGACGACGAGGACAGCACGATCGACGACCTCGGCAACGAGACCATCGACGGCGATGAGCTGCGGCACTTCCAGGTGGCGGTCGACTTCGAGACCTTCCTCGACAGCGACGAGTGCATCCGCACCACGTTCGAGGCGAGCGGCGAAGATGCACCCGACCAGCTGGTCTACGACGTCTGGGTCACCGAGGGCAACGACATCCTGCGCCTCAGCCTGGAGATCGAGGCCGACACCCAGACGACCAGCGAGTACGTGATCACGTCCACCGACGAGGAGTTCGACATCGAACTGCCCGACGACGACGAGGTCACGCCGATCGACGAGCTGACCTGAACCAACCCGTGACGACCCCTGGCCGGCGCTGCGCGGCCGGTGACGACCGCCGCGGAACCACCGAACACCACTAGGCTCGCCACCCGATGAAGCGGACGACTCACTCAGCACGACTGTTCACCCGTACCTTCGGGCCGTTGAGCCTGGCCGCGCTGGCGCTCACCGCCTGCAGCGACGACGGAACGGCGGCGACCACCACCGTGCTGCCACTGGCCCCGCGTGTGGTGGTCACCTCGGTGAAGGGCGATGCGGAGAGCGAGCTGATCGCCGCCATCTACGCCCGCGTGCTGGAGGAGAGCGGGTTCCGCGTGGCCCGCAAGGACGCGGTCGAGCTGGATCGCGCCGGGTACTACCAAGCCCTGCAGGACGGCGAGTTCCAGCTGATCCCCGACCACAGCGGCGATCTGCTCAAGTTCGTGTACAGCCAGCCCGGGGCCGCGCCCACACCGTCCACCGTGCTGCCCGAGGAGACGGCCACCACCCAGGCGCCGATCCTGATCACCACCACCACGCTCACCCCGCCGTCCACCTCCACCGGCGACACGACTGGCGACACGACTGGCGACACGACTGGCGACACGACTGGCGACACGACTGGCGACACGACTCCGACCGGCACGACCACCACGGTCGAGCCCAGCAGCGACAGCACCACCACCGAAGCCACCACCACCGAGGCCGCCACCACCACGGCCGGCGGCGACACCACCACCACCACCTCGGTGGCCACCGGCGGCAACGGCCGCTCGATCCCCGAGCAGGTGATCGCGATCAACGCCGCGATGCCGTCCACCGTCATCGTCAGCAACGGCGCCACGGCGGAGAAGAAGCCGGTGGTCGCCTGCACCGACGCCACCATGGCGGCCCACTCCGACGTCGAGCTGCGCACGCTGACCAACCTGGCCTCCGTCGCCCCCGACATCCGCCTGGCCGGCCCGGCCGCGTTCATGGACGACCAGAGCAGCGGCTACACCGCCCTGATGCGCTACTACGGCGGCGACTACAAGGAACTGGTGACGGTCGAGGAGGCCGATGTGGAGGCCGCCATCGACGCCGACACGGCCGACTGCTTCGTGGTCGACTCGCTGAACCCGGTGATCACCGGCAAGAAGCTGACGATCATGATCGACCAGCTGTGGATGGTGCCCAGCAACGCCGTCGTCGCATTGATGTCGTCCACCGTCTCCACGCCCGAGCTGATGGCGGCGCTCGACGGGGTGGGCATCTCGCTCAGCACCGAGCGGCTGAACTCGATGATGTACGAGATCCTCGTCAACGGCAGCGATCCGGTGGTCGTCGCCAACGCGTTCATCGACACCCTGCTGTGACCACGCTCGTCCGGTCATGATCACCGTCGACAACCTGACCAAGCGGTTCGGTGCGAAGACCGCGGTCGATCACCTCGGCTTCGAGGTGCGTCCCGGTGTGGTCACCGGCTTCCTCGGCCCCAACGGCTCTGGCAAGAGCACGACCATGCGGTGCATGCTGGGCCTCGACCGGCCGGAGACCGGCTCCACGTTGTTCGACGGCACGCCCTACCACCGGCTGGCCCGTCCGCTGCACGAGGTGGGCGCGTTGCTGGATGCCGGCTACGTGCACCCCGGGCGCAGCGGTCGCAACCACCTGCGCTGGCTTGCCGCCAGCAACGGCATCGGGCGCGCCCGCGTCGACGAGGTGCTGGAGATGGTGGGCCTCGCGTCGGTTGCCGGGGCCCGGCTGCGCAGCTACTCGCTGGGCATGCGCCAGCGACTGGGCCTGGCAGGCGTGCTGCTGGGCGACCCGCGCACCGTCATCCTCGACGAGCCGGCCAACGGGCTCGACCCGGAGGGCATCCGCTGGATCCGCGACGTGCTGGCCCACCTGGCCGGCCAAGGGCGCACCGTGCTGGTCAGCAGCCACCAGCTCAGCGAGATCGCACTGATCGCCACCGATCTGGTGGTCATCGGGCAAGGGCGCCTCATCGAGCAGAGCACCGTCGCCGACTTCGTCGAGCGCTTCGGCGAGCGCTGGGTGCGGGTGAAGGGTCCCGCCCTGGCCGCATTGGCCGCCGGCGTGCAGCAGCAGGGTGGTGAGGTGCAGCAGATCGACGCCACCACCTGGCACGTGCACGGCGTGGAGTGCAGCACCGTCGGCGAGATCGCTGCGGCGAGCGCAGTGGTGCTGCACGAGCTGTCGCCGCAGACAGGCTCGCTGGAAGACGCCTTCCTGAAGGCCACCGCCGCCACACAGGAGTACCGCTCAGCAGAGCTGGGGGCACCGCAATGATCAACCTGCTCCGGTCCGAGTGGATCAAGCTGCACACCGTCACGATGAACTGGGTGCTCGGCATCATCGCGGTGGGGTTCCCGCTGCTGGTGACGCTGCTCACCGCCAACTTCGGCGGCGACGACATCGACTTCCGCACCGAGTCGCTGGTGGAGGTGCTCACTGGCACCACCTTGGTGTGCGCGCTGTTGTGCGGTGTCATCGCGGCCGCGTCGATCACCAGCGAGTTCGGGTTCGGCACCATCCGCCCCACCTTCGCCGCCAGCCCGAAGCGCATGCGCGTGCTGCTGGCCAAGGGCGTGGTGGCGATGGCCACCGTCGTCGTGCTGGCCGCGGCAGTGCAGCTGATCGGCTGGTTCGCCGGCAGCGCGATCGCCGAGGGCCGCGGGGCCGACATCGATCTGGCCGACGTGCCCACTGCCGTACCCGCGATGGTGGGCGCCGTGGTGCTCGTTGCCCTGATGGCGCTGGCCGGTTACGGGCTGGGCCTGATGATGCGCAGCACGCCCGTCGCCGTGTCCATCCTCATCGTGTGGCCGCTGATCGGCGAAGGCCTGATCGGTGCGCTGCTCGGCCAGATCGCCGACAGCGACAGCATCCCGCGCTGGATGCCGTTCCAAGCCGGCTTCCGGCTGGCGTTCGTCGGCCTGCAGGACGACGGGCCGTCGCGTGTGGTGGCCGGCTGCTACTTCGGCGTAGTGGCGCTGGTGCTGGCCGCGATCGGCGCGTGGGCGACCAACCGCCGCGACGCCTGATGCCCGGCCCGGGCTCGCCGGCGGTCCCATCCCCGTTCCAGCCCGCGAACTTAAGTTCGCGTGAGGGACTTCAGTTCGCGTGGGGTCAGCGGGCGCGGAGTTCTAGGGCGTCGCGCTTGATGATGGTGTAGTGGCGCTCGTGCTGGTCGATCCAGCCGAGGCGGATGAAGCTGGCGATGGCCTTGTTCACCCGCTCACGCGAGGCACCGACCATGCCGGCCAGTTCTTCCTGCGTGATCGGCAGCACGAACTCCTCCGCGCCCTCCGACAGCTCCAGCAGGCGCTTGGCGGTGCGGCCGGTGACATCGAGGAACACGCTGTCGGCGAGGGCTTCGTCCATCACCCGCAGGCGCTGGGCCAGCAGGCGGGTGACGGCCCACAACAGATGCGGGTCGCTGCGGAACGCGCGCACCACGGGGTCGAACGGGATGGCGAAAACGGTGGACGGCTCGAGTGCCCGCGCCATCGCCGAACGCGGCCCGTCGTCGAGCAGGCTCATCTCACCGAACAGGTCGCCGGCGTCCATCAGTGCCACCACGGTTTCGCGGTGGTCGATGGGGTTGGCGATGGCGATGGCCACGCGGCCACTGACCACCAGGTACAGCGAGTCGGCGACATCGCCTTCGCGGAACAGCACGTCGCCGCGGATGAGGGGCAGCTCGCTGCCCAACGCGGCGAGGTCGCGCACCACCGACGGCGGAGCGTCGGCGAAGAAATCGGTTCGAGCGAGCAGTTCTTCGTGGGCCATGGTCGACCGAACGGTACTACCCTCGCCGGGGTGTCGCAGCAACGGGACCACATCTCCGATCCGGGCGCGGTCACAGCCGGTGCCGCTCCGGCCGAGACGGTGTGGACAGTGGTGGTCGCCGGCGGCACCGGGCAGCGCTTTGGCG
>JAUSLQ010000180.1 GCA_030645675.1 Actinomycetota bacterium | reverse complement strand
TGCGCCTCCACCCTGACCACCACCGGCTGCACCACCTCCGGCAGGTCGGCCAGCAGCGCAACGTCGAGCACGTGCACCAGGTCGGCCAGGGCAGTCGCTGCGGCGGCGTGCTCCAGCAGGCGGTTCGCCGCAGCCGAGCGGACAGTGGTGCCGTGGGCCGCCAGCTCGATGACGCGGATGGTCAGCTCGGGTTCCCAGCGCAGCGCCCAGGTTTCGCGGAACGTGCCGCTGCTGCCGCGCCCCTCCTGCACCGCACCCCAGCCCACCCCCAGCGCACGCACGCGATGCAACAGCACCGAACGGGCGCGCCCGTTGGGCGTGCGCACGTCCAGCTCGATCGTCTGCGCGTCGGCCGCGGGTTTCACCCGCACCTTGCGCTGCTGGGCCGCCAGGTCGCGGGCCAGCGGCACCTGCGGAGCGTCGTCGGGCACCTCACCGATCGCGTCGCCCACCAGCAGCTCGCGGTCGATGAGGGCCAATCCGGTGCTGCCGGCCATCACCGTGTCGGCGGCATCCAGCACCTCGGCCAGGCCGGGGCGGGGCCGCAGGCGCAGCGCCGCCAGTGCCGACGCGGTGCGGGTGGCGGCGATGAGGTGGTCGGGCGACGCAGACAGGCCGCGCTCGCGCAGCAGGCGCGCCGCACCGACGAACCAGCGGCTGATGCCCTGCGGGCCGGGGTGGTCGAACACGTGGGCGTACCAGCCGGGGCTGCGCACGCCGGCGCCGTAGCCGGTGGCAGCCGCCAGCCGGCGATGGGTCCATGGCACCCAGCTGATGCCCACCTTCACCTTCGGCAGACCGCGCAGCGTGCGGGCGTCGACGGTGGCCGGTGGCAGCGGCTGGGTGAGCGCGGGCACGTGCCACGCCCCGCACACCACGGCGATGCGCTCGTGCCCGTCGGCGATCGACCGCCGTAGCACCTGGCGCATGTAGGCCTCGCGGCGGGCCTCGCGCGCCGACCCGGCCTCCCAACCCCCACGCACCGCCGCCATCGCCTGGGCGACGGCCTCGAACGCGGGGGCACCGTCGCCGCGGTGCTCGATCACGTCGTCCCACCAGCGCTCGGGGTCGGGGTCGCCGGCGGCCGCGGCCAGGGCGGCCAACGGGTCGCCCACGGGATGGTCGGCCAGCCGCAGCTCACCATCACCATCGCCATCACCATCACCATCGACATCGCCATCACTCTCACCATCGCCGCCATCGCCATCGCCGCCATCGCCACCACCCGAGCGGCCGCCGGCCAACGACGGCTCCGACGACAACGACAACGACGGCGATGACGACGCCAAGGACAGCGCCAGGGGCAGGTCGCACGCGCGCACCGGCACGCCGTGGCGCTGGGCCCAGGCGAACGCCTGCCACTCCGGGCTGAAGCGGGCGAACGGCAAGAACGCAGCCCGCTGCGGCTGGTCGACCACATAGCCCAGCAGGGCCACAGGCGGTTGCAGCTGTGTGTGCCCCACCCACGACAGCGCGGACTCGCAGTCGGCCGGCAGCTCGACCAGCACCACCGTGGGTTGCATCTCGTCGAGCGCGCGCACGACCGACCGGGCCGAGCCCGGACCGTGATGGCGGATGCCCAGCAGCTGCACGACGCTCATCGCGGCGTGCACCCCGGGCTGCTCGAACACGACACGCGTTCCATCTCAGAGCTCGCGGCAGGCGTCGTAGAACTCGCCCCAGCCGGAGCGATCGCGAACGACCGCCTCCAGGTACTCGCGCCACGCCACGGAGTCGTGCACCGGGTCTTTCACCACTGCCCCGACGATGCCGGCCGCCACATCGGCAGCGCCCAGCCGGCCGTCGCCGAAGTGCGCGGCCAGGGCCACCCCGTTGGTGACCACGGAGATGGCCTCGGCGGTGGACAGCGACCCGCTGGGCACCTTCAGGCTGACCCGCCCGTCTTCGGTGGCCCCGCTGCGCAGCTCGCGGAAGACGGTGACCACCCGCCGGATCTCTTCATCGGCAGCGGGCACGCTGGGCAGGCGCAGGGCCGCACCCATCTCGGCCACGCGCCGCTCGACGATCGACACCTCTTCCTCGATGTCGGCCGGCAGCGGCAGCACGACGGTGTTGAAGCGGCGACGCAGCGCGGCCGACAGATCGTTGACACCGCGGTCGCGGTCGTTGGCCGTGGCGATGACGTTGAAGCCACCGATGGCCTGCACCTCGCCGGCCAGCTCGGGCACGGGCAGCGTCTTCTCGCTGAGCACGGTGACCAGCGCGTCTTGCACGTCGCTCGGCATGCGCGTCAGCTCCTCCACTCGGGCGATGGACCCGCGCTCCATCGCCCGGTAGATCGGGCTGGGCACCAGCGCAGCCACGCTGGGCCCCTCGGCCAGCAGGCGGGCGTAGTTCCAGCCGTAGCGCAGCTGCTCCTCAGCCGTGCCGGCGGTGCCCTGCACCAGCAGCGTGGAGTCGCCGCTGATCGCCGCCGCCAGGTGCTCGCTGAGCCACGTCTTGGCGGTACCGGGCACGCCCAGCAGCAGCAGGGCCCGATCGGTGGCCAGCGTGGCGACGGCGATCTCGACCAGCCTCCGCCGGCCCACGTACTTCGGGCTGATGACGGTGCCGTCGGGCAGCACTCCACCCAGCACGTAGGTGACCACCGCCCATGGCGACAGCCGCCAGCTGGGCGGCCGCTCACGGTCGTCGGCGGCGGCGATGGCGGCCAGCTCGGCGGCGAACTCCTGCTCGGCGTGCGGCCGCAGCACCGCCCCGGCGGCGGGTGGGCCGGGCACCGGGCCGGCGGCGGTGGTGTCGGTGGGTGTCATGCGAGCTCCAGTTCGGTGAGCATGTGAAGACGGAGGTTGGCCAGGTCGGCCAGGGCGAACGCGAGGCCGATCGCGGGCGATGACGGATCGACGCGCCCGATGGCCTTGGCCACAGCGGGCAACGACGAGGGTTGCACACGCGCCAGTAGGTTCACCAGCACTGCCCGGTGGGCGTGGCCCAGCTGTGCCGACGACAGGCCGGCCGCCAGGGTGCGCGCCACCTGCGCGGCGGGTGCCGTCAGCAGGGGCAGCAGCTCGGGGACGATGGGCAGCTCGGGCAGCACCACGACTGCCTCGGCGAGGGCGGGTTGCTTCGCCGCGCAGGCCAGCCGGGGCGACCACTCGATCATCCATGGGCCGAGCGGGCCGGCGGCGGCCAACGCCCGGGCGTGGCGCACCGCATCGGTGCGGTGGCGGGCCAGCAGTGGCGGCACCAGCTCGGGGGCCAGTCGGCGGCCGCACCCCACGACGGCAAGCAGCCACTCGTCTTCCAGCACCGGCCAGTTCGACACCATCCGCCGCCACGTGGCCGTGGCCACGGGTGGGGTGACGGGTCGCGGGTCGGCTGCAGGCGGCGCCACCAACTGCACCGGGGGGCCGGGCAGCACGCCGGCGCGGCGCACCACCGTGCAGGCAGCCACCTGCTGCAGCAGCCGCTGCGATGGAGTGCCCTGCGGATCGTCGGCGGCCAGGTCGGCCAGGCCTCCTGCAGGTGCGGTGGGCGGTTCGCGCCGGTCGGTGCCCAACAGCGCGACCGTCACCATCTCGCGCCAGTACTGGTCGACCGGCTGCTCGGCAGCAGCGGTCGGGCCGGGCGGGGCCGCAGCGCCGACGCTGCCGCTCGCAGGTTGCGGGCGGGCGGTCATGCCCCGGCCGCGAGGAAGCTGGGGTCGGCGGTGGGGCCGATGTCGACGGCGCGGTCGGGCAGCAGGGCGGTCAGCGGCACCAGGCCCAGAGGGGTCCATTCGGCCATCACCACCAGCGGGCGGCCTTCGCTGCACGCCAGCAGCGCCCCCACGCCAGCGGCCCCTTCCACCAGTGGCAGCGAGCCACCGGCATCGGTGAGCAGCCACCGGCCACCGGCACGGGCCGGCGCCACCGACAGGCACAGCGGGAAGCGCTCGATCCATGGCTCGGCGGCCACCGCCCGCCCCACCTCGGCGCAGGCCTGGGCCACCGAACCGCCGGTGATGGCCCCCGTGGGCACGGGTTCGGGGGCGCGGCGGCCCACCAGTACGCGCAGCCCCAGCGCCCCCGGGTAGCGGAACACGTCGGCCTGCACCGCGGTGCCCACGACCAGCGACGCATCCAGGCTCTGGCCGTAGGCGGCGAACGACAGCACCATCGCCCACTGCTGCGTGGCGCGCCCGCGGAGCCACACGCGGCGCACCTCGATGCGGTCTTCGCGCGTGTCGCTGCGCCCCATCACCACCCAATCGTCGGTGAGCGGCACACCCGCCAGCACATCGGCCTGGCGCACCTGCCAACCGATGGCCGCGGCCACCGAATCCGCCAAGGCGGGTGGCAGGGTGCCCAACTGCCTGCCGGCGGTGGCCAGTAGGTGGGTGACCCCCAGTTCGGCCAGCACCTGCTGGTGCCACTCGGGGTGGGCGCCGACCACGCCGGCCAGGCGCCGCACACGGTTGGCCAGCCCACCCACCTGTGCATCGATCAGGCGGGCGGCAAGGTCGTCCCACGTGGCGTAGCGGGCCAGGGCAGGGTCGGCCAGGCCGGTGCGCAACCGGTCGTCGAGCCAGCGATCCAGCTCGGCCAGGCCGGCGGCCATGCGGGCCACACGTTCGTCGCGGATGGACGAGGGCTCGCGCTCGGGCACGGGGGGCGGCGCGGCAGTGGCGGAAGCGGCCTGGTTGCCGTCGGGCTGGGGCGCGGCCGCCGACGGTGCTGGCTGGGCCGGCACGGTCTGGGCGGGCACGGTCTGGGCCGGCACGGTCTGGGCGGCCAACCGCTTGGCCACCCAACTGGCGGCGAACGCCGGCGGTTCGCCGTGTGCCACCTGGCCCTTCGCCCACAGCAGGAGCAGCGCCAGCGAGTGCTTGCACGGCAGCACCCGGCTGGGGCAGGAGCAGCGGAACGCCACGCCCACGTGGTCGACCACGCACTCGTACGGCTCGGCGCTGCCGCCGGTGCACCGGCCCCACACCGCCCGATCGTCGCACCCCGTGCCCGCCCAACGGGCCAGCACGGCCAGCGGCTGCGCGGCGGCCACCGACGACGGCCTGGGGGCAAGTGCCAGCACCTGCTCGACCTGCCACCGGCCGACCCCGACATCTACTTCGCCCTGTGCGCCGGGCTCGCCAGTAGTGGGGCGAGGGATGCTGCCGGTCATGCCGCCACGGTAGCCAGGGGGTACCACAGGGTTCCGCCAAACCCTTGGAACCAACCCTTGGAAGCCTTCCGAGCGGGCGCCATCGACCCCGAAGGCCCACTGGGATACCCCCCTGGGTGTGACGAATGACCTACCGAGACGGGCCGGAGGACCATGCTGGTCCGGGAACCACCTTGCGACACTGAGCGACATGAGGGGTATGAAGCACCACACCGCACACCAGACATCCGTTCGCCGCGTCGCCGCAGCGCTCCTCGCAGTCGGCGCGCTCACCGCGTTCTCTGCCTGCGGAGACGACGACGAAGCGGTCGCCACCACCACGGCGGCTCCCACCACCGTGGCCTCGGCCGAGGTCACGTTCGCCGGCCAGTGGGCGCGCACCAGCCCCTCGATGGCCACCATGGGCGCCGCCTACGTCACCATCACCAGCCCGATCGACGACAAGCTCGTGGGCGCCTCGCTCGATGCCGGCATCGCCGCCACGGTCGAGATCCACGAGACCGTGATGGTCGAGGCCACCGACGACACGATGGCGATGGGTGGCGACACCACCATGGCCATGGGCTCCGACACCACCATGGACATGGGCGGGGAGATGACGATGCGGCCGGTGGAGTTCATCGAGCTGCCGGCCGGCGTGGCCGTCGAGCTGAAGCCCGGTGGTTACCACATCATGCTCATCGACCTGGTCGCCCCGCTGGAGGTCGGTACCACCCTGCAGCTGACGCTGACCTTCGAGAACGCCGGCGCGATCACCATCGACGTCCCGGTGCTCGACGAGGCCCCGGCTCCCTGAACGTGAGGGCTTCACGCACTGCTGCAGGGGTCGCCAGGCTGGCCATGGTGCTGGCGCTGGCGATCGCTGCGGCGTGTGGTGGTGACGATCCGAAGGGCACCTCACTGAACGGAGTGCCCTTCACCGCGAGCGACGGACGACAGGTGACGCTCTCCGACCTGGGCGGCACCCCGCTGGTGGTCAACCTGTGGGCTACCTGGTGCGGCCCCTGTCTGAAGGAGATGCCCGCGTTCGACCAGGTGGCCGGCGAGCAAGGCGACCGGGTGCACCTGATCGGCATCAACGTCGCCGACTCCCCTGCTGACGCAGCGGCCTTCGCCGCCGACCTGGGCGTCAGCTACGACCAGTTCACCGACCCCGACGGGGCACTGTCCACCGCCTTGTCGGTCACCGGCCTGCCCGCTACTGCGTTCATCGACGCAGATGGCACACTGATCGAGGTGCACCAGGGCGCGTACACGGCCCAGGAACTGACCGCCGCCATCGATCGACACTTCCCCACTTCCGGCTCCGAAGGGACCCAACCGTGACACTCCTCCGCCGCGTCGCCGTGGCCTCCGTTGGCCTGTTGTTGCTCGCTGCGTGCGGCGACGACAGCGAGACGGCCGCGCCGCGCCTGCTCAGCGGGTACGAAACCGACCCCGCACCCGTGGTCGCCGACGTCACCCTGCCCGACGCGTCGCAAAATGGCGACGACTTCCGGATGGTGGCCGGTGACGGCCGCCTGCTCATCGTCTACTTCGGTTACACGTCATGCCCCGACGTGTGCCCCACCACCCTCGCCGAGGTGAAGAAGGCGTTCAAGCAGCTCGGCGCCAAGGCCGACCTGGTCGATGTCGCGATGGTCACCATCGATCCCGACCGCGACACCGACGACGTGATCACCGGGTACGTGCA
Organism: Actinomycetota bacterium; assembly: GCA_030645675.1. GTDB lineage: Bacteria > Actinomycetota > Acidimicrobiia > Acidimicrobiales > Ilumatobacteraceae > UBA668. The sequence continues at coordinate 13,948 of JAUSLQ010000180.1, read as the reverse complement.
GAGCTTCCTGCCCGGTTCACACGCCCTGCGGTCCACCGACCCCGAGCAGCTGAAGGCGGCAGCCGACGCGTTCGGTGCCGCGTTCTCCGTCACCACGCTGGACGACGGCGAGATCGAGGTCAGCCACAGCGCCAGCATGTACGTCGTCGACTCCACCGGTACGGTGGTGCTCGCCTGGCCGTTCGGCATCCCCGCCGACGGCATTGCCACGGATCTCGAGATCCTCTTCGATCGCTGAGGCCTCCATGCGTCGTGCATTGCTCTCCATCCTCCCCGCCGTGGCCATCGTGGCCGCCGTCGTGTTCGCCGGCGGTTGCATGGGCTCCGAGCGCGACGGCTCGGGCAACGGGGCGTCCACCAACATCGAGACCAAGAAGCTCGAGCCCGGCGACGAGGCCACCTACGAGTACAAGGTGCCGTTCGGCACGGGCAACCGGCTCGACAGCGGCGCCGTGCTGGAGATCATGCCGGCGCGCCTGGAGGTGAAGGTGGGCGAGTCCATCCGCATCATCAACGACGACATCCGCGACTACATGATCGGGCCGTTCTTCGTCTCTGGCGGCCAGTCGGTGGCCATGCAGTTCACCCGCCCCGGTGTGCTCTCCGGAGCTTGCGTCATCAACCCCGAGGGCGAATTCGAGATCATCGTCACCGAGTAGTCGGTCGCCCTTGGCATGAACACGGCTCTGGCCGCTGACCGAGGGTTACTGTGCGGCGATGCGCCCCCACCCTCCACTGTTTGCCTCGATGTTGACTGCCTGTGCACTGCTGGTCCGGCGGACGCGGCGCGCTCGATCGGCAAATGCGGATACTTCGGCGCAGACCCCGGGGCGGTGCCCGCAGGAAGCGACGCCGAGTTCTACGCCAGCCTGCTGTACGGCGTGGACATGACCGAACCCTTTCTCTCCGACCTCGGGATCTACATCAGTCCCGGTGATGCCTACGACGGCGGAGACGACGTGACGGCAGCCTGTGCCGCCCCCGACGGCCTCGTGGTCACAGATGACGCCACGTTCGGTTGTCGAGAGGACGGCGAGCGGGCTGTCTACACCACAGTGCACCGTGGCTCTGCCAGGGCCACCTTCCTAGATGGTGATGTGGTCGTGTCGTTCTTCTGGGATCCGGTGGAGGAGGTCGATCCGGCCGTTGCGATAGAGCGCTTCGGCGCCATCGTCCAACACGCCGGATTGGACATATCGGGTCTCGACTTCGCTTCGCTTCTGGAGGGTGTCGACTAACAACTGCTCTTCGGGCTCCACGCCCATGAGCACTGCGACGGCGTCACCCCGGTCACGACGTCGCGCGCCGCGACCCCGCCGGGGGCCGAACCGCCGGATCGCCGTCAGGTAGTGGCGACGCGTCGGGCCACGCGTGCCCCGCTGCGCAGCGCACCCTCCATGAATCCGGCGAAGCCATCCGCGTGCTCGCCGGCCACCCACAGGCGCCCGTGCCGGGCGTGCAGCGCCGGCTGGGCCGCAGCCCATTGCCCGGGCCCGAAGCACGAGTAGGCGCCCATGCTCCAGGGCTCGTTCGTCCAGTCGGTGATCACCCGTTCGCCGCACAGTCCCTTGGCGCCGGGGAACAGGCGCTCGATCTCGGCCACCAGTACGTCGGGGGCCTCGGGCAGCGCGACGAAGGTCGCGCCGTCGTGCGAGGCCAACAGGTTGGTCAGCACGCCGGCGTCGCCCGCCTGGTCGTCGGTGGTCTCCCACAGGTGGCCCCACGCCCGATCGGACAACACGGTGCCGTTGCGGCCGTAGTCGCGCCAGATGCGGCGGGTGAACTGGGCGCTGATCTTGCCCCCGACGCCGTAGCCAACGGCACCGAGCTCCAGCGGCATCTGCGGCCACAGACGAGACAGCACGGGCAACGGCACCGCGGCGACCACCGCCGTGGCACGCAGCACGCTGCCGTCGGCCAGCGTGACTGCGCCCTGCTCGGCATCGATGTCGCATACCACCGTGCTGAGCCGAACCCGTTCACCCAGGCCGCGGGCCAATCCGCTGGCCAGCAAGTCGTTGCCTCCAACCACCCGGTGGCGCTCGCGCATTCCGGGTTGTTGCACCGCTGCCAGCTGGGCGGCGAATCGTTGGCTCACCTCGTCCGGCGGAAGCATGAACTCGGTGCGCACCTCGCGGCCGATCACCAGCCGCGACAGCACTGATGCGCCCAGCCCGGCGATCACGTCGGCCAGCGTGCCGTGCTCGAACTCGTCGGTGGGCTGCAGCGCCGCAACGGCGGCCTCCCAGCGGGCCCAGTCGCCGGCCAGCGTGGCGTGCAGGTGCATCGGCACGGCACGGCCGCCGGCATCGAGCAACGTGCCCTGCGGGTCGGCGATGGTGGAACGCTGGGTCAGGCTCAGCCCCAGCTGCGCGGCCAGGGCCAGCACCTCGGTGTGGTTGCCGTCGATGAACTCCGCACCGCGCTCGGCGATCTGCCCGTCGGCGAAGCGGTGGCTCCACACCCGGCCGCCCACGCGAGTGCGGGCCTCCAGCACCAACACCTCGGCGCCCCCGGCCACCAGGTCGGTGGCGGCCCGCAGCCCGGCCAACCCGGCTCCGATGACGACGATGTCGGGCATACCCACTCACCTTCTGGTTGTTCCTCCGGGCGTCAGCCCTGCTCGTTCAGAACAGTGTCGGCTGTTCGGGTTTGGCGTCGAACTTCACCACTCGGGGCACCCCCGGCCAGGGGACGTAGTTGTCCATGAACACCCAGCTGCGGCGGTGGATGGCGCATGGGCCGTAACCCTGCAGCGCGGCACGGTGCACGTGGCACGGGTAGCCCTTGTTCGTATCGAAGCCCCACAGCGGGTAGTCCAGCGCGGCGGCGCGCATCTCGCGATCGCGCGTCACCTTGGCCAGGATGCTGGCTGCGGCCACGGCCAGGCAGTAGCGGTCGGCCTTCACCTTCATCTCGACGTACGGCACACATGGCGACACGAAGTCCCACTTGCCGTCCACCACCGCCGCGTCGGGGCGCACGCCCAGCGCGTCGAGTGCCCGCCTGGTGGCCAAACGCTGCGCCGCGGCCATGCCCAGGTCGTCGCACTCCTGTTGGCTGGCGGCACCCACGGACCATGCCTCGCACCAATCGCCGATGCGCTCGAACAAGCGCTCGCGATTCGTCTCGGTCAGCATCTTCGAGTCGCGTACACCGTTCACCCGCTTCTCGCGCGGCAGCACGGCGGCGCCCACGACCAGCGGCCCGGCCCACGCGCCGCGGCCCACCTCGTCGATGCCGACGACCAGCCGGTGGCCGGCGGACCACAGCTGCTGCTCCAGCTGGCGGGTGGGTGGGCGCACGACCATCAGCAATGCACCTGCGTCAGCACAGCACCAGCGCAGCCGGCCCGGCGGCCACCTCGCCGACCCGCCACCACATCTGGCTCAACGACCCCAGCGCGCCGGGCGCGACCGCAGCCAGCAGACCGCCCGACGTCTGCGGGTCCATGCACAGTGCCTCGCCCGCGGAGGTGGCCGTGCTCTGCAGGTGGGCGCTGACGTACTCGCGGTTGCGCGGGTCGCCGCCGGTGCGCACGCCGCGCTCGGCCGCTTCGCGTGCGCCCGGGTAGGCGACGATGCCGTCGGTGTGCACCACCACCTGCACACCACTGCGCTCGGCCATCTCCCACCCGTGCCCGGCCAGGCCGTAACCGGTGACGTCGGTGACCGCGTGCACGGCGGCACCCATCGCCTGCAGCTCTTCGGATGCGGCACGGTTGATGCTGCGCATGCCGACGATCGCCGCGGCCTTCTCTGCGGGCGAGCCGCCGGCCAGGGTGAGGGCTGTGCCCAGCGGCTTGCTGAGCACCAGCACGTCGCCCGGCTGGGCGCCCCCCTTGCGGAAGACGCGCTCGGGGTGCACCACGCCCTGCACCGCCAGCCCGAAGATGGGCTCCGGGTTGCGGATGGTGTGCCCGCCGGCGATGGTGCCGCCGGCCTCGGCGACCCCGGCCGCGGCCGCCTCGAAGATGGCCACGATCGCCTCACGCGGGACGTGCTCGGGGAACGCCGCGACGTTGACCGCGATCACCACCCGCCCACCCATCGCGAACACGTCGCTGCACGCGTTGGCGGCGGCGATGGCACCGAAGTCGGACGGGTGGTCGACCAGCGGCGGGAAGAAGTCGGTGGTGCTGACCAGCGCAACGTCGGGAGCCACCTGGTAGATCGCCGCGTCGTCGAACGGGGCCAGGCCCACCAGCAGCGAAGGGTCGATGCCCGACGGCATGTCGCGCACCAGGTCGGTGAGCAGCGACGCACCCCACTTGGCGGCGCACCCACCGCACGAGGTCCACTCCGTCAGCCTCAGGTCGGCGAAGTCGTGCTCTGCGGGCGCCATCGGGCCAGCCTACGGTGTGCCCATGCACTCCATCGGTCCGTACTCGTTCACCGAGACCGACGCCAGGCGCACGGTCGGCAACCTCGACGAGGTGTGGGCGCTGTACGCCCAGGGCCGCGACGCCGGGGTGCTGCGGCCGCTGTACCCCACGCTCACCGGCGACCTGGCCACCGACCTCTCACTCGTCTGGGCAGCCTGGTCTGCCGCCGGGCCGGCCTTGCGCGAAGCCGGTCAGCTGCCGGCTCGGGCCGAGGGTGCCGTCGCCCAGCTGAACGTGTCGGGTGGTGGCCTGCCGAAGACGCCCGTCGAGCGGGTGCAGGTGGGCTGGCGCGGTGTGGAGGGCGACCGCCAGGCCACGCGTGTGCACCACGGCCGGCCGTGGCAGGCACTGTGCCTGTGGAGCACGGAGGCGATCGACACGCTGCGCGCCGCCGGCCACCCGATCGCGCCCGGGCTGGCCGGCGAGAACATCACGGTCGGCGGCCTGCCGTGGGCCGACGTGCGCGCCGGCGTGCGCCTGCAGGTGGGCGAGGTGCTGTGCGAGATCAGTGCCTTTGCACTGCCGTGTGCGTCGAACATGCGGTGGTTCACCGGCGGCGACTTCATGGCGATGCACCACGATCGCGGGCCCGTCAGTCGTGTCTACGCGACGGTGCTGCAGCCGGGCTCGATCGCCACCGGCGACCTCGTGGTGTTGGAGCCCTAGTCGACGTGGTACCGAGTGGTCAGTGGTCGTCGTCGATGATGGCGATGCCGCTGGCCGGCCGGCTCGGCCGTCGCCTGACTCGCGGGCGGCCATGGCTGTCGACGAACTCTGTCATACCCCTTGCGTACGATCGTTCGTATGGAGGCGAGGATGGTGTGCGAGCGGGTGCGGGCGATCGCATCGCTGCGCGCGGCGACCGACGCAGGTCGGGCGGAGTTGGAGGGCGGGTTGCGGTCGGTTTCGGTGGTGCGCTCGTGGTTGGCTGCGGCAGAGGCCGAGTTGGCGGGCCGGTTGGCGGGGGTGGTCTCGTTTCCCGAGCAGGCGATCGCTGAAGCCGGTCGCGGTTCGCAGGGCGAGGCGGGCAGGGTGCTCGAGCGGTCGGGCACGTTGGGTGCGACACCACGGTTGGCGGGCGCGTTGAACGACGGGTCGGTCACTGCCGGTCATGTCGATGCGGTCACCAGGGTGGCTAAGGCCCTGGAAGGCGACCAGCGCGAACGTTTGGTGCAGGCCGCGGATGGGTTGGCAGGTGTGGCGGCGGTGTCGTCGGTGGGCGAGTTCCGTCGGCGCTTGGAACGTGAGGCGCGCACGATCCGGTCTGATGATGGGATGGCCCGGTTGCAGCGGCAGCGGGCAGCCATCCGGTTGCGACGGTTCATCGATGACGATGGCATGTGGTGCTTGCTGGGCCGGTACGACCCGGTCACCGGGGTGCGCATGGATGCTCGGTTGGAAGCCGAGATCGAAGCCCTGTTCGCGAAGGAGCTGCCGGTGGGCTGCCCGACGGACCCGGTGGCCAAGCAGCAGTTCCTGGCAGCGTTGGCGCTGGCGCGGATCCTGGAAGATGGTGGGGTCGCGCAACGGGCCGGGCGGCCCGAGTTCGTGGTCGTCATCCACACCACCACATCAGAACCACCCGACCAGCCCGATGGCGACACCACCGACACCACAGCCGATGCAACCAACCCACCACCGCCGCCATCAGCGCCGCCGTTCACGGTGGAGTGGGGATTGCCGATCGAGGTGCCGCACCGGGTGCTGGTCGAGCTGTTCGGCGAAGCCGACGTGCACACCATCGTCGTGCGCAACGGGGTCGTGCTCCACGCCCCCGGGGTGCTCGACCTGGGCCGCAGCACCCGGCTCGCCAACCGCGCCAAACGGCGGGCGCTCCGCGGGTGGTACTCGACCTGCGCGATCCCCGGCTGTCAGGTGCGGTTCGATCGCTGCAAGATCCACCACCTCCACTGGTGGCGCCACGGCGGGCGCACCGATCTCGACAACCTGCTCCCACTCTGCGCGGTGCACCACACACGGGTCCACGACGCCGGCTGGGTACTGACGCTCGAGGCCGACCGCGCACTGATCGTCCGCTACCCCGACGGCACCATCCACAACACCGGCCCACCCCACCGCCACGCCGCCTAGCCGGCGCAACCGGCGAGACCGGCGGGCGGTCGACAGGGTCAGCTCCTACCGATGGCGGGTCAGCCGAGGGGTACACCGAGCGAACCCCTCGGGGCCACCCCGCTCGTCGCCCTCGGCCGTGGCCAGTCGGCCGTGGTCGCGTCGGCCGTGGCCAGTCGGCCGCGGTCAGTCGGCCGTGGTCGCGTCGGCCGTGGTCGCGTCGGCCACCTCGTGGTTCGCTGGCTCGCCGGTCGAGCGGGCGGCGGCGGACTTCGGCACCGACACCGGCACCGACACCGACACCGGCACCGATGTCGGCACCGGCACGGCGGGCACCGAACCCTCCACCTCGTTCACGTGTGCCGTCGCGTCGCGGATCGCGGTGCTCACCAACTGCAGCCCGGCGAGGCCGGGCAGCTGATCGATGCGCTGCTCGATGCGCTCGATCAGTTCGGCGCCATCGCCCGAACCGAACAGGTAGGCGGCAGCGAACGAGGTCTCGATCTTCGGCACGTCGCCGCTACCCACGATGGCCCACTCGTGCTCCAGGAACCAACGAGTGACCTTCTGCGCCCGCCGGTCGCCCTCCAGCAGGTCGCGCGCGTAACTGGCGTAGTACGCAGCATGGCGGCCCTCCTGGCGCATGATGCGGCCGAGCAGCTCGGTGAGCACCGGGTGGTCGGCGATCTGGCCCAGGCGGTTGTAGGCCGCATTGGCGGTCCACTCGTTGATCGTGCCCCACGTCATGTGCACGGCCGGGAACTTGCGCACCACGTGCCCCAGCGTCCAGAACATCATCGGACTCCAGAACAGGTAGCGCTTGTTGAACGTGCGCATCGCCGACAGCCGCACGTCGTGTGCGGGCCAGTCGTGCATGGCCAGCACCTTGCCCAACGCCTGCCCGTGCCAGTACTCCTCGTAGTTCCACAGGGTGAGGAAGGCGGTGAACTGCGGGTCCTTCCAGGCCGGGGTGACCAGCAGCTCGCGCGTGTACAGCACCGTCTGGTACTCGATGTCGTGCATGTACGACAGGCAGCGCAGCACGTGCGGCTGCAACGGCTGGCTGCGGAACTGCTCGAAGTCGAGGTCGTCGGTCTTCAGCCGGCCGCCCTGCTCCTGGAACTTCTCGATCGAGATCGCCATGCGTCCTCTTCGTTGCCGACAGGCTGGTGGATCGTCGCGAGGATACCCCATACTCAGTGATGTGAACCCCCGGCAGTTCCACGCCATCGCGTTCAGCGGCAGCCTGCGCGACGAGTCCACCAACACTGCGCTCGTGCTGCTGGCCCAGCGGCTGGCGCCGCCCGAGCTGCAGATCACGGTCATCGACTGGGTCGACCAGCTGCCCTGGGTGAACCCCGATCTGGAGGCAGACCCGCCGGAGGTGCTGCAACGCTGGTGGCAGCAACTGCGCTCAGCCGATGCCCTGCTGGTGGGAATGCCCGAGCACAACGCGCACCCCACCGCGCTGGCGAAGAACGCGCTCGATTGGGCCACGCGCCCACCGCAGGACCGCGCCATCGCCGGCAAGGTGGTGGCGTTCCTCAGCGCTGCCGGTCGCTCGGGCGGGGCCAACGCACAGGCCACGTTCGCCCGCGTCCTGCAGCACTACGGGGCAGTAGTGGTCGACGAACCCAGGGTGCAGCTCAGCCACATCGCCGGCCGCATCGCCGCCGACGGCACCACCGACGACGAGGAGATCGTCGAGGCCGTCAACGCCAAGCTGCGGGCCGTGCTGGCTGCGCTGACCGCCCACAACGAGACGCTCGTGCTCTGAGACCATCGTCGCGGAGGCCGGCCACGGGCGACTGGGGCGCCCGTCGTGACGGCCCGTCAGACACCGGTGAGGTCGGTGGTCGCCGCCTCGGCCAGCGACAGCGACGTGTACTCACGGCTGCAGGGGCTGCCAGTGAGCACCCACACGGTGGGCGGGGCCGACGGACGCAGTTGAGCGATCATCGAAGCCGTCGTGGCTTCCACCCCGTCCACGTGCATGCACACGCTCCACCCAGGGTCGCCACACGTGCCGTGCGAGCGCAGGTGGGCCTGCAACGCATCGACCGTCACCGGCTGGCGCTGCAGCACTGCCTGCGAGGCGTGCCAGCGAGGGTCGACCAGCCGCTCCACCGGTTGCCGCGGATGCCGGTGGGCGCGGTCGAATGCAGGGATGGTGGTGCGGTTGGAGATGGCCCGCACGCCTGCCACGGCCTCCACCGCGAACTCGCGACTGCTGGTATCGATGACGAACGCCGTCACCGGGTCGGCCACCAGGAACGCGTTCCAATAGGGCCGCGGTGAAGGCGACAGCGCCGGGTCGTGCCCGCTGCCGCCCTGCCCGAAGCGCTCGATCAGCGATGTGATCAGGTCCACGGCAGCTGCCGCCGTCGTGCACCGCTCCAGTGCCAGCCGAACCAGGTCCATCCCCGTCAGGCCGGGGGCCGCGCCGCGCGGGTCGGTGGTCGTGAACACGGTGGTGTTACCGGCGGCGACGCCGGCTTCGTTCACTCCGTGCTCGGCACCCCACCCCCACGCTGGGCGCGACAAGAGGCAGCCCAGGGTCTCGGCGCCGTGCACCGGCACCTGGATGTGGGTGGCGCGCAGCTGGCCGCGGTCGTGCCGCGGCGGCGACCACTCCACCAGCTGCCGCTCGGCGGGTGGACGGTCGCTGTTCTTCGCGAACAGTGTGCCGCGCCCGCCGGTGGCTGCCGGCAGCGCGACGAGGCAGTCGCACATCAGTTGGCGCCGGCACCGGCCACAGGCGCGCCCGCCCCGGTAGCCGCCGGCGGCGCCGGCCACAGAGCTTCGCCCTTCAGCTCGCTGGTGCGCCACTGCGGCGCCAGCACCGGGGCGGTGAGTGTGGCGGGTGTGGCGTTCGCGCCCGGCACCTGCTCCCAGAGCACCGCCGGCCGGGCCCCGTGCCAGCGCACCGCGAACGACACACTGCCGGCCGGGCCGGTGGGAAGGCTGTAGACCTCGAAGTTGCTGCCGGCCCAGCCGTCCGGGAGCCCGGCGGGGAACAACTGCGCCACCCCGTCGCAGTGCTGCACCATCCGGCGCTCGACCCAGGCGAGGAAGTGGGCCGGCTCGGCGGGGGCCTCGGCCGGCAGGCGCAGATCGGGCTTGACGCGGCGGCGGAACGCGGCCAGGTCGTTGCACGCCCGCTGCTCGCCGGCCGCGGCCAGCACGTGCTCGGCGGCGTCGATCGCGGCGGCCAGCGCCCAGTCGGCGGTGGCCGACTTGCCGGCCAGCTCCAGTGCGTGCGCCACGTCGGGCACCCAGGGCGCGGCGGTGTCGCCCATTCGCACCAGCTGGCCGACCCCCAGCAGGAACGCCACCGGGTCGGGGTCGGGGTGCTGTGGGCCCACCAGCGCCAGCTCGCACCGCTCGGCCACCACGCGCTCGGTGACCACGGGGTCGGGCAGCAGCATGCGGCCGGCCCGATCGGTGGTGGCGGCCCAGCCGCGCACCACACCGGCCACCGGCGGCAGGCCGGCGGGCAGCGTGCCGGCGGCCTGCGGCCCGTGCGGCAGCGCGACCGTGAGCGTTGCGTGGTGGCCCACCGGGAAGGCCACGCTGCCGGCGGGCAGGCTGATGCCTTCGATGGGCGCACCGGGCGGCCGCGGCGACAGCAGCCGGCCATGCGTGAACGCGACCGCGATGGGCAGCGGCGAGGCGTTCTCCACCTCGATGATCGTCAGGCCCCCGTGGTCGGGTACGGAGTAGATGCGCTGCACGGCATCGCCGTCGGGGATGCGCACCCGGGTCTCCACCACGGCTGTGCCATCGACGCGCCGCTGCCGCACCGCGGCCTCGCGCTGGGGTGTGTGCCACCGGTCGTCGGCTGCGATGTGCCAGTCGAGCACGGGCTGATCGCCCCAGGGTTCGATGGCACCCCACGCCGTCACGGTGGCCCGCCACCTCCCGCCGGTGGTGCCGGTGGTGATGCTCGACGTGGTCATTGCGTTACTCCATCTCGCTCTTGCGCGTGCGCTGCATCAGCGCGTTCAGTGCTTCGCGTGCCGACCGACCCTGGTGGCACACGGCCACCACCTGTTCGGTGATCGGCATCTCGACACCGTAACGGCGAGCGAGGTCGAGCACACTGGGCGAGCTCTTCACACCCTCGGCGACCATGTTCATGTCTGCCAGCACGGCCTCGATCGTGCGGCCCTCGCCCAGCTGGAAGCCCACCATGTTGTTGCGGCTCTGCTTGGATGAGCAGGTCGCGATCAGGTCGCCCATGCCGGCCAGCCCGGCGAACGTGGCCGCCTGCCCGCCCATGGCGATTCCCAGGCGGCTCATCTCGGCCAGGCCACGCGTGATCAGTGTGGCTCGGGTGTTGTCGCCGAAACCCATGCCCTCGGCCATCCCCGAGGCGATGGCGATGACGTTCTTCACCACCCCGCCCACCTCGCAGCCGACCACGTCGCTGTTCGTGTAGACCCGCAGGCTGGGGCGGGCGAAGATGCGCTGCAGCTCGGCCGCGATGTCGTCGTTCTCCACAGCCACCACGCTGGCCGCCGGCTGTCCGCTGAGGATCTCCTTGGCCAGGTTCGGGCCGGTCAGCACGGCCACCGGGTGGCCGGGCATCTCGTCGCGGGTGACCTCGCTCATCCGCTTGCGCGAGCCGCGCTCGAGGCCCTTGGCCAGGCTGACCACGGGCACCCACGCGCGCACGAACGGCGCCGCCTCGGCGGCCACATCGCGATAGCCGTGAGATGGCACGGCCATCACCAACACGTCGGCGTTGGCCACCGCGTCCTCCAGCGAGGTGGTGGCCCGCAGCTCCTCGGGCAGCGTGAACTGGGGCAGGTAGTCGGTGTTCACGTGCTGGCTGTTGATCGAACGCGCCAGCGCCTCGCGGCGCGCCCACAGCACGGTGGGTGTGTTGACGGCGGCCAACGCTGCAACAGTGGTGCCCCACGAACCCGCCCCGATGACCGCAACGTTGATCGGCATGGCGACAGCGTACGCACACCACCGTCGGCGGCTGCGCCAGTGGCGGCAATGCCTGCGACGGGTCGCCCCGGCGCCTGCGACCGGTCGCGGCGGGTGCCGCCGCCTCTACGATGCCCGTGTGAATCCCGTCGTGCTCGTGCCGGTGAAAGCGTTCACCGATGCCAAGGCGCGGCTCGCGCCGCTGCTGACGCCCAGCCAGCGCGAAGCGCTGGCGCGGTGGACCGCCGAGCGCGTGCTGGCGGCGGCCGGCGAGCTGCCCGTGTACGTGGCGTGCGACCACGACGATGTTGCTGCCTGGGCCACCGCGCGCGGCGCCACCGTGCTGTGGCACCCCGGCGTCGGCCTGAACGCTGCCGTCAACCGCAGCATCGCCGATCTGCGCGAGCGAGGCGTGGGGCATGTGGTGGTCGCCCACGGCGACCTGCCCCGTGCCCGTGCGTTGGCCACCATCGCCATCGCGCACACGGTCACTCTGGTGCCGGATCTGCGCCGCGACGGAACCAACGCCGCCGCCGTGCCCACGTCGCTGCCGTTCCAGTTCGCGTACGGGCCCGGCTCGTTCCGCCGCCACCTGGCGCAGGCCATCGAGGCCGGCCTGCCGGTGGCCGTCCGCAACGACCCGTTGCTCGCGCTCGACATCGACACCCCCACCGATCTCACGCACCCGCTGGTGCAGGAAGTGCTGCCCGCATGGCTGCCAACGAACCAGGCCAACCCGACGCCGACGAACGCCTGAGCACCCACGACCTGCCCACCCCGTCGTCGGCACTGGCCATCGGCGCCCACCCCGACGACGTCGAGTTCGGCTGCGGCGCCACCCTCGCCAAGTGGGCCTCGGCGGGCTGCGTGGTGCACCACCTCGTGCTCACCGACGGCTCGAAGGGCACGTGGAACCCCGATGCCGACATCGCCGCACTGGTGATCGCCCGCCAGTCGGAGCAGCGGGCGGCTGCCCAGCGGCTGGCGGGGCCACACGCCGGCGAAGTGGTGTTCCTCGGACACGTCGATGGCGAGCTGGACAGCAGCCTGGCCGTGCGCGGCGAGGTCGCGCGGGTCATCCGCACGTTGCGCCCGCAGGTGGTGCTGGGCCACGATCCGTGGAAGCGCTACCGGCTGCACCCCGACCATCGCCATGCCGGTCTACTGGCGTGCGAGGGCATCGTCGCTGCGCGCGACCCACACTTCTTCAAGGAACACGGCCTCGCCCCGCACCGGCCAGGGGTGCTGCTGCTGTGGGAGGCCGACGAGCCCGATCACGTGGAAGACGTCACCGGCTTCGTCGACGCGAAGCTGCACGCGCTGGAGGCCCACGAGAGCCAGTTCGAGAGCACGATGAAGGCCATCGACCCGCAGCAGATGGCGGCCTTCCGCGAACGGGTCCGTGCCCGCCTGGCCGGGCTGGGAGCGCGTCACGGCGTCGGCAGCGCCGAAGTGTTCAAGCGCATCGCCGATCTCTGAACCGGCAACAACCTCAGGGTCGCCGCAGCGTCAGCGCAGGCCGGTCAGCGGGCGAACTGGCCGGGGCGGCGCCCTTCACCCACCCCGCCGGCAAACGCCTGGGCGATGCCGATCCACTCGGTTGCCGCTGGCCCGTGCACCTGCAGACCGGTGTCGGCGGGATGGCGCCGCTGGGTGGCCACGAGGCAGAAATCGAGCGCACTGCCGCGCACCCAGTCGTCGACCGGTTCGTCCCACTCCCACAGCGAACCGTCGGGGGCGGTCAGCGAGACATGCACCGGCACCGGCGGCATCGTCAGGCCGCGCACGGCGTAGCTGAACGGCCGAGCACGCACGCCAAGATGGGCGACGTGCCGCAGCCGCGCTGTGGGCGCCCGGCGCACCGACAGCGCATCGGCGACGTCCTGCCCGTGCGCCCACGTCTCCATCAGACGGGCGGTGATGAACGACCGAGCACCCATCGCCGGCCCGTACCACGGCACGCGCGCTGCCGGGTCGATCGAGCGGGCGAGAGAGACCAGCGCGGAACGATCGCGCCGCCAGGCCGCCAGCAGCTCCGCACCGCTGATCGCGCGGCCGGGCTCCACCGATGCCGCCGTGCCGCCGGCGGCCAGCAGTTGCTGCATGTCGGCGGCAAACCCATCGGGGTCGCTCATCGCTAGGGCGGCGCGCTGATCGAAGAACCACAGGTGGCTGATCTGGTCACGAACCGACCAGCCTGCGGCCGGGGTGGCCTGCGACCACTGCTGCTCGTCGAGGTCGGCGACGATCGCGTCGAGGTCGGCATGTTCGTCGAGCAGGTCGTCGCAGATCGCGTGCATCCCTGAAGTGTCGCCGAACTGTGCGGAAAACGGCGAACGGGGGGCCAGCGGCCCCCCGTCACGCGCTGGCGAGCACGGGGCTCACTTCTTCTTGGCGGCTGCCTTCTTGGCCGGAGCGGCCTTCTTGGCCGGGGCCGCCTTCTTGGCCGGAGCCGCCTTCTTGGCCGGGGCCGCCTTCTTGGCCGGGGCCGCCTTCTTGGCCGGGGCCGCCTTCTTGGCCGGGGCCGCCTTCTTGGCCGGGGCCGCCTTCTTGGCC
>JAUSLQ010000168.1 GCA_030645675.1 Actinomycetota bacterium | reverse complement strand
CCTCATCGTCGAGATGCAGGAAGCCGAGCACCCCCAACCTGTGGTTGATCGTCACCACCACGGCGTCACCACGCTGGGCCAACGGCGTGCCGTCGTACAGCGTCCACGAACCACTGCCGGTCTCGAAGCCACCACCGTGGATCCACACCATGACCGCCCGCGAACGATCGGCGTCGAGCGACGGGGTCCAGACGTTCAGCACGAGGCAGTCTTCGCTCTGCGCCGGCTCGTCGCCCGACAGACCGTGCAGAAACTCGGCGAAGGTTCTCATGCGCTCCACCGCCGCCGGGTCGGTGGGCGCGCTGCCGCCCATCTCGGCGTGCCCGATCTGCGGCGCCGTCGGGCCGTAGGCGGTGGCGTCGCGCACGCCGTCCCACGCATCCGGTGGACGCGGCGCCTTGAACCGGGCCGACCCACCAGTTGGTGCGCCGTACGGAATGCCCTTGAACACGTGGACGCCGCTGGACGTGACGCCACCCACCAGGCCTGCCGTCGTTGGGGCAACGACATCGTGCGCGGTACCGGTCATCGCACGACCACCCGAGCCTGCGCGAGGTTGGGCAGGCGCCGCGAGGTCGCGGCCACATCGCCGTCGCGGTGCCCGTGCGCCAACGCGGTCACGAAGTACGTGCCAGGGGTGTCGAACGAGCGCGTGATCGTGCGACTGACGGCTGCTGCGCTGCCGTCGATGCCCGACTCCTTCAGCGGGTAGGAGCCCTTGCCATCGAAGTCCCACTCGAGGGAGATGATGCTGCCGGCACCGGGTGGCATCTCGGCATCGACGGTGAGAGTCACCGTCTCTCCGACGCCGACCTCCGCTTTCGCTCCCCCGTTGGCGACGAGGCGAACCACCGGCTGAATGCCTCCACGGTCGGCCGCCGTCTCGGGCAGGACCACCCGGCCGTCGACGTACTCGTAGTTGGTGGCTGCCGGCTCCACACCGTTCTCCACCCAGTCGATCAGGTCGACCATCGTCTGCTCGATGACCGGGCCGTAGTCGATCAGCCACGTGTTGGTGGCGCGACTGCCCGACGAGGGGATCATCATCGGCGGAATGTGCTCGGCGTTGTGCGTCCAACGCAGACGGAACCGCGCTGCCGCACCGTCGTCGCCTTGCGCCGCCCGTACGGCCGACTCGTAGATCACTCCCTGCGGGGGCCACAGCGACGCGTCGTGCGTGTGGTGCACCCAGATGAGCTTGCCCTCGTACTCGCCCGAGTACGACACGCCCATCAGGGGCGACATCAACGGCACAGGGTGCTGCTGGAAGATCGGGACACCGTCGAGCCGGAACGAGTCGAACTGCGGGTCGTCCATCAGGTGATGGCGGGCGAAGTAGCAGAACGCGAGGAACTTGCGGTTCGACACACGCACGGAGTCGCCCGCAACGGCACCACTGAAGCGCTGCAGGTTTGCGTCGCCGTGCCCATCGCACATCAGCAGGTTGCCCACCACCTGCGACACGTACAGCTGGCGCCCGCTCGCAGCCCCGCTCGTGAGCTGCACCCCGGCTCCCAGCAGGTAGCCGTGCAGGCCGTCGATCTCCACCGCGTAGGGCATGTTCATGTCGCCGCGCGACGATGCCGTGATGCCGATGATGATGCGCAGCATCGTGTACTCCGGCGCCTCGAACACCGGGTCACTGAGGATGTCGGCGGCGGTGACCACCCGCTTGATCGTGAGTTCGGCGTCCACGAGGTCGCTCTCCACTGCCGCCGGCAGGTCGTGCCCGACGTAGCCGGGCTTGGTCCAGAAGTTCTCGAAGTACGTCGGGTCCTGCTCCACGAGCAGGTCGGCGATCGAGGTCCACAACCAGATCTGGCCCATCGGCTCGGCGATGTTGTACTCGTCGCCGCGTGGGTAGCCCTGCCGGTACAGCGATGCCAGCTCCTCGCGCTCGTGGGTGGACAATCCCGCGAACGGGTCGCCGCTACCGCCTGCCGCCATGGCGTCGACCACGGCATGGATGCGCTTGCCCAGCAGTCGCTGCACGTTGAACATCGAAGCGAACGACATGACCTGCGATCCCTTGATGCGCTTGGTGCTGCCTCGAGGGTTGATGTCTCCGCCGCCCATGAAGGGCAGCGCACCGTCCCACGCATCGGGCGCGTTCTCCAGGCACAGCGGCGACCTGCGGCCGCCGCCGCTGCCACCGAACACGTACGAGTGGTGCGGCGCGGTGCCGTACACCTGGGCTGCCACGAACTTGGAGAACCGCGCCGTTTCAGCGCTCGCGCGGTGGCCGTAGAGGGTGGGGTCTTCGCCACCCTTGGGGTCGATGTCGTCACCGATGTGCCCCTGGTTCGACTGGACCATGTAACCGCCCAACCGGAAGCTCAGGCCCAGGCCGCCGATCATCTCGCCCAGTGGAGTGGAGAAGAACTTCTCGTCGCCACCGTGGGCGCCACTGAGCGGGTTGAACATTCGCCCCTGCCACTGCTCTTCGGGCGGGAAGGAGAACTGGAACCGCGTGTCGGTGCCCTGGAAGCCCCCATGCACGTGGCGGTGTGGCACCGGGTCGGTCCGCTCCTCGTCCTCGTCGATGTACGGTGCCCCGAAGAACGGGTCGGTCACCCGATACCCACTGACGTCGATCATTGTTGCCCCCACGGCTCGTGATGGTGCGGCCTGCACCAACGGGCGTGAACGTACCGCTTGGGCGCAGCTTTGGTCAACACCGTTCAACAATTCGCCGTCGAATACTGAACAGCGTTCGAATATTCTGCCAAGCACGCTTGACATGGGTGTCAGACGCTGGCACGATCGGCCCGTTCAACAATGTCCGAAGGTGCGGGGGGAACTGCACCGAAGACCACATCACAGGGGGAACCGTGCGTAACACTTCACGCGTCAAATTCTTCGCGGCTGCGGCCGTCCTAGCGCTCACCGCCGCGGCGTGCAGCGACGACGAAACCGCCACGACCACCACGGCGGGCGCTACCACGACCGCCGCAACCGGCGACACCACGCCCGCTGACACCACGCCTGGCGACACCACGCCTGGCGACACCACCGGCGGCACCGAGACCACCGTGGCGCCGGTGGTGGGCTTGCCGCGAACCAGCGGCGACCAGACGGCGAAGGTGATGGTGCTCACCGACGTCACCCAGGGCCAGATCGCCTACTCGGCGCCCGAGACCTACCCCGCGGTGCAGCTGGCGTTCGCCGACTTCCCCAACGTGGAGGTCACCGTGTGCGACGCCAAGGGCGACCAGAACGAGTACCTGAACTGCCAGCAGAGCGCCATCGACAGCGGCGTGAACGCCGTCGTGGTCGGCTGGAGCGCAGGCGGCCAGGCCGGTGAAGACGCCCTCTACGAGGCCGGCATCCCGGTGATCGGTGGCGGCGCAACGGTCGACCCGCTGTCGTTCGCCTTCTCGTCCGGCCAGGGCAACTACGTCGGCCTCGGCGCCGGCTCGGTCGTCGCCGGAGGCTCGAAGATCGGCGTGCTGTACCTGGAGGGCACCGACTTCCTGGTGGATGCCATCGAGCGTGGCGCCAAGTCGCAGGGCGGCGAGATCGTGTCCCGCGCTGCGGTGCCGTCGAACGCACCCGACCTGGCCCCGGCGATCGCCAAGCTGCTCGGCGACGACGTCGACATGATCATCCTCAGCGTCAGCCCGCCGATGGTCGTGCAGGCGATGACCGCGATCGACGCCACCGGTGAGAAGCCGCTGGTCTCGGCCGTCGGCGCCATCCTGCCGCAGCAGCTGCTCGACTACCTCGGCCCGCTCGCCGAAGGCATGTTCGCCATCAACCAGAACCTCGGCAACGCCGAGGACTCGGAGACGATGGCCGAGCTCGCCGCCGGCGTGGAAGGCATCCAGGCAGGCACCGCCCTGAACGTGCAGACCGTGCTCGGCTTCGTGTCGGGCTACGTGCTGGCCACGGCGCTGTCCAACGTCGAGGGCGACGTCACCTCGGAGGCCCTGGTTGCACAGCTCAACGCCGTCGATGGCCTCGACCTCGGTGGCATGGTGGGCCCGGTGAGCACCAAGCCGCTGCCGGCGGCAGGGCTGGAGCGGTTCATGAACCCGTACGCGATCGTCTACAAGGTGGTCGACGGCAAGCTCGTGAAGCAGAGCGAGCTGATCGACGTCCGCGACGCCTTCGCGGCCTGATCCGAAGTACTGCTCGACGGTGTGGCCGGCCCCGGCCGGCCACACCGTCGGGTGTCTCGGGGGCGCTCGTTCGTGAGCGACGCCGAGACATCCGACGGTTCACGATCCGCTCGTCGACAGCCCCGATCCTCGCCACCACGAAAGGGAGTCACCCTTGGAAGTACTGCAGTTCTCGCTGCTCGGCATCGGCGCCGGGGGGCTGTACGCCCTGGCGGCGATCGGTCTGGTGCTCGTCTACCGCGGCTCGGGCGTCGTGAACTTCGCGCAGGTCGCGATCGGTATCGTCGGCGCCTACGTGTACTACGAGCTGAGGGTGGAGCACGACTTCAACTCCACGGCCGGCAAGTACTTCGCGCTGTTCGCCGGGCTGCTGACAGCAGGCGTGGTGGGCGGCCTGTTCCACCTGCTGATCCTGCGCCGCATGCAGCAGGCATCGCAGCTGTCCCGCATCGTCGCCACGCTGGCGCTGCTGATCACCATCACCAGCATCTCCTTCTGGCGCTACGGCGGCAACTCCCGGGTGGTGCCGGGCCTGATGCCGACAGGCCCCATGAAGGTGCTGGGCACTTCGGTGGGCAAGGACCGGATGATCATCCTGCTCCTGGTGATCCTGATCACCGCCATCCTGTGGGCCATCTACCACTACACGACGTTCGGTGTCGCCACCTCGGCCGTCGCCGAGAACCCGCGGGCGGCGGCCTCGCTCGCCGTCTCGCCCGACCTGATCGCCGCGATCAACTGGTCGGTAGGGGGCGCGCTCGGCGGCCTGGCCGTGATCATGCTCGTGCCGATCACGGGGCTCGGGCCCGGGAACATCACGTTCCTCGTCATCCCGGTGCTCGCCGCCGCGGTGATGGGCAAGTTCTCGTCGTTCCCCATCGTCACCACCGCCGGCATCGTGCTCGGCGTCACCCAGTCGCTCGTCACCCGGTACGTCGAGCAGTCGGGCTGGGCCACCGCCGTTCCGTTCCTCTTCGTCGCGGCATACCTCGTCGCCAGCGGCACCACCGTGGCGAGCAAGACCGAGCGGTTCGGCCGCATGCCGGCGCTCGGTACCGGAAGGATCCCACCTGGCCTGGTGCTGTTCGGCTTCGTGTTGTCGATGTTCTTCATCTGGGTCCTCTTCCCGAAGAACTACCTGCAAGCGTTCGAGATCCAGATCCTGATCGCCCTCGTGATCTGTTCGTTCATCGTCATCACCGGCTACGCGGGCCAGATCTCGCTCGCCCAGATGGCGATGGGTGGGCTCGGCTCGCTGATCTGCGCGTTCCTGGCCACACGTTGGCACTGGCCGCTGGAACTGGCCTTCCTCGCCGGCGTGCTCTCCACCGTTCCGGTGGGCATCCTGCTCGCACTGGCCGGCGTGCGCACCCGCGGCGTCAACCTGGCCGTCGTCACGCTCGGCTTCGCCATCGCGCTCGAGGCGGTGGTGCTCGGCAACGTGAAGTTCCGCGGCGGCATGACCGGCTACCGACTGAAGAACCCGAAGGTGTTCGGCATCGAGATCGGCGTCACCCGGCACCTCGAACGGTACGCCACGCTCAGCCTGATCGTGCTCGCGCTGGTGCTGCTGGGCATCGCCAACCTGCGCCGCGGCCGCGCCGGCCGGCGGTTGATCGCAGTGCGCACGAACGAGCGCGCCGCCGCTGCACTCGGAGTGTCGGTGGTGGGTGCCAAGGTCTACGCCTTCGTGCTCAGCGGCATGATCGCAGCGGTCGCCGGCATCCTCATCATCTTCCGCCTCCCCATCGTGCAGTTCGATCAGTTCGGCGCGGTCAACTCCATCCTGCACGTGCAGAACGCCGTCCTCGGCGGCGTGGGCACGCTGGCCGGACCACTGGTGGGTTCGGGCTTCGCTGCCGGTGGCGTCAGCCAGCAGATCTTCTCGTTCCTCGGCTCCGACGTCGGCATCATCCTGGCAGTGGTGGGTGGCATCGGCTTGCTGATCATGCTGACGTTCTCGCCCGACGGCCTGGCCTTCCAGATGCGCCAGCAGAACGCGTGGTGGTTGGACAGGCTGCGCCGGAAGCTGCCCTCGCGCAAGCACGTGATCGATCTGGACGCACTCGGCGCCGGCACGAGCGATCTGGTGCCGCCGAAGGTGCTGTCGGTGCGCGACCTGACGGTTCGGTTCGGTGGCGTGGTGGCCCTGTTCGACTTCTCGATCGATGTCAACCCCGGCGAGGTGGTGGGTCTCATCGGGCCCAACGGCGCGGGCAAGAGCACCGCCATCGAGGCGATGACAGGGTTCGTCAAGCCCTCCACCGGGGTCGTCACGTTCGACGGTGCCGACATCGGCAAGTGGAACACGGGCAAGCGGGCACGCGCCGGCATGTCGCGATCGTTCCAGTCGCTGGAGCTGTTCGAAGACCTGACCGTGCTGGAGAACGTGCTGGCGGCCTGCGACCGGCGCGACCCGCTCGCCTACCTCACCGACCTCGTCCGGCCCGGCCACGGCAAGCTCACCCCGCCGGCAGCGGCGGCCCTCGTCGACTTCGGCTTCAAGGACAAGCTGGAGACCAAGGTCTCCGACCTGTCGTATGCCGAGCGACGCATGCTGGCGGTCGCCCGCGCGGTCGCCGGTGGCCACTCCGTGCTGATGCTGGACGAACCGGCCGCCGGCCTCGACGATGTGCAGACCCGGCTGTTGGGCGAGGCCATCCGCCGGCTGGCCGCCGAACGTGGAGTCGGCGTGCTGCTGGTAGAACACAACGTGGACATGGTGCTGCGCACGTGCGACCGCGTCGCGGCACTGGAGTTCGGCGAGATCATCGGTATGGGCACGCCCGACGAGATTCGCAACAACGAACGCGTCATCGACGCCTACCTCGGCACCTCCCGCTTCCGCGAGGAGAAGGCCGCCACGGTCGACTGACTCACCTCGGCCCACACACCACCCCCTCGAACAAGGACACCTCATGCTCGATCTCGCGCCCTACGTTCCGACCGACCCGTACTTCGGTGCACCGTTCATCGACGTCGACGAGGAACGCTCGCTCCCCTACCCCCACCGGCACGTGCACGGTGGCTTCGAGAACACCGACACGCGTTTCCGCTTCTGGTTCCCCCCGAAGGAGCAGTGGCAGGGCCGGATGTTCAACCCGCTGTCAGGCGCACACGGAGGCACCGAAGACTTCTTCGGCTCACCCTTCGGCGAGATGATCGGAGGCCTCGGCAGCTGCTTCCGCCTGGGCGGCTACATGGTCGAGTCGAACCAGGGCCACTTCGGCGACGACCTCGATGCCCGCGCCGGCGCGGACCCCACGCTGTACGGGCATCGCGCCAGTGCCGAGGTGGCTCTGTTCTCCAAGTTCGTCGCCCAGCAGGTGTACGGCACATCGCCTCATCACTCGTACGTCTTCGGCGGCAGTGGCGGCGGCCGGCGATCTCCGCTGTGCATCGAGAACGCCCCCGGGGTGTGGGACGGAGCACTGCCGTTCATGGGCGGCGGCGATGTCGCCGAACCCGGCAACACCAAGCTCGTCAAGGGCGCCCAGAACATCGCCTTCTCCACCATGTTCAACGTGCAGCGCATCCTCGGCAGTCGGCTGGCCGGCGTCGTCGACGCGATGTCGCCCGGTGGGAGTGGCAACCCGTTCGAGGGCCTCGACACGCACCAGCGTGAGGAACTGGCCAGCCTGTACCGGCAGGGCTTCCCACGCGGCGACGAGCGCATGATCGGCGAGCAGATGGGCCAGATCTGGCTGTGGTCGGCCACCGCCGACCTGTTGTACGAGCAGGACCCGGAGTACTTCACCAACTTCTGGACGAAGCCCGGCTACATCGGCCACGACCAGCCCTCCGCTGTCGCCGGCGACCTGATCGACCTGGAGCTGACCATCGACCGCCTGGTGACGCTGCAGGACGTGCTGGAAGACCCGGCCTTCTCCGGCCCGGAGTTCACCTCGACCCGCCGTTCGGCGTTCGCCCGCCGCGACATGGGCACACCGGCCGAGCTGCCGTTCGGCGTGGTGGTCAAGGGCGTGGGCGACGGCTACCGGCTGGGCGTGGGACTGCGGATGGTGGACGGCGCGGCGACGGGCCGGCAGCTGTACTGCACCTCGCACGCCGGCGACGCATTCTTCTGCGACGGGCGCGGCGAGGCGAGCATCCAGCGCTTCACCGGCGCACAACCAGGCGACCGGGTGCACGTCGACAACCGCCGGTTCCTTGCCTTCTGCTACTGGTCGCGGCACCACCTGCTGCCCGATGCGGTGTTCGACAGCTTTCGCCTCGACGGCATCCCCATCCACCCGCAGCATGAAGCGCCCGAGCAGTCGCCGCTGATGGGCGTCGCCTACTCGGGCAGCTACGAGGGCAAGGTGATGTGGGTGCACCACACCCACGACTCGTCGCTGTGGCCGGCCCAGGGCGTGGTCTACCGCAATGCAGTGGAACAGGCGCAAGGCCCCGAGCGGCTGGCCGCCAACTTCCGCCTGCGCTGGACCGAGCACGCGGAGCACGTGCCGCCGATCATGTTGCCGCCGGCCGGCAATCGCTCGGCCACCACCATGCTGGTCGACTACCTGCCGGTGATCGAGCAGTCGCTGGCCGACCTGGCCGCCTGGGTGGAGCACGGCATCGAGCCGGCACCCACCAACTACCAGTACCTCGACGGTCAGGTGCTGCTGCCGACGTCCGCGGCCGAGCGCGGCGGCATCCAGCCGGTGGTCATCGCCGCCGCAAACGGCGCGGTGCGCGCCGAGGTGAGGGTGGGCGAGCCGGTGACGTTGTCGGTCGCCGCCGAGGCACCTCCGGGGGCGGGAACGATCGTCGGCATCAAGTGGGACTTCGACGGCTCCGGATCGTTTGCGCACGCACACGACGACATCGACGGCACGGCGACTGCGGTCACCCGTTCGCTCAGCCACACCTACGACGTGCCGGGCACCTACTTCGCCACCGCACTCGTCGAAGCCCACCGCGACGGCGATGTCGCCGCGACGTCGCGGCGGGTACCCAACCTCGCCCAGGTCCGCGTCGTCGTCAGCTGAACCGTGACCAAAGTGGTGCAGGCCCAGAAGTTGGGCCTGCAC
>JAUSLQ010000157.1 GCA_030645675.1 Actinomycetota bacterium | reverse complement strand
CGCAACCGCCGCGGCCGAGGACTCGGAGCCGAGCACGAGCAGTTGGCCCGTCACGTAGCGATCCGAGCTGGACTCGGCCGTGCTGGGCGACACGCTGGGCGGGGCGATCGACAGCAGAGCCTTCGACTCGTAGGTCGTCTGCGTCTCGCCCCGCATCAGGGCGCCGCCGAGGGTGCCCAGGATGACCACACCGACGAACAACCACCAATAGCGCTTCAGCGCGCTGACCACGAACGAGAGCTCCAACCGACAGCCTTTCCCGACTCAACTCGAAGCTGGAGCCTACCCGGCGTGCTGCGCCAAGAACCGTCGTCACCCAGACGTCAAGAATTCATCATGGCAGTTCACCCCACGTGAAAGCGCTGCCTCGCGGCAAGCGCGGGGCGTGCAGTCGGTACTCTGTGGCTGGATGAACTCATCCAGCCGGCGCCGCCCTCGCGGGTTCACCCGCGTCGCGATCGCTGCGCTCGCTGCAATCGTCGCGGCCTGCGACAACGGCGCACCGAGCGTCGACACCAGGCCACCCGCGCAGCGCACCGTCGAAACCGTGCCGGCAGCCGCGGTGAACGACGGCACCTACAGCTGGAGCACCCTGCCGGTCGGCGGCGGCGGGTTCGTCACCGGCATCGTCGTGGCACCCGGCTCGCCGCCGACGTACTACGCCCGCACCGATGTCGGCGGCGCTTACCGGTGGTCCACCGCCGACAGCCGCTGGGTGCAGATGCTGAAGGCCTCCAACATGCCCGATGTGGAGGCCGGCGGCGCACTCAGCGTGGACAGCATCGCAGTTGCGCCGTCGCGCTCGCAGCGGGTGTACGTGGCCCTCGGCAACGACGGCAACCCCAGCGGCACCGACGAGCTCTCCGCAACCGGGCGCATCCTCGTCAGCGACGACGGTGGCGCCACCTGGGCGACCAGCACCACTCGGTGGTTCATCAGCGGGAACCAGCGCTTCAGAATCGGCAGCGAGCGTCTCGCCGTCGACCCGGACGACCCGGACCACGTGCTGTTCGGCTCCTCCCGGCAGGGGTTGTGGCAGTCGTTCGACGGTGGCGGAACATGGCAGCAGGTACCCGACGGGCAGGTGCCCCGTGGCCTGTTCGAGGACCCCACCGTCGATCAGGTCGGGGTGGGCACGGTGGCGTTCGCCGATGGTGCGATGTTCGCCGGGGTGAACGGCGCCGGCATCTACATGAGCGATGACCTCGGCGCCAACTGGCGTTCCATCCGTCCGTTGGAGGCGGGGCAGTATGCCGCCGGAGCGGTGGCGGCCGCCGACGGGATGTGGGTGGGCCTGCATCGCAGCGACGGCGGTGAGGCCGGATTGGCTGCCTACGACGTCGACACGGGGCAGTGGACCGACCTCGACCTGCCGTTCTCCTCGTACTTCGTGGCGTTCGCCGTCGACCCTGCCGATCCGGCGCGGGTGGCCGTCGCCGACGAGGCGGTGCGCGACCAGCACTTCTGGACGTCGACCAACGGCGGCAGGGGATGGCGGCGACACGACGTGGCCATCCGCTCCCCCGAGGTGCCCTGGCTGGCGCAAACGGATCTCGACAGCTTCATGAGCACCGGCCGTCTGCTGTTCGACCCTGCCGACGGCACCCTCTGGTTCGCGGAGGGGATGAGTGTGTGGCGCACCAACGATCTCGATGCTGCGACCACCATCTGGGAAGCGGTGGCGCAGGGCATCGAGGAGACGGTCGCCACCGCCATCGTCGCGCCGCCGGGCGCGGCGCCGCTCGGTGCCGTAGCCGACCGGCAGGGCTTTCGATTCGACGACGCGACGCGCTACCCGATCGCCCCGCTCATCGACGATCAGTTCGCGGGCGGCACCTCGATCGACTTCAGCGGCGGCGACCCCAACGTGGTGGCGTGGGTGGGCGCGGAGTACCACATCTACTACTCACCCGACCGCAAGCCGCGCGGGGCGATCTCCAGCGATGGCGGCGCCACCTGGCAGGAGTTCGGTGGCATGATCCCCGAGATGTTCGGCGGGGAGATCGCTGTCTCCGCCACCGACCCGGCGACGCTGGTGTGGCTGCCGACGCACCTCGTCGATCCGTGGGAGTTCCTGCGCCTTCCGGTGGGGCTCTACGTCAGCCACGACAGCGGGCTGACGTGGGTGCACCAAGACCCGATCGGCGGCACCGATGCGTTCCACCGGTTCATGTGGTGGTTCAACCGGCGGGCCCTCGCGGCCGACCGTGTGAACGGCAACTTCTACCTCATGTCCGACGACTCCCGGTTCTTCGTCAGCACCGACGGCGCCGACACCTGGACGGAAGCCGCCAATGCGCCGATCTGCCACGAGGGCAACGCCTGCCACGTGCTTGGCCAGGTGCAGGCCCAGCCCGGCACCGCCGAGCGGCTGTGGGCCGGCACGGGCATCGAAGGCCTCCACCGCACTGACGATGCCGGCAACACCCCATGGCAGCGCATCGACGGGATCGACGAGGTGCGGGCGTTCGGGTTCGGTGCCCCGATGGTCGCCGGCGGCCCACCTGCCGTGTACCTGTACGGCAAGGCCACCGGCGACACACAGCGAGCCCTGTACCGGTCGGATGACGACGGCGTCACCTGGACCATGATCTCCGCCTACCCCGCCGATACGTACGCCGAGATCACTGCGGTCAGCGGCGATCCCGACGAACCGGGCCGGGTCTACGTCGCCTTCAGCGGCCAGGGGTTCGCATCCGGGGTCCCGGCGGAGGAAAGCGATTAGCCTCGACAAGAGCATGAACGGATCCAGCTCGGGGAACGGCGCGCCCACGGCGAATGCCTCGCCACCGCCGCTCCGTTGCGCGCTCGTCGGTGCCGACACGCTGCTGCTGGAGTGCGCACAGATGCTGCTGAACCACGGCCACGAGCTGGTCGCGATGGTCGCCGGCAGCGCCCGTGTGGCGGCATGGGCCGCCGACCGCGGGGTCCCGGTGCTCGACGCGGCGGACCACACCTGGGTCGGCGCCGTCGACGCCATGCAGCCCGACTACCTGTTCGCGATCACGCATCTTCGCCTGCTGCCCGCCGACGCGATCGCCGTCGCGCGCCGCATGGCCATCAACTTCCACGACGGCCCGCTTCCCGAGTACGCCGGGCTGAACACCCCGGTCTGGGGTCTGCTGCACGGCGAGGCCGAGTGGGGCGTGTCGTGGCACCGCATCACCGACGGCGTGGACACCGGCGAGGTCCTCGTGCAGGATCGCTTCCCGATCTCGCCGCGCGACACCTCGTTGTCGCTCAACACCAGCAACGTCGAACACGCTCTCGACACGTTCGCCACGTTGCTGCACCAACTGGAGCACGGCACCCTCGCACCAGCGCCGCAACCGGCCGATGCGCAGCGAACCGAGTACCGACGTGCCCGGCGGCCCAGCGCGCTGCTCGACTGGTCGCGGCCCGCCGACGAAGTCGACCGCCTGGTTCGCGCGCTGCACTTCGGCCCCCACCCAAACCCCGTGGCCGCACCCACGGTGTGGCACCCGTCGGCTCCGTTCCTCGTCGGTGTCGCAGAGCCCCCCACCGACCCCGCAGCGCGGACCACAGACGCTGCTCCCGGCACGGTGCTGGCCATCGACGAGCACGGTCTCACGGTGGCGTGCGCCGATCGAGCGCTGCGGCTCGGTGCGCTCACCACGCTCGACGGTGCTCCTCTCACCGCTACTCGCGCCGCCCGCACTGCGGGGCTCTCCGTGGGCGACTTGCTCGGCTGCCCGCCGACAGTCGCTGTCGCGCTGCAGCAGTTTGCCGAGGCGGTGCAACCCTCCGAGACGTCGCTCGTCGAACTGCTGTCGTCGCTGGCCCCGGCCGAGTTCCCCTGGCCCGTCTCCGGCGCCCGCGGCCACCGGCGCTGCGAACCCGTGCCCATCGAGCCGGCGGTGCCGGCGGAGCACGCCGTTGCCGCGCTCGCCGTTCTCTTGGCGCGCCTCGGCCGCGGTTCGCAACGCCACGTGGCTCTCGCCTTGCCGGTGGCCGACGACGAGCTCCGAGCACTGACCTGCTCCTCGTGGCCGCTGGATCTCGGGCTGGACACGCACCGCCCGGTGGCCGAACTGCGCGCCACCATTGCCCAGCGGTTGGCCTACGCGACGACGCGCCGGCCCTGGTTGCGCGATGTCGTGGCACGTACTCCGGCGCTCGCCGGAGCCGCACACCTCGCTGGCGGCCTGCAGCTACCCATCGGCGTCAGGCTGCACCAGGCACATGACGCGCTCGAGCACTCGCCGGTGGTGCTGCAGCAGGCGGGCGACGGCTGGTCGCTGGACTACGACACTCGCGCCGTCGACACCGCCGACGCGCAGCGGTTCGTCATCGCACTGGCCAGAACGGTCGACGCGCTCCGGCACGACGAGCTCAGCGGCGAGTCCATCGATCTGCTCGACGACCACAGCCGCCGAGTGGTGCTGCAGGATTGGAACGCAACCGGGCTGCCCACCATCGACACCGCTTGCATCCACCAGCTGATCGAGCTTCAGGTTGCGTCCACGCCGCACCGGACTGCGGTGGTGCAGGGCAACGACGAGCTCACCTACCAGCAACTGCACGATCGCTCCCAAGCGCTCGCCACCGTGCTGCGCGCCCACGGAGTCGCCGCCGACGTGCTGGTGGGTGTGCACGTGGAACGCAGCATCGATCTGCTGGTCGCCGTGCTGGGCGTGTTGCTGGCCGGTGGCGCCTACGTACCGCTGGACCCCGGCTACCCGGCCGACCGCCTGCAACACATGGTCGCCGACAGCGGCGCGCCGGTGCTGGTGTGCCAGCGCAGCCACGACGGCCGCCTGCCGCTGCCCTCCACCGGCACTCTGCCCACCATCGTGTTCGTCGACGACCCGTCACTTGCCGGCCCCGCGCCGACCCACGACCCCGCGCCTGCAACCACGGAGCCACACCACCTCGCGTACTGCATCTACACCTCCGGCAGCACCGGGGTGCCGAAGGGCGTCCTGGTCGAGCACCGCAACGTCGCCAACTTCTTCGCGGCGATGGACGCCGTGGTGCCGAGGTCGGGCGACGACACCTGGTTCGCAGTCACCAGTCTGTCGTTCGACATCTCCGTGCTGGAGCTGCTCTACACCCTGGCCCGCGGCATGCGCGTCGTGCTGCACACCCCGAACAACGTCGCCTCCACGGCAACGCCGCACGTCAGCAAGGGCATCGACTTCTCGCTCTTCTACTTCTCCGGTGACGAAGCGGAGGACGCCAGCACCGGCAAGTACCGGTTGCTGCTGGAGGGCGCGAAGTTCGCCGATGCCAACGGGTTCTGTGCGGTCTGGACCCCCGAGCGCCACTTCCATGCCTTCGGCGGTTTGTACCCGAACCCGGCGATCACGGCCGCTGCCGTCGCCGCGGTCACCGAACGGGTGGGAATCCGCGCCGGCTCGGTGGTGCTGCCGCTGCACCACCCCGTCGAGGTTGCCGAGGCCTGGAGCGTGGTCGACAACCTCTCCAACGGGCGCGTCGGCGTCGCATTCGCGTCGGGCTGGCAGCCGAACGACTTCATCTTCCGCCCGCAGAACTACTCGAACGCCAAGGAGATCATGTTCGAGTCGATCGCGCAGGTGCAGCAGCTGTGGCAAGGCGAAACGCTGACGTTCGAGGGCCCGGAAGGCATGGCTGTCGACGTGGCCACGCTCCCCCGCCCCGTGCAGCCGACGCTGCCGGTCTGGGTCACGACCGCCGGCAACCCGGAGACGTTCGCGCAGGCCGGCACCGCTGGAGCGAACGTGCTGACCCACCTACTGGGCCAGTCGGTCGAGCAGCTGACGCCGAAGCTCGCTGCGTACCGGGCAGCGCGCGCGGCCGCCGGCCACGACCCTGCCACCGGCATCGTCACGCTGATGCTGCACACGTTCGTCGGCGACGACGACGCCACCGTGTGCGCCACCGTTCGCGAGCCACTGCGCAACTACCTGCAGACCTCCTTCAACCTGGTGAAGGAGTACGCCTGGTCGTTCCCAGCGTTCCAGCGGCCCGACGGGAAGCCCATCGAGCACGTCGCCGATCTGGCCGACGACGACGTGGCCAACCTCGCGCCCGACGAGCTCGACGCCGTGCTGGAGTACGCGTTCCAGCGCTACTACGACACCAGCGGCCTGTTCGGCACGCCGGCTCGTGTCGCCCCGTTCGTGGAGCGGTTGAAGTCGATCGGCGTCGACGAGGTGGCCTGCCTGCTCGACTTCGGCGTCGCCTCCGACACGGTGCTGGCCGGCCTGCCCCACCTCGCCCAGGTGCTGCAGCGGGCCAACGCCATCGCCCCTGTCGCCCGCCAGGTCGGCGGCGACGAGCGCAGCCTCGGCGAGCAGCTGCGCGACGCCGGCGCCAGCCATGTGCAATGCACGCCGTCGATGGCGCGATTGCTCACCACCGACCCGATCGCGCGCGACGCGCTCGCACAGGTGCCGTACCTCTTCGTCGGAGGCGAGGCACTGCCCGCCGAGCTCGCCGACGAGCTACGCCTCGCTGCCGGTGGCACGGTCACCAACATGTACGGCCCCACCGAGACCACGATCTGGTCCAGCACCTGGCAGCTGCAACCTGGGTTCGACTGGGTTCCCATCGGCACGCCGGTGGCCAACACACAGTTCTACGTGCTCGACGCGGCCCGCCGCCCCGTGCCGCCGGGCGTCACCGGCGATCTGTGGATCGGAGGCGACGGCGTGGTGCGTGGCTACCACCAGCGGCCCGAGCTGTCCGCCGAGCGCTTCGCCACCGACCCGTTCCGGGACGCTCCACACCGGATGTACTTCACCGGCGACTTGGCCCGTTGGCGCGAACAGGCCGACGGCAGCGCGCTGATGGAGTTCCTCGGTCGCAGCGATCATCAGGTGAAGCTGCGCGGCTACCGGATCGAGCTGGGCGAGGTGGAGGCACGCCTGCGCGGCCTGGCGGGTGTCGCCGACTGCGTCGCGGTCGTGCGCGAAGACGCGCCAGGCGACCAGCAGCTGGTCGCCTACGTCGTCGCCGCAGCCGGCGCCATCATCGATCCGTTCGCGCTCCGCGAGGCGTTGCGCGGCCAGCTGCCGGAGGTCATGGTGCCGGCCCACGTGCTGGAGGTGCGCGCACTTCCCCGCACCCCGAACGGCAAGCTCGACCGCGCTGCGCTCCCCCCGCCCTCCTCGGCACGCAGGCGCGCAGCCGCATCGGCACCCGGCAACGACGTCGAGCGCGGCATCGCCGACGTGTGGAGCGCCGTGCTCGACATCGAGGTCGTCGGTGCCGACGACAACTTCTTCGACATCGGCGGTCACTCGCTGCTGGTCGTGCGATTGCACCGCCGGCTGCAGGAGCACCTCGAACGCTCCTTCCCTCTCACCGATCTCTACCGCTTCCCCACCGTCCGTTCCTTCGCGACGTCGCTCGCCGACGATTTCGGGGCCGAGCCGGCTGCGATCAGCGCGGCCCTCGATCGTGCGGCTCGGCGCCGGGCCAACCTGCGTGGCAGAGACCGATGACCGAGCCCTTCGAACCGCTTGCCGGCGCCGACGACACCGCGATCGCGATCGTGG
This sequence comes from Actinomycetota bacterium, assembly GCA_030645675.1. Lineage (GTDB taxonomy): Bacteria > Actinomycetota > Acidimicrobiia > Acidimicrobiales > Ilumatobacteraceae > UBA668. The sequence continues at coordinate 2,652 of JAUSLQ010000157.1, read as the reverse complement.
GCATGGCCGCGCGGGTGCCCGGCGCCCTGACGCCCGGCCAGTACTGGCGCAACCTGGTGGGCGGCGTGGAGAGCATCGTGCCCCGCAGCGAGGAGCAGTTGCGCGAGGCCGGGGTCAGCCGCGAGGCGATGCTGCGTCCCGGCTACGTGCGGGCCGCCGCGCCGCTGGAGCGCATGGAGTGGTTCGATGCCGAGTTCTTCGGGTTCTCGCCGAAGGACGCGGCGATCATGGACCCGCAGCACCGGCAGTTCCTGGAGACCTGCTGGGAGGCGCTGGAAGACGCGGCTCACACCCCGGATTCGTTCGAGGGCGCGATCGGTGTGTTCGCGGGCAGCGGCATGGCCGCGTACTTCGCCTTCAACCTGCTCACCAACCCCGAGCTGGTCGACGACGTGGGCATGTTCCTGCTGCGCCACACCGGCAACGACAAGGACTTCCTCGTCACGCGCGCCAGCTACCTGCTGGATCTGCAGGGCCCGGCCATCAACGTGCAGACGGCATGCAGCACGTCGTTGGTGGCCACCCATCTCGCCGTGCAGCACTTGCTGTCGGGCGAGTGCGACATGGCCCTGGCCGGCGGCGTCACCATCGAGATCCCCCACGGCCGCGGGTATCAGTACGTGCCCGACGAGATCCTGTCGCCCGACGGCCACTGCCGCGCGTTCGACCATCGCGCCGGGGGCACCGTGTTCGGCAGCGGCGCCGGCGTGGTGGTGCTGCGCCGGTTGGGCGACGCGCTGGCCGACGGCGACCACGTGTACGCGATCATCCGCGGCACGGCGGTGAACAACGACGGTGCTCGCAAGGTGGGGTACCTGGCGCCGTCGATCGACGGGCAGGCGGCATGCATCGCCGAGGCGCTGGCCGTCGCCGACGTGCCGGCCAGCACCGTGCAGTACGTGGAGTGCCACGGCACGGGCACCGCGATGGGCGACCCGATAGAGGTGGCTGCGCTCACCCAGGCCTTCACTCCCCCGGCCGACGGCCGCCCGTACTGCGGCATCGGCAGCGTGAAGAGCAACATCGGCCACCTCGACACTGCTGCCGGCGTGGCCAGCCTGATCAAGGCCACGTTGGCCCTGCACCACCGGGCCATCCCGCCCAGCCTCCACTTCGAGCGCCCCAACCCGAACATTGCGTTCGAGGGCTCGCCGTTCCACGTGAACGCCGAACTGCGCGAGTGGCAGGTACCGGCGGGCACACCGCGGCGAGCCGGCGTGAACTCGCTGGGCGTCGGCGGCACGAACGCGTTCGCCGTGCTGGAGGAAGCACCGCCGCAGCGGGCGGTGCCACCCACCTCCGGGCCACAGTTGCTGGCTCTGTCGGCACGCAACCGCGCCGCACTCGACGATGCCACCCAACGGCTCGCCCGCCACCTGCGCGAGCACCCCCACCTCGACCTCGGCGACGTGGCCCACACGCTGCACGTGGGCCGCAAGGCGTTCGGCGAGCGGAGGGTGCTGGCCGCCACCTCGACCGCCGAGGCCGCCGACCTGCTGGAGCGCGTCGATGCTCGGCGCGTGTTCACCCACACCGCCGGCAGCAGCCAACCGCCCGTCGTGTTCCTGCTGCCAGGCGGCGGCGCCCAGTACCCGCGCATGGCCGCCGACCTGTACGCGACCGAGTCCGTCTTCCGCCACCACGTCGACGAGGGCATCACCCGCGCCGCGGCCTACCACGGCCTGGATCTGCGCCCGCTGCTGTTCCCGACCGATGACGCCGCCGCCACCGCCGCCGAGGCTGCACTGGAACACGCGTCGGTGCAGCTGCCCTGCCTGTTCGTGATCGAGCACGCTCTCGCGCAGTTGCTGTTCAGCTGGGGCGTGCAGCCGGCGGCGATGTTGGGCCACAGCGTGGGCGAGAACGTCGCGGCATGCCTGGCCGGGACGATGTCGTTCGCCGACTGCCTGGGCCTGGTCGCCCTGCGCGGCCGCCTGATGGACCGCACCCGCGGCGGCATGCTGGCCGTGCCACTGCCGGTCGACGAGCTGGCACCGCTGCTCCAGAGGTTCGGTCTCGACCTTGCCGTGATCAACGCCCCCGACCTGTGCGTGGCGTCGGGCACCGACGACGCCCTCGCCGCACTGCACGCCCACCTGACAGAGATGGGCGTCGAGGCCCAGCGCGTGCGCATCCACATCGCTGCCCACAGCCGCCTGCTCGACCCCGTGCTCCCGGAGTTTCGCAGCTTCCTGCAGTCGATCGCGCTCGCGCCGCCCACCATCCCGTGGGTGTCGAACACCACCGGCACCTGGGTCACCGACGCACAGGCCACCGACCCCGAGTACTGGGTGCAGCAGCTGCGCAACCCGGTGCAGTTCTCCACTGCCATCGCCAGCATTGCGGCCACCTGGCCCGACGCAGCGTTCGTGGAGGTGGGGCCGGGCAGGATGCTGTCGTCGCTGGCGCGCGCCAACCCGTCGTTCACCGGCCGCCACACCGCCGTGCACTCCATGCACCACCCCGACGAAGCAGTGGCCGACGACGTGGTGCTGCTCACCACGCTGGGCCGCCTGTGGGCGGCGGGCCACCGCTTCCCCACTGCCCAGGCCTTCCGCCACGGCCCGCGGCCCCGGCTGAGCCTGCCCACCTATGCGTTTCAGGCGCAGCGCTACTTCATCGAGCCCGGCGCCGGCCGCCGCGCCGAAGCCG
>JAUSLQ010000153.1 GCA_030645675.1 Actinomycetota bacterium | reverse complement strand
GATGGTGGGCATGCTCGCCCCCGAGTACGAGGAAGTGGTCACCGGCGAAGCCGAGGTCCGCGAAGTCTTCCGTGTGCCTCGCATCGGCGGCATCGCCGGTTGCATGGTGCTCAGCGGCCAGATCACCCGTGGCTCGAAGGTGCGCTTCCTGCGCGACGGCACGATCATCTGGAAGGGCGCCATCACGTCGCTCAAGCGCTTCAAGGACGATGCGCGCGAGGTCCGCGAGGGCTTCGAGTGCGGCATCGGCCTCAGCGACTTCCAGGACCTCAAGCCGGGCGACATCATCGAAACCTTCGAAGAGCGCGAGATCGCTCGCGTCTGACGCGTGCACGCGAGACGCGAGGGGCCTCGGCCCATCGTGTCTCGCCACGCGCCGGTAGGTTCACCGGATGGCTGATCTCGAGTTCTTCTTCGACCCCGTCTGCCCGTGGGCGTGGATCACGTCGCGCTGGGTGGTGGAGGTACAGGGCCTTCGCGAGTACGACGTGAGCTGGCGCTTCATCTCGCTGAAGATGATCAACGCGCAGCGCCCAGCCGACGAGTACACCACCGATCACCGAGCTGCTCACGAGGCGGGTATCTTCACCCACCGCGTGTGCGACGAGGTGCGCCTGCAACACGGCAACGAGGCCGTGGGTGCGCTGTACACCGCGCTGGGGAACGCGTTTCACGGCCAGCAGCGCCGCCCGGAGATCAACGACGACCCGCAGGGATTCATGGCCGAGATGCTCGCCACCGCCGGGCTGCCCACCGAACTGGCCGCACATGTGCTCGACGAGTCGCACGACGAGTACATCCGTGCCGACACCGAGGTGGCGTTCAGCCGCGCGGGCCGCGATGTAGGCACCCCCATCATCACCTTCCGCCCCGGGCGCGACGGCGAAGGCAGCTTCTTCGGTCCGGTGATCTCGCGGATCCCACGTGGCGACGAGGCGCTGCGCCTCTGGGATGCCGTCGAGGTGCTGGCCACCACCAGCGGCATGGCCGAGCTGAAGCGCTCCATCCGCTCCCGCGCCGTCTTCGATTGACCAGCTGGGTGAAGCCGACCGCACAAATGCTCGGCAGCGGCCACCCGGGCCGTCGGTAGGGTGGATTCATGTTCGTGTTGGCCTTGCAGATGGATCTGCACATCGGCGACGCCCACTCGTTGAACGACGAGCGGGGCGTGTTGCGGTCCATCCCCGACGGTGCGCGTCACCGGTTCCAGGTGGCAGCCGCCGAGGTTGGCCACCAAGAAGAAAGGACGTGGCTGTCATGAGCAAGCCCCGCCGCCCTGTTGCCCCCACCAACCATCGCTACCCCCGCGAAGCGCGCCTCAGCACGTCGCTGCGCGAGGTGATCGCCGACGAACTGGTGCGCATCGACGACGAACGGTTGTCGCTGGTCACCGTCACGGCCATCGACGTCGACCCGGAGATGAACCGTGCGATCGTGTTCTTCGACTCGCTGATGGGCGAGGACGGCGATGTGGAGATCCTGGCCGCGCTCAGCGATCACCGCGTGCGCCTGCAGGGCTCGGTGGGCCGCCAGCTGCGCTCGAAGAAGACACCGATCCTGTCGTTCAAGCCCGACGACGCCATCCGGGCCGCCGAGCGCATCGAGCGCATCCTGCACGACTCGGCCACCCTGCCCGTGCGGCCACCCGAGCCCGCCGCCAACGACGCCGCCAACGACGCCGCCAACGACAGCGGCGACTGATGGCCCGGCGCAAGCCGCCTACCACCCACGGCCTGGCCGTGGTCGACAAGCCGGCCGGGGTCACCAGCCACGACGTCGTCGCCATGCTGCGCCGGCGTCTCGGCGAGCGGCAGGTCGGCCACGCCGGCACCCTCGACCCCGATGCCACCGGCGTGCTGCTGGTGGGCGTCGGCAAGGCCACCCGCTTGCTGCGGTTCCTCACCGACCTGGGCAAGACGTACACGGCCGAGATCGTGTTCGGCAGCAGCACCGACTCTCTCGATTCCACCGGTGTCACGACCGCCACCTACGACATGAGCGGGCTCACGGCCGATGCGGTGCAGTCGGCGGTACGCGACCACCTCACCGGCCCCATCCTGCAGATCCCGCCGATGGTCAGTGCGGTGAAGATCGACGGCAAGCGGTTGCACGAGCTGGCCCGCGAGGGCATCGAGGTCGAGCGGGCACCGCGCCCGGTCGCCATCCACCGCTTCGACATCGAACCCACCGCCGACCCGCTGGTGTACGCCGCGACGGTGGAGTGCTCGAAAGGCACCTACATCCGCACCCTCGCCGACGACCTCGGCCGCCTGTGTGGGGGCGGCGCACACCTGCGCAACCTGCGCCGCGTGGCCGTTGGCAGCTTCACCGCCGACGCCGCGGTGGCACCCGACGAGGTGCAGCTGCTGTCGCTGCCCGAGGCCGTGCGCGACTACCCACAGGTGACCGTCGGCGCCGACGTCGCCGCGCTGGTGGCCAACGGGCGGGTGCTGGATCGCGGTCCGCTGGGGTTCACCGGCACCGGCCCGTGGGCGGTGCTGGGGCCCGACGGCCAGCTGCTGGCGATGTACGAGGCCCGCGGCGACGTCGAGGCCAAGCCGGCAGTGGTCGTCGCGGTCTGACTGCTGCCCGCCGGCCGGCGGGCACCGCCACCGCCCGCTCGCCGCGCCCTGGGCCCGGTGAGTGGGCACCCGGGCGGCGCCGCTAGCGTTGTGTTCCGTGCGCATCGTCACCGACCTGTCTGCCCCGGCCTGGCCGGGGGAACGCACGGTGCTGACCATCGGCGCGTACGACGGCGTGCACATCGGCCATCAGGCCGTCATCGCCGAAGTGCGCCGGCTGGCCGCTGCCGAAGGGGCGCGTTCGGCCGTCGTCACCTTCGACCGCCACCCCGCCTCCGTGGTGCGTCCCGAGTCGGCGCCACGCCTGCTGACCGATCTCGATCAGAAGTTGGAGCTGCTGGCTGCGACAGGCGTCGACACCGCGGTGGTCGTCCACTTCGATCTGGCCCAGTCTCGCGAAGAGCCGCTGACGTTCGCCCAGCGGGTGCTGGTCGAGTGCCTCAGCGCCTCGGCGGTGGTGGTCGGCGAAGACTTCCACTTCGGCCGCGGTCGCGAGGGCAACGTCTCCACCTTGCGCGAGCTGGGCGCCCGCGCCGGATTCGAAGTGCTGCCGCTTCCGCTGGTGCCCCGCACCGACGGCCCAGACGAGTCGATCAGCTCCACCGCAATCCGTCGCGCCCTGGCGGGCGGGCAGGTCGAGCTGGCCACCGCGATGCTCAGGCGCCCGTTCGAAGCCCGTGGCGTGGTGGTGAAGGGCGACCAGCGCGGCCGGCTGTTGGGGTTCCCGACGGCCAACGTGGAAGTGCCGAACGCGATCTGCATCCCGGCCGACGGGGTGTACGCCGGCTGGTACCTGCGGCCTGACGGCCTTCGCCAGGCGTGCGCGATCAACCTCGGCCGGCGGCCCACGTTCTACGAGCACGCCGACCACTCGCTGCTGGAGGCCCACCTGCTCGACTTCTCCGGCGACCTCTACGGCGAGCCGGCACGCGTGCAGTTCACGAACTTCCTGCGCAGCGAGCGCAAGTTCGACGGTATCGATGCGCTCATCAGCCAGCTGAAGAACGACATCGACCATGCCCGCACCGCTCTGGCCAGCTGACCCAGCAGCGGGGTAGAGACCCGTCCCCCCCACGTCGCAGCACGAAGGTGCGGCCCGCCGCCGCGCGGAGCGCGACGGCGGGCGCAGCAACCGTCATCCAGCCGGCCAGATCACCTTGCCGGTGTCGTCGTACAGGCCTTCCAGCACCGTCGCGTCGTACATCGTGTCGATCACGGGGGCGACGCCTCCGAACAGGCCGGCCGCGGCGTAGGTGGTGACTTCGGCCTCCAGCAGGTCGGCCTGGGGAACGCCCAGCGGCTTGGCGGCGGTGGCGCCCTCGTTGACCAGCTTGGACTCGACACCCCAGCGGGCGATCTCGCCTTCTGGCGACAGGAAGTTGGCGTTGCCGTTGGCGTTGATCTTCTCGACGCAGATCTCGGCGGCGGCCTGCGGGTCGGCAACCGCGTCGGCCAGCCCGCGCATGGTGGCGCGCATGAAGTCCTGTGCCGCGGTGGGGTTCTCTTCCAGGAAGACGTGGTTGGTGTAGACGATGCCGAAACTGCCGGGGATGCCGAAGTCGCTGGGGTCGTACACCTTGATCGGGATGTCGTTGGCTGCGAGGGTGAGTGGTTCGTTGGCGCGGTAGCCGGGGAAGCCGACGATGCCCGGCGTCTCGATGTGCACCAGCGGGTCGAAGCCGGTGAGGGCGACGGTCTCGTAGTCGGTTCCTTCCACCAAACCCTCGGCCGCCAGCATCGCCTTCACGGAGGCGGTGATGGCCCCCTTCACGCCGATCTTGGCGCCCTTGATGTCGGCGATCGAGGCCACGGCCCCGTCCTTGGTGATCAGCACGTCGGCGCCGGTGCGCCCTTCCACAGCGAGGGCGACGAAGCCCGCATCGTTGGCGCCGGCGAAGTCGGCCATCTCGCTGAACGAGCCGGCCGACGAGAACTGGGCCTCGTTCGCCGCGATCAGCGGGTAGTTGGTGAGCGAGAAGCTGCTGCGGATCTCCACGTCGAGGCACAGGGCCTCGTAGTAGCCCTTCGACTCGGCGACCAGCACGTCGACGATCGATGCCGAGGCGGCGTAGTCGAAGCTGGAGAGGTAGGTGATGGGCCCGGCGGCCTTGTTCAACTCGCAGCGATCGGCGGGGAAGGCCTCGCCGGCCACGACGTCGAGGTCGGCGGGGATGCTGTCGCCCGGAACCGTGCTGTCGTTGCCGAGGGCAGTGGTGGGGGTGGTGATGCTGGCATCGTCGCCGCTACAGGCGGCGAACAGCAGGAGGGCAGCACCGGAGAACAGTGCGGAGTGACGGCGCGTCATATGAAGGTCCTTTGTGGCTCGGAGTACAAGTTTTGCCAGAGCACCACTGGTACGTGCCGCAATATGACAGGGGACTGCCGGCACGAACCCTCATAACCGAGTGCGTAGGTCAACAATACCAACTGCGAGCTCGGGAACCCTTACTCGTCGGCCGGGGTATCCAGCGTGTCGAGCAGGGCCAGCACGTTGGCGGTGCCGACGCCCACCCGATGGCCGGTGCGGGAGATGAACCCCAGCTGCACTCCGGTGGCCGGGTCGCCGGCCGCGAAGAACTGCTCGTGCCCGTCGTCGTCGACCGCCACGTCGGTCAGCAGCACCGCGCCGGCGTCGTCGAGGCAGGCTCGGGCGTAGCCGGCGTTGAGCACTTCGATGGAGACGTGCTGCACACCGGGGCCGTGACCGGCGAGGTAGGCGGCTGCGGCGGGGGAGGCATCGGGGCCGACGAACACGAACGTGACACCACCCGCCGCCAGCACGGCGATGCCGGGTCGCGGGTCGGCCAGGCCGACCTCGTGGAAGCCGAAGCGCTGCACCATCGAGGTGCGCGCAGCCTGCAGATCGTCCACCACGACCACCACGTGGTCGACCCGGCTGGCGACCGTGTCGAGCCCGCTGCGCTCGCCGTGCGCGGCCTGCTTGTCGGGTGCGGGGTCGGGGCGATGGCCGGCCACCTCGATGCGGTGGGTCTCGGTGAGCAGCACGCGGAACAGCTGCTCGGCGAAGTCGGCGTCGACGCCGGCCTCGATGGCCTGCTGGCGGCGAGAGGTCACCACGTCGCGCACCCGTGCCGGCTGGATGACGGGGGTGTCGGAGCCCTGCTTCACCGTGGCCACTTCGCGGCACACCGCCAGCCGCTCGGCGACGATCGCGATGAGCGCAGCATCGAGTTGGTCGATGCGGGTGCGCAGGTCCGACAGGTTCGGCTGGGGTTCTTCGGCCATCGGTTGCACGGTACAGGGTCAGTGCGGTTGCGACCGTTGTGCGGCGTGCCAGTGCAGGAGGGTGCGCTGTGCCCACGACAGCACCGCCAGCGCGATCACGCCCAGCATCGCCATCGCGAACACGGTGGCCCACAACCGGTCGGCGCCGGTGGACGACGACGCTGCCCGGATGCCGATGTAGCCGAGCCCCTGGTTGTCGGCGTTCGACCCTTCCACGTAGTACGTGGTGGCCAGCGCGAGGCCGATGTTGAAGCGGGCGGCGGTGAACAGGGTGGGCGCCGCGGCCGGCAGGCGCAGGCGGCGCAGCGTCTCCCAGCGGCCGGCGTCGACCGAGGCGAGCAGCTCCAGCGAAGCGGGCTCGACGCTGCGCATGCCGTCGACGGTGGCGAAGACGAACGCGGGCAGGCACACCAGCGCGACCATGAACAGCACCGGGCCGTTGCCTGCCCCCAGCCACACCACCACCGACGCGACGTAGGCGATCCAGGGGACCACCTGCACCAGCACCAGCACGGGCTGGGTGGCCATCTCCAGGAACCGGTTCGAGGCCAGCACCGCGCCGACGAGCAGCGCGACGGCGAGACTGATCAGCAGGCCGATGGCAGCGTGCTGCGCGGTGGTGCCGGCCGCATCGAGGAAGTCGGAGCGGAACCTCCACAGGTAGCGCACGGCCGAGGACGGGGCGCGCAGGATGTAACGGCGCACCTTGAAGGCGCGCACGAGGCCTTCCCACGCGGCGAGGAAGACGACGATGCCCACGATCGGGGCGAGGATCCGCTTCGTCATCTGCGCATGCTCCCGTGCAGCGCGTGGCGCACCTGGGCGCACAGCTCGACGTAACGCGGCTCGTCTTCCACGTCGGCCGAGCGCGGGCGGGGCAGGTCGATCTCGATGTCGGCGACCACGTTCGACGGCCGCGGGCTGCTGACCAGCACCCGATCGCTGAGCGCGACGGCCTCGGCGATGCTGTGGGTGACGAACAGCACGGTGACGCCGCGGCCTTCCACCAGCCGGTTGAGGATGGCCCGCATCTCGCTGCGGGTGATCTCGTCGAGCGCGGCGAACGGCTCGTCCATCACCAGCAGCGGGGCGTGCAGCGCCAACGCGCGCACCAACGCCACGCGCTGCTGCATGCCGCCCGACAGCTCGTGGGGGTAAGCGTCGAGGAACTCGCCGAGGCCAACTTCGTGCAGCAGGGCCAGCGGGTCGGCCGCGTCGGGCGGGTTCGCCTTGCGGTTCACGTCGAGCAGCAGCCGGCTGTTGGCCTTCACGGTGCGCCACGGCAGCAGGCCCGGCTGCTGGGGCACCATGGCCACCCGCTTGTGGGCGCGGGCGTCGACCGGGGCCGCGCCATCGACCAGCACCTCGCCACCTGAGGCCCGCTCGAGCCCCGCGATCACCCGCACCAGGGTGGTCTTGCCGCAGCCCGAGGGGCCGATCATGCTGACGAACGAGCCGGCCTCGATCTCCAGCGAGATGGGGTCGACGACGGCGAGATCACCGAACGATTTGGTGAGGTCGCGCAACACGATCCGGCTCATCGCTGCGAGTGTACGGAGTCGCCGATCCATGGGCGCGGCCGAAGCGCCGTCATCGCTGGTGAAACGCTTAGGAGAGGATGTGTTCGGTCGCGGCCGCCGCTAGCATTGCAGCGTCCATCGGGGCCTTACCTCCGGTGCGATGCCAGTGGCACCCCGCCACGGCGACCTCCTCCGCCCACGCGGCAGAACGAAGGCACGATCATGGCTGACCAGGACATCATCAACAAGCACAAGCTCCACGAGGGCGACACCGGCTCGCCCGAGGTGCAGATCGCGTTGCTCACCGGCCGCATCAACCACCTCACCAACCACTTCAAGACCCACAAGAAGGACCACCACAGCCGTCGTGGCCTGCTGAAGCTGGTGGGTCAGCGTCGTCGCATGCTCGACTACGTGAAGGGCATCGACGTCGAGCGCTACCGCGCCATCGTTGCCGCCAACGGTCTGCGCCGCTAGTCGCCGCCCCGTGGGCGCGCCCGTGCCGGCGCACCCCATCCGACGCAAGGCACCGGGCTGCTGCTAGCCTGGTCACGACATATACACCGAGCGGAACCTCTGGATCGGTTGTCAGTCGTGAGTGCCGAAGCTCCTCGCGTGCCTGCTGGTCGGGTGCCCGGGTGCGCAGCGTCGACATTCCCGACTGGGAACCGGCCTCCGCTCCAACTGCCTCACCGCCAGACGCGTGTGAGGTCGAAAGGAGCTCGTCATGGCTGACGCCATTCGAGTATCCGGTGCCTTCACGGGTACCGACAAGACCCTGTCGTTCGAGACCGGCAAGCTGGCTCAGCAGAGCATGGGCGCCGTCGTCGCAACGCTGGGGGGCACCACCGTGCTGGCCACGGCCAACGCCGCCAAGGAAGCCCGCCCGGGTGCGGACTTCTTCCCGCTGACGATCGACGTCGAGGAGCGTGCCTACGCCGCCGGCAAGATCCCGGGTTCGTTCTTCCGCCGTGAGGGCCGCCCCACGGAGGACGCGATCCTCACCTGCCGCCTCACCGACCGCCCGTTGCGCCCCGCCTTCCCGGAGGGCTTCCGCAACGAGACCCAGGTCGTGCTGACCATCATCGGCGCCGACATGGCGAACCCGCACGACGTGCTGGCGATCAACGCCGCCTCCGCCTCGCTGATGCTCAGTGGCATCCCCTTCGACGGCCCGATCGGCGCCGTCCGCGTCGCCCACACCCAGGCCGGTGAGTGGATCGCCCACCCGACCTACGAGGAAGGCGCGGAGAGCACCTTCGAGCTCGTCGTCGCCGGTCGCCAGCTGGACAGCGGCGACGTCGCGATCATGATGGTCGAGGCCGGCGGCACCGCCAAGAGCTTCACCTACTACGCCGATGGCGCCCCCAAGGTCGACGAGGCCGCCCTCGCCCGCGGGCTCGAGGCCAGCAAGCAGTGGATCAAGGACAGCATCGCGCTGCAGCTCGACCTGGTTGCCGGCGTCGTCGCCGCCAAGGGCCCGATCGTGCCGATGGCATACAGCGTCACCTCCGACTACGCCCCCGAGGTGTTCACCGCCGTCGAGGGCATCTGCACCCCGGCCATCAAGGCCGCCGTCGCCATCGCCGGCAAGGCCGAGCGCAACGCCGCCACCGACGCCGCCGCGGCCGACGCCATCGCCCAGCTCTGCGGCGAGGGTGCCGAGTTCGCCGGCCGCGAACGCGAGGTCAAGGAAGCCGTGCGCAGCCTGACCAAGAAGCTCGTCCGCAAGCGCATCGTCGACGAAGGCCTGCGCATCGACGGTCGCGGGCCCCGCGACCTGCGCCCGCTGAGCAGCGAGGTGGGCGTGCTGCCCACCGCGCACGGCACCGGCCTGTTCCAGCGTGGCGAGACGCAGGTGATGAACGTGCTCACCATGGCCATGCCGCGCATGAACCAGCTGCTCGACACGCTCGGGCCGGAGACGCACAAGTACTTCCTGTTCCACTACAACATGGCCCCGTGGGCCAACGGCGAGACCGGCCGCGTCGGTTCGCCCAAGCGTCGCGAGATCGGCCACGGTGCGCTCGCCGCCCGTGCTCTGCTGCCGGTGCTGCCGGGCCTCGACGAGTTCAGCTACACGCTGCGCCTCGTTGCCGAAGTGCTGGCCTCCAACGGTTCCACCAGCATGGCCTCGGTCTGCTCGGGCTCGCTGGCCCTGATGGACGCCGGTGTGCCGATCAAGGCGCCCGTGGCCGGCATCGCGATGGGCCTGGTGTTCGCCGAAGGCAAGTACACCACCCTCACCGACATCCTCGGCGCCGAGGATGCCTTCGGCGACATGGACTTCAAGGTCGCCGGCACCGCCGACGGGGTCACCGCCCTCCAGATGGACATCAAGGTCAAGGGGCTCTCCCTCGAGATCATGAAGGCCGCCCTGGAGC
>JAUSLQ010000148.1 GCA_030645675.1 Actinomycetota bacterium | reverse complement strand
GGCCACCACCGACGGCGGGCTGGGGTGCGTGCGGGCCATCACCTCACCGCACCGCCTGCGCGGCGTGCAGCTGTTGGTGGCGTGCGACGTGCAGACACTGTTCACCGACGCCGCGCCCGTGTTCGCACCGCAGAAGGGCGCCACGCCGGCGCAGGTGCAGATGCTGCGCGGCCGGTTGGATCGCCTGGCCCAGATGTACCAGGAGCAGTACGGCGTCGACGTGCGGGGAATGCCCGGCACGGGGGCGGCGGGCGGGCTGGCCGGCGGGCTGGTTGCGTTGGGCGGCCGGCTGATGCATGGCTTCGATCTCGTGGCCGACGAGCTCGACCTGCACGACCACGTGGTGGCCGCCGATCTGGTGATCACCGGCGAGGGCTACCTCGACGAGCAGAGCTTCGACGGCAAGGTGGTGGGCGGCGTGCAGGCGATGTGCGTGGCCGCTGGCACCGAGGTGGCCGCCGTCGTCGGCGACACCGCGCCGGAGGTGCAACACCGCATCACCCACCGCTCACTGGCCCACGAGTACGGCATCGAGCGCGCAATGCGCGAGCCGCTGTGGTGCATCGAGCATGCCGCCGGCGACCTGCTGCGCACCCTGCTGGGGTAGCACCGCGTCACCGCGCACGCACGGGCGGCGCTCGCACTAGGTTCGCTGCATGCTCGACGAAGACTCAGCCGCCGCGACCTCGGCTGCAACCGCCGCCGGGGGCGGCGACCCACGGATCGCCGATCTGGCGATCGTCAACTGCACTGCGCTGCTGTCGGCCACCAGCGGGCGCACCCGGTTCGCCCCAGGCGCCACGCTGGAGATCACCAACGGCCGCTTCACACGGATCGACCCGAACCCGGTGCGGCCGCCGCAGGCGCGCGAGATCATCGACGCGCACTCGATGGTGGCGATGCCCGGCCTGATCAACACCCACTGCCACGCGGCCATGACGTTCCTACGCGGGGCCGCCGAAGACGTGCACGTGGGGCAGTGGTTCAACGACTACATCTGGCCGATGGAGGTGAACGTCGGCCCGCGCGACGTGTACCTGGGCACGCTGGTGGCGGCGGCGGAGATGATCGAGTGCGGTGTCACCACCTTCGCCGACCACTACTTCTTCATGAACAACGCGGCTCAGGCCGTGATCGACAGTGGGATGCGCGCCAACCTCGGCTCGGCGTTCTTCAGCTCCCAGGGCCCCGAGGGCTTGGCCCAGTCGGTGGAGTTCGCCGAGAAGTGGAACGGCAAGGCGGATGGCCGCATCACGACCTGCATCGCGCCGCATGCGCCGTACACGGTGAACGACGACGACCTGCGGGGCGCCGCCGAGGCCGCAGCGCGCCTTGGTGTGCGCGTGCACACCCACGGGGCGGAAGACATCGCGCAGACCAACAACAGCCTCGCGGCGCGAGGCGCGACGCCCATGGAGGTGCTGCGCGACACCGGTTGCCTGGAGGCCGGGGCGATCATCGCCCACGGCAACGGCATCATCGAAACCGACATCCCACTGCTGGCCGCCCACCGCGACCGGGTGGGCGTCACCCACGGGCCGAAGGGGTACCTGAAGTTCGCGCTCGGCCCGCTGACGCCCATCCCGTCGCTGCGCGCGGCGGGGGTACCGGTGGGCTACTGCACCGACGGCGTGGCGTCGAACAACAACCTCGACATCTTCGAGAGCATGCGCATCACTGCGATCATGCAGAAGCAGCTGGCCAACGACGCCACCTGGTTCACGAGCGCGATGGCATTGGAGATGGCGGGGCCGGAGTCGGCGGCGGTGCTGGGCATGCGCGGCCGCATCGGCGAGCTGACGGTGGGTGCCTGCGCCGACGTGATCCTGGTGGACACCAGCGGCTTCCACTGCCAGCCGGTGCACGACCTGGCTGCTGCGCTGGTGTACTCCATCCAGCCGTGCGATGTGCGCACCACCATCGTCGACGGCCGCGTGCTGATGCGCGACCGGCAGCTGCTGACGATCGACCGCGACTCGCTGCTGGCCGAGTTCCGCATGCGCGCCCGCGAGATCACCGACCGTACCCACGGCCGCACGATCCAGGACTACGCGCCGTAACCCGGGGGATCAGGTGGTGACGGGAGCAGCCGTGGTGGGTGCCGCCGTCACACCGGTGACCGGGGCGCCGGTGATCTGGGCGATGGTCTTGCCGGCCAGGTCGTTGCCCAACAACAGCAGCACGGCACTGCCGTCGGCCCAGGTGCCCAGTTCGTTGGGCACCGGCGTACCGACGGTTTCGGCGGTGATGCCGCCCAGCAGGCGGGCCAGCGACTCGGCGACGGCCTTCGCGGCCGGATCGGTGGCGTTGTAGACCACCTTGCTGAGCGCCCGCTTGGCCTCGGCGGGGCTGCAGCTGACCGCGTCGACGGTGGAGAAGCCCTCGGCCGCGATGGCCAGCGTCATGTTCTTGGCGACGCCGTTCTGGGTGCTGCAGTTGGCCACCTGCACCTTGGTGCCGTCCTTCACCATCGCCTGCGTGGTGGTGGGGGCGACCGTGGTGGACGTGTCGCCGGTGCCGTCGCCACCGGGTACAGACGTGGTGCTGGCGGCGGTGGTGGGCGTGGTCGCGCCACCCGTGTCGTTGTCGTTCACCTTGCGCAGGATGAGGAAGCCGAACACGAGCGCGAGCGCGGTGACCACGATGGCGACCGTGCTGCCCATCGGTGCGGCACCGTTGGTGCGGGAGGTACGCCCTGCGTTGTCGTTGCTCATGGTGGCTCCTCGGTTCGTGGGGCGATCAGGCCTGCTCGCCCGCTGCCGCGCCATCGATCAGTGCACGGCGACGACGCTCGCGCTGGCGCCGCAGGCGGCGAACCACCAGCGGATCTGCGAGCAACGCCGCCGGATGATCGATCACCCGGTTGAGTTCGAGATTGTAGTCCTCCACGGAGCACGCGAATCGCGCACGGATGGCGTCGTGGCGATCCTCGTCCAGAGTGAACCAGGTGGCCTCGAACCGGACGATGCCGAGCTCGCGCTCGGTGAGCGGCTCGCTGGGGGTGACGTCGTCGATTTCGGTGGTCATGATGCACCTAGCCTGCCCGATGTGCGGCCGCCAATCCAGGCATCGCACGTGTGTTCGGGGAGCGCAGATCCGGGAGGCGCGGCGGCGCTGCCGGGCGGTTGCTGCGGCTCTAGGGTCGGGGGCATGTCGGCAGCTCCTCGACCGTTCCTCATCGGTGTCGCCGGTGGCACCTGCTCGGGCAAGACCACCGTCGCCGAACGCCTGGCCGAGCTGGCCGGCAACGGGCTGGCGCTGATCAAGCTCGACTCGTACTACGTGTCCGACGACGAGCAACCACTGGAGGTGCGCGAGCGGCTGAACTACGACCACCCCTCGGCGTTCGACTGGCAGCTGCTGAACGATCACCTGGCCGCGCTGTCGCACGGCAGCACGGTGCCGGTGCCCGTGTACGACTACACCAATCACCGGCGCAGCGACGAGGTGCGAATGGTGGCGCCGGCCAGCATCGTGGTGGTGGAGGGCATCCTCGTGCTGTACGAGCCGACGCTGCGCGAGCGCTTCGACCTGAAGGTGTACATCGACACCGACGCCGACCTGCGCTTCATCCGTCGCCTGCAGCGCGACGTGGTCGAGCGCGGGCGGACGCCCGACAGCATCATCCATCAGTACCTGGAGTCGGTGCGGCCGGCGCACGAGCAGTTCATCGAGCCCAGCAAGCGCCACGCCGACGTGATCTTCCCCCAGGGCGGCCTGAACGCGCCGGCGATCGACGTGCTGCTGGCGCGGGTGCGCGAGCTGGTGGTGATCGGGTAGCGGACGATGCGCGCTGCCATCGCCCCGTTCCGGCAATTTATCTGTTGCAACAACTATCCGTATCACGTAGAGTTCGCGCGACAACGTGGTGAAAGGGGAACACCGATGCAGCATTCGCTGGAGATCGCATACCTGGGGCTCGAGGTCCCAGAGCCGGAGAGCCTGAGCGCCTTCTTCGCCGAGGTGATCGGGCTCGTGCCCGGCGAGCCCGCTGCAGACGGCGCGCTCACCTGGCGCAACGACGGCGCAGCGCAGCGTGTGCTGGTGCAGCCCGGCGCCGCGAACGACGCGGTGCTGGTCGGGCTGGAAGCAACCGATCTCGCGGCACACGCTGCCGCCGTGGAACGCCTGGGCGGTGCCGGGTTCGCAGTCGTGGCGGGGTCCGCGGAGGAGTGCGGTGCCCGCCGCGTCGAGGCACTGGCCCGCACGACCGCGCCGTGGGGCATGACGGTGGAGGTGGTCGCCGGGCTGGAACGAGGTGCCACTCCGTACGCGTCGCCGCTGGTGCCGGGTGGGTTCCTCACCGCAGGACTGGGGTTCGGTCACGTCGCGATCGCCACGATGGCGTACGACGAGTCGCAGCGGTTCCTCGTGGAGGGGATGGGCTTCGGCCGGTCGGACTGGCTGCAGATGCCGATGGGGCCCGACTTCGAACTGGATGTGTCGTTCTTCCACTGCAACGGGCGGCACCACACGTTCGCCTTCGTGAACGCACCGTTCGAGTTCCCCCAACGACTGCACCACGTGATGTTCGAGGTCAACGAACGCGACGATGTCGGCGCGGCGTTCGACCGGGCGTGGGCGTCGGGCTTGCCCATCCCCAACGGGTTGGGTCGGCACGACAACGACCACATGTTCAGCTTCTACGTGCAGAGCCCGGCCGGGTTCCAGGTCGAGGTCGGGCACGGCGCACGCACGGTGACCGACGACTGGGCCGACGACCGCCGCTACGACCGGATCTCGGCCTGGGGCCACCAGCCGTTGCGACAGGGCTGACCGATGCCCTCGGCTCTTCCTCCCCCGACGGACTGCGATGTCGCCGTCGTCGGCTGCGGGCCCACCGGCCTGGTCACCGCCATACTCCTCGCACAGCGTGGCCACCGGGTGACCGTGCTCGAGCGTTGGCGCGAGCCGTACCCGCTGCCGCGCGCGGTGCACTTCGACGCGGAGATCGGCCGCGTGCTGCAGTCGTGCGGCATCGGCGAGGAACTGCGCTCGCTCATCGAGCCGGCCGACGTCTACGAGTGGCGCAACGCGGCGGGCGTCACCCTGCTGCGCTTCGGCCTCATCGGCGACTCGCCCACGGGCTGGCCGATCGCCTCCATGTTCTGCCAGCCGGAGCTGGAGGCGCTGCTCGAGCGACGGGCGCGCTCGCTGCCCGGCCTGGAGATCCGGCGCGGTGTCGCGGTCGACCGGCTGCAGCAGCACGACGACCACGTCACCGTCGGCATCACCGACGGCGGGGAGGTGAGTGCCCGCTACGTCGTGGGTGCCGACGGGGCACGCAGCACGGTTCGCGACCTGCTCGGCATCGAGATGATCGACCTCGGCTACTTCTACGACTGGTTCGTCGTCGACGTCGTCCTGCACGAGCCACGCGTCTACGACCCGGTGAACCTCCAGGTGTGCGATCCGGCGCGGCCGACCACCGTCGTGTCGGGCGGGCCGGGCCGCCGGCGCTGGGAGTTCATGCGCCTTCCCGGAGAAGACCCGGAGCTGTTCAACACCGAGGCCCACGCGTGGGAGCTGCTCGCGCCCTGGGACGTCACGCCCGACAACGCACGGATGGAGCGCTGTGCCGACTATCGCTTCCACGCGCGGTACGCCCGGCGTTGGCACGACCGGCGCGTGTTCCTCGCCGGCGATGCCGCGCACCAGACCCCGCCCTTCGCCGGCCAGGGCCTGTGCGCCGGCGTCCGTGATGCCGCGAACCTCGCCTGGAAGCTCGACCTCGTGCTGGCCGGCCACGCCGGCGAGGGCCTGCTGCAGGACTACGACCACGAACGGATCGAGCCGGCACGTGCGGTCATCGAGTTCGCGATGGACCTCGGCAAGGTGATCTGCGTACCCGACCCGGCCGAGGCCGCCGCCCGCGACGCGCTGATGGCGGCGGCCGTCACCGACGAGCTGGCCGTTGTCGGCGGGCTGCCCGGCATCACCGCCGGCTGCATCGCGACGGGCACACCACATGCCGGCGAGCGCTTCGTCCAGGGGGCCATCGGCGGCGTGCCGTTCGACGATGTCCACGGTGCCGGGTGGCGCCTGGTGACGGTCGATCCGGCAGGCGACACCCCCGATCTCGCCGGCGATCTCACCGGCGATCTCACCGGCGATGTCGCCGGCGAGGCGCAGGCGTGGTTCACCGCGATCGGTGGCCGCGTGGTGGCCCTCGACGAGGCCGAACCTGCCACCGTGCAGCGCCGCTGGTTCACCGAGCACGGTTGCACGTGGGCGCTGCAACGCCCCGACTTCCACCTGTTCGGAACCGCAGCCGACGCCGTCGAAGCCGAACAACTGTTGAACCGCCTGCGTGCCGCCCTCGGCGCGCCGACCAAGGAGTGCATGACGTGAAGATCGCAAACGTGGACGGCCGTGCGGCCATCGTGCTGGATGGCGACAAAGAGATCGCCGATGTCGCCACAGCATCGGGCGGCCGGTTCGGCGCGGACCCGATGGAGGTGTTCGCCCGCTGGGACGAGGTGGCGCAGTGGGGCCGCACGGTCACCACCGGCACCGCCGCCCTCGACACATCGCTACTGCGCAACCCTGTGCCCGCGCCACGGCAGGTCTTCGCCATCGGCCTCAACTACCGGTCGCATGCGGAGGAGTCCGGCATGCAGGTCCCCAGCGTGCCGGCCACCTTCACCAAGTTCCCTGCGTCGCTCGCCGGCCCCTTCGCCGACATCGAGGTCGTCGGGCCGGCCATCGACTGGGAGGTCGAGCTGGTCGTCGTCATCGGCCGCCTCGCCGACCGAGTCAGCGAAGCCGACGGGTGGGCACACGTCGCCGGGCTCGCCGTCGGCCAGGACGTCAGTGATCGGCAGCTGCAGTTCGCCGCCGGCGCGCAGTTCTCCCTGGGCAAGAGCCGCCGCGGCTACGGGCCGATCGGGCCGTGGATCGTCACCCCCGACGAGCTGGCCGATCGCGACGACCTCGGCATCGGTTGCAGCGTGTCCGGCGAGGTGATGCAGCACGGGCGCACGAGCGACCTCATCTTCAACGTGCCCCGCCTGGTGGCCGAGCTGTCGGCAGTCCTGCCGCTGCTGCCCGGCGACGTGATCTTCACCGGCACCCCGGAGGGTGTGGGCGCAGCGCGCAAGCCGCCGCGGTTCTTGCAGGCCGGCGACGTCGTCGAGTCGTGGATCGACGGCATCGGCACCATCCGCAACCGCTGCGTGTGACCGGGCAGCGACGAGGGCCGGACGACGTACCGGTCTCTAGGATCGCTCACATGCTGGATCGAGCGCGGGCCCTCCGCGAGCCGAAGGTGGTGCGCGTAGGCCGCGAGGTCCACGTCAACATCCTGCTGCTCGCCAATCGCAGCTACGACGCGCTCGACGAGATCTGCCGCCGGGCCGGGATCACGCACCAGCAGTACGTGGCGCTGTGGGCACTGTGCCTGGCCGACGAACCCGAGGTGGGCATCCCCAGCGGAGCTATCGCCGACGGCTCGCTGAACCGGGCGAGCGACGTCACCCGGCTGGTCGACCGCCTCGTGCGGGCCGGGCTGGCCGAGCGCCTGCCGAACCCGACCGACCGGCGCAGCATCCTCGTGCGCGCCACCGCGCAGGGCCGGCGCGTGTTCGACACGGTGACACCGGAGCTGCAGCACTTCCACCGTCGCGAGTGGTCGAAGCTGACCGCCGCCGAGACCGAGGCGCTCAACAGCCTGCTGACCAAGGCGCTGCGGGGTGACGCACCCTGCTGACGGCTCTACCGCGGCGGTGACGCGGCGGTCACACGGCGGTCACGCGGCACAACCGGGGGCGCTGGCTCCAAGGGTGGACGCGGTCAGGGTTTGGCAGCTGGGGAAGCGTCGAGTCCTGAAGTGGCGAGTGAGCCGTCGATGACGGACTGGGCGACATCGATGAGGCGGAGGTTGTGGTTGCGGGCGTGGCTGCGGAGGGTGGCGAAGGATCGTTCCATGTCGAGGTCGAGCCGCTCGGCGACCATTCCCTTGGCCTGTTCGAGTATGACCCGACTGTTCAGTGCACCCGTCAGCTGCTGGGCGAGGATCTGGGCTTCGCGCGTGGCGCGGTGCTGGAGGATGGCAATGGTGGCGACGTCGGCGAAGGCTTGGGCCACCTCGAGGTCGGCGGGGCCCATTTGACCGACGCCATCGCGGAACAGGTTGAGGGCGCCGATCACCGAGCCGCGTAGGCGCATGGGAAGTGCATGGGCAGAGTGGAACCCTGCACCGAGCGCTTCGGCGGCGAATCGTGGCCACCGGCCGTTGACTGCGTCGAGGTCCTGGTTCACGACGGCTTGACCGGTGTGGTAGCAGTCGAAACAGGGCCCTTCTTGGGCTTGGGTCTCGAACAGCTCGAGGACGCGCATGGTCTCGCTGGAGGAGGCCATCACGCGTAGCTGCCCGTCGGGCGTGGCGAGCATGATGCCGGCAGCCTGCACGTCGAGCACCTCGACGCAGCGGTCGGCGAGCAGCATGAGGAGGTCGACGACATCGAAGTCGTCGACCAGGGAGTCGGCCAGCTCGACGAGGGTGCGAGCGAGCATTGATTCTCTGGTCATTGGAGTCTCCCTTCGGCTGGCCAGGGTCGATGCGGTCTGTTCGCTCGGATGCGGGCCGGACGGTCCGAATTGTACGCCGGCCTGGGCGGCGGCGTCGCTGGCGCGGCATGAGCGGTAGTCATCGCGTCTGGTCGTCCTCGCCGCTGTCGTCCTCGCCGCTGTCGTCCTCGCCGCTGTCGGCGTCGAAGCGCAGCCGTCGGGCGACGACGTCTCGGGCCACGTCGGTGAGGGGCCGGCCGTTGCCGAAGGCGTATGCGCGGAGACGGATCAGCGCTTGGCTGACCGTGATGTCGATCTGGGCGGCGACCATGCCCGACGCCTGGTGGACCACGTACTGGAAGTTGGCGTTGGACTCCAACTCGACGGCCACTGTGTCGGGCGGGGCGTGGGCCTGGAGGAGGAGGAGGGCCTGAGCCGCGACATCGGCCATGACCAGCGCGTCGATGTACTGGTCGTCGGAGAGGTTGCCTGGCCGGTCGTTGTACAGGTTGAGGGCACCGAGACGGACAGCCCCGACTTGCAGTGGGAAACCGAACACGGCCCGGGCGCCGGCGTCGACGGCCGGCCCGGTGAAGGCCAGCCATCGCGGCGCGTCAGGCTCGGCGAGGTCGGGCTCCAACACGGGGTGGTCCTGGTGGTAGGCATCCACGCAGGGTCCCTCGCCGAGGTCGTACTGCAACTGTTCCATGACGGCGCTGACGGTGTCGGTGGTACACACCGACCCGCGGGGGACATCGCCGGCCATGAGCATGATCCCGGCGCCGGTGACTCCGGTGACGTCCGCGCACACCTGACAGAGCCGCGCGGTCGTGAACCCTCCCCCCTGGCCGAGCAGGCGACCGAGGATCGCCAGCCGGCGCTCCTGGCCGCCGGTCACGGCGGCGCTCGAAGCTTCCGGACCGACCTCGATGTGTCGACGCGTCGCTCCATGGCGAGAGCCGGTTCCTGGAAGGGTGCCTCGTCGGTGACCGCTGGCTGCACGGAGTCCCGGTCGCGGTCCCGTGCGGGCACGCTGACCCACGACCCCAGCGCGGCCGCACCGGGTAGCTGAGCCGCCGGGGGTTCATCGATCAGTCGCTCCAGCCCACACAGGTCGAGGAGTCGCCGGGCCGGAGGTGACGGGTCGCGGACCGTCAGCGAACGCGAGAGAGCCCGAAGACGGTCGCGGGCCATGACGAGAGCGCCGACCGTCGAGGCGTCCATGAACGTCACTTCGCTGAGGTCGACGACGATGTCGGCATCGTCGAGACCGGCGGCCTCGGCGAGAACGACCGACAGGTGCATGCGGGTGGCCATGTCCTGCTCGCCGCCCACCCAGACAACGGTCCGTAGCGGGTCACTGCCGAGGCATCTGGGCCCGCGTCGACACCAGGACACGGACGGCGATTCGCTGGGAGGCATGGCTGCACCTGGTTTCGATCGTGCGAGCAACGCGCGCTACCAGGGTCCGGAGCACCGCTCCCGAACCAGCGTGAGCCGGCCCGACACGTCAGGGCTTTGTTCTCGTGTCGTGTTCACCATACACCCCGTGGCGCTCAGCCTCGCCGGAGCAACGGCATGGCCGAACATCGATCTCGGCGAGCCGCCGTGGGCGGGAGCACGATGACGAACAGATGGCCATTCGGCGGGGATGGACATTGGCCTCTTCATGCGGCGACCTGCAGGAGAGATGATGATCTCCCAGACGTGGCCATCGGTTTCGCCATGAGAGGAGTGACCATGTACATCGGTGGAGGTGCAGTCGTACTCATTCTGATCATCGTCGTCGTCGTGTTGTTGATGCGGTGATCGATGCCGGGCGTCCTGCCGTGACTGCGACGGTGCCGTGACGGAACCAAGCACGGCCAGTTCCAACCGTGAATTCACAGAAGGCGACGTCGGCTTCTGTGAATTCACAGTTGCGCCCGCAAGCATGCGGTCTCGCTCGACCGGCGGCGGGTTCTCGGGAGTGCCGAGTGCCCGGCGGGCCCGACCCGGAGGCCCTTGGCCCCTGCACCGTCGACGCCGGAGCGGCCGGGCCTAGACTGCTCGCCGAGGTTCGGGTCGTTGGCGGGTTTCCCCGTACGTTGTTCGAGGGTTGTCCTCTCCAACTCCCGAGGCCCCGCCGGGTTAGCTCAGCTGGCAGAGCAACGCACTTGTAATGCGTAGGTCAAGGGTTCGATTCCCTTACCCGGCTCCACGAAGGTTTGCCGCAGCGTCCGAGGGCTGGGCGGGGGTGAGCAGTTCGCGGCGCAGGGCGACCAGCTTGGGCGCGGGGTCGGCCGCTGCCCACGGGTCGGCGGCCAGGGCCCGCTCGTAGCTCTCCCACTCGCCGCGCACACCGGCCAGGTCGCCGTGGCGGGCGTGAGCGCGCATGCGCAGGGCGATCAGCTCCTCGTGGCCGCTGATCACCTTCAGCCCCTGGCCGGTGGCCCAGAACACTCCATCGACATCGCCCAGCGACAGGTAGTGGCGGGCCAACTCGATCGACGCGCCCGTGGCCAGCAACACGAGCGACGAGGTGATGCCCTCGGCATCGGTCCAGAGGTAGCTGGTGCCGGCGAACGGCATGCCGACCACCAGCTCCATGCCCGGGCGCAGCACAGCGATCGCGTCCAGCGGGCTCAGGCCGCGTGAGTGACGCAGCCGTTGCTCCAGCAGTTCGGCGTCGGTCACGACCCGCCGGTGCAGCGGCAGCTCCTCGGTCAGAGTGCGGGCGATCCACTCCTGGCCCTCGGCCGGCGGCACGGCGCGGGCCATTGCCCGGCGGGCGTCGCTGACCACGTTGGCGAACGTCGCGTCGCGAACATCCAGGTCCCACAGCGCGGTGCGGGCCGCTGTGCGGGTGGGCCGCTCGCGGTGCTGGCTGAGCCAGACCACCAACTCGACCGCCTTCGATCGCTCGCAGTCGGCCACCGTGCCGTCGCGGCCCACCACGGCCACCTGACCGAGCACGTGCACCATCAACGCCCAGTCGGGCTCGTCGAACTCCAGCGCCAACTCCGACACGTCCATCGCCCGGCCACCGGCGATCTCGGCCTGGTCACCGGCTCCGCCCAGGAACGCCGGCTCGTCGGCCGGTCCGGTCCGGTCGGCGGACGACTCCGCCAAGAGCTCCGCCACCTCCGCGACATCGGCGGCAGCCAGGCCCACCGGCTGCACCTCGATGCCCAGCGGTTCCAGCACATGCCGCCCACCGGTGAAGTGCAGACGCCACGTGGCCGCCGTGCCGGGGGCGTCCAGCACCAGCGCCAGGCCGCGCCCGCCGGCGGCGGCGGCGCGCAGCTCGCCCTCGAGCACGACGACCGGGCCGCCCCTACCGGCGCGGTCGTCGTCGTCGGCGCGGTCGTCGCCGGCGCGGTCGTCGTCGGCGCGGTCGTCGTCGCCGGCGCG
Source organism: Actinomycetota bacterium (assembly GCA_030645675.1). Classification (GTDB taxonomy): domain Bacteria; phylum Actinomycetota; class Acidimicrobiia; order Acidimicrobiales; family Ilumatobacteraceae; genus UBA668. The sequence goes on along the minus strand of JAUSLQ010000148.1, from coordinate 876 downwards.
GTCGTCGTCGCCGCCAGGCACGTCAGCGTCCGCCACGGCTGCTACCACCACTGCCGGCTCCCACGCCTCGCCACCAGCACCGGCCACGCGCAGACCGAAGGTGGTGCTGCCGTGGGCAAGGCTGGCGGTACTGCCGAGCGCCATCGCCGCCGCGTCCAGCGCGGCGTCGAGCGAGTCGACCGGCTCGCTGGTGGGCGAGCCCAGCGCGACGTCGCCGAGCCCGACCGTGTACACCCGCGCGGCCTCGGCGAACGGCGACACGGCCAGCGACGAAGCGATGCCCCGCAGGATGAGCGCGGAGTGCGGCGAGTGCACCGCCAGCACGCCGACCGCCTCGAGATCGACGAACAGCTCGCCGCCCTCGGGCACACCACCGATGTGGGCGATTGCCGGGCACGGCTGCGTGCACCGGCGGGCGCGCTCGGCGAGAGCGGTCAGCGGAACGCCGGCCGGCAGCCGCCAGGTGTTGGCGTGCAGGTCGGTCTGCCACTCCGGCTGCGACGGCGTGGCAGAACCGCGCACGAACAGGCACACCTCGCCGGTGTCGCTCAGCAGCACGGCATGCACCGAGGCACCCTGCGCCGCCAGGTCGGGTGCGGCGGCACGCAGGGCCACGTCCAGCCGGGCCAGCCGCTCGGGAGCGCTCAGCGACCGCAGCAGCACCTCCGTGCGCGCCTGCGCCACCGTGGGCAGGGCCAACCGCGAGCCCACCGTGGCCGCTCGCCACTGACGGCGGCGGCGGGACTCCAGCAGGCTCAGCGCCCCCGCCGACATCAGCAATGCAGTCCCCAGGCCGGCCGCGTAAGACAGCACGCCGGACGAATCACCCGGCACGGCGGCAGTCGCGGGTGCGACGGCAGCGGGCGCGGGCGCGGC
>JAUSLQ010000142.1 GCA_030645675.1 Actinomycetota bacterium | reverse complement strand
TACGACCTCAAGGTCGACGGCGTGGGCTACTCCACCTCGGGTGGCTTCGTCGACGACATCGGCGATCAGCTCGAAGAGATCAAGGCCGCCATCATCGCCGGCGAGATCGAAGTCCCGACCGCACCCTGATCCACTCCGGATCAACTGAAGAGTCAGCGTGACGAGAGCCCGGGGGTCCGCCCCCGGGCTCTCTGCTATAACAGCACGAGACGTTCAGCAAAGGGGAGCAATGGGCAGCGACACGCTGGCGGTGCAACTGACAGGGATCGAGAAACGATTCCCCGGGGTCATCGCCAACCACGACGTGAACCTCAACGTGCGCGCCGGCACGATCCATGCGATCGTCGGCGAGAACGGCGCCGGCAAGAGCACGCTGATGAAGACTCTGTACGGCATGCACCAGCCGGAGGCAGGCACCATCCACGTGTTCGGCCAGCAGGTGCGCTTCAAATCGCCGAGCGAGGCGATCAGCGCCGGCATCGGCATGGTGCACCAGCACTTCATGCTGGCCGACAACCTCACCGTGCTGGAGAACATCGTGCTCGGCGCCGAGCCCACGGCCAACGGCGTCATCCGCTTCGAGCAGGCCCGCGAGCGCTTGAACCAGATCATGGCCTCGCTCGGCGCACGGGTCGATCTCGATGCCCTGGTCTCCGACCTGGGCGTCGGCCAGCGGCAGCGAGTGGAGATCCTGAAGGTGCTGTTCCGCGGCGCCCGCATCCTCATCCTCGACGAGCCCACCGCAGTGCTGGTGCCGCAGGAGGTCGAGGAGCTGTTCGTCACCCTGCACCGCCTGGTAGCCGACGGCGCCACGGTCATCTTCATCTCGCACAAGCTCGACGAGGTGCTGGCGGTGTCCGACGACATCACGGTCATCCGGTCCGGCACCACAGTGGCCGAGGTGAAGCCCGGCAACGTCACCCGCGCCACGCTCGGCGTGCTGATGGTGGGCAGCGAGCTGCCCTCGCCGCACGGCCGCACCAGCCAGGTCGGCGCGGTCGCCAAGTTGGTGGTCTCGCACCTGTCCGTGCGGGGCATCGGCGGGCGGCTGGCAGTCGACGACGTCAGCTTCGAGGTGCACGAGGGCGAGGTCGTGGGCATCGCCGGTGTCGAGGGCAACGGTCAGTTCGAGCTGTGCCAAGCCCTGCTCGGGATCGAGCACCCGACCACCGGGTCGGTCCACCTCGACGGCGATGACATCACCGGCAAACCGGTGCAGTACCGTCTCGAGCACGGCATCTCGTACATCCCCTTCGACCGTCATCGCGAAGGCCTGCTGCTGGATGCCCCACTGTGGGAGAACACGCTGCTCGGCCGCGACGGCAACCCCGAGTTCCAGCGCGGCCCGTTCATCGCCGCCTCGGCCGTGCGCGCCGATGCCCGCCAGGTGATCGACGACTTCGACGTGCGCACGCCCAGTGAGACGGTGCCGGCCTACGCCCTCTCCGGCGGCAACCAGCAGAAGCTGCTGGTGGGCCGCGAGCTGGCCAGCGAGCCAGGGGTGCTGCTGGCCGCGCACCCCACGCGCGGCGTCGACATCGGTGCCCAGGCCGCGATCTGGGAGAAGCTGCGCATCGCACGCGACGAAGGACTGGCTGTGCTGCTGGTCTCCGCCGACCTGGAAGAGCTGATCGGCCTCAGCGACCAGATCCTGGTGATGTTCGACGGGCGCATCAACGCCCGGCTCTCACCGGCCGAGGCGACACCCGAACTGCTCGGCACGTACATGACCGGCGGACACCAGGAGGTGGCGTGATGGCCGAAGAAGTACCCATCGGCAAGTCGTTCGCTCACTTGCTGCGCATCTTCAACCCGAAGCCGAGCCAATCACGCCGGCAGGTTGTCATCACGCTGCTCAGCTCGCTGGCTGCGGTGCTGCTGGCGCTGCTGCTGGCCACGTTCATCCTCTGGATCAGCGGCGAGCGGCCCTTCTCGGTGTTCGACAAGATGTGGGAGAACGCCACCGACTCGGCGAAGTTGTACGAGATGCTCGATCGCTCGACGCCGATGATGGTGTCGGCGGTAGCGGTGGCCGTCGGGTTCAAGATGAACCTGTTCAACATCGGTGTCGAGGGCCAGTACCTCGTCGGCGTGTTCTTCGCCGCTGTGGTCGCCTCACGGCTCGACACCTGGGCGCCGTTGCACGTGCTGATCATCTTCGCCGTCGGCATGACGGCCGGCTCCATCTGGGCCTCGATCGCCGCAATCCTGAAGGTGAAGCGGGGCGTCAACGAGGTGATCGTCACGATCATGCTCAACCAGCTGGCGCTGAACCTGATCGACTTCCTGTTCAGCGAGTACTTCCGCTTCACCAAGCCCGGCGGCTCGCTCGACGTGAAGACCAAACCGATCCCACGCTCGGGCTGGCTGCCCGATCTCGTGCAGGGCAAGCTGGGCAGCTTCTTCCTGATGGGCCTGATCGTGGTCCTCCTCTACTGGCTGCTCGTGTTCAAGAGCCGCTTCGGGTTCCGCCTGCGTGCATCCGGCCTCAACGCCGGGGCGGCACGCACCGGCGGCATCGCCTCCAACCGGATGATCGTGGCCTCGATGCTGATCTCCGGCGCGGTCGCCGGCCTCATCGGCATGAACTACCTGCTCGCCGATTCACACGCCTACGGCCCCAGCCGCCCCGAGGGCTTTGGGTTCAGTGGCATCGCCGTCGCGCTGCTGGGCCGCAACCACCCCGCCGGCATCGTCGGCGCCGCCTTCCTGTTCTCGTTCCTCGACACGTTGAACGGGCCGCTGCAGATCGACAAGGTACCGCAGTCGATCGTGATGGTCATCAAAGCAGTGATCCTGCTCGCCGTGGTCATCGTCAACGAGGTGGTCGCCGTTCGCGTCGCCCGCCGAACCGCCGACCGAACCGCCGCCCAACTCGCCGTCGCCGGAGCTGCGTCATGACCGCCACCCTCACCCCCGACAACGCTGCAGTCGCCCCCCAGCCCAGGCCGGCGCCACTGTTGCTGCGGATGCTGGCCAGCCGGCGCCTGCTGTTCGTCGGCTTCGGTCTGTTCGTGGTCCTGTCGCTGGCGCGCTGGTGGGGCGACGACGCCGATGCGCTCACTTCCTCGCAAACGATGCAGACCACGCTGCGCACCACCATCCCCATCCTGCTGGCCGGTCTGGCCGGCCTGTGGGCCGAGCGCGTCGGCGTGGTCAACATCGGCATCGAAGGCATGATGATCTTCGGCACCTGGTTCGGCGGCTACGGCGCCTACATCGCGGGCCCGTGGGTGGGCCTGCTGATGGCCGTCGGTGGCGGCATGCTGGGCGGCCTCATCCATGCGGTCGCCACCGTCACGTTCAACGTCAACCACATCATCTCCGGCGTCGCCATCAACCTGTTGGCGTTCGGCAGCATGCGCTACATGTCGGAGCTGTTGTGGGGTCCCGGCGCCAAGGACGTGCCGCAGGGTGCCGGCATCAGCCAGTCGCCGCAGCAGAAGTGGGCGTTACCCCGGTTCGACTTCCCCTTCCTGTCCGGCGGGCGCATCGGGTCGTGGCACTCGCCCGACATGTTCGGCTGGCTGGAGAAGAAGGGGTGGCCGGTCATCGCCGACATCGCCGGCGTCGTTCGTGGCTTCACCTTCAACGTCTCGGCGGGCACCCTGGTGGCGCTGGCGCTGGTGCCCATCACCGCCTGGGTGCTGTGGCGCACCAAGTTCGGCCTGCGCGTGCGGTCGTCGGGCGAGGCACCGGCCGCGGCAGAGTCGCTGGGCGTGCGAGTCACCTCGCTGCGCTACGCGGCGCTGCTGATCAGCGGTGGTTGCGCCGGGCTCAGCGGTGGCTACCTGGCCATCGTCGCCTCCTCCTACTACCGCCAGGCGCAAACGCAGAACAAGGGCTTCATCGGCCTGGCCACCACCATCGCCGGCAACTGGCGCCCCACCGGCGTGCTCGCCAGCGGGTTCCTGTTCGGCTATCCGGAGGCACTCAACCGCGTCGGCCGCGACGCAGTGCCGCAACTGTTCCTGTTCGGCGGCGCCGTCTGCGTCGTCTGGGGGGTCGTCGCGATCATCCGCCAACGGTGGGTGTCACTGGGCATCGCAGGGGGGTTCGGCGTGCTGATGTTCGTGTGGTGGTGGCGCATCGACACCATCCCCGAGTCGCTCACCACCGGCCTGCCGTACTTCCTCACCATCGTCGTGCTCGCCACGGCCAGCCAACGATTGCGACCACCAGCCCACGCCGGCCAGCCATACCGCAGCGGCGAAAGCCACTGACATCGTCGGTGCAGAGCTGAACCGATGAGCGGCCCCCTTGCCGATGTGCGGGTGCTCGACCTGACCTCGGTGGTGATGGGGCCGTTCGCCACCCAGATCCTGGGCGACCTCGGCGCCGATGTCGTCACCGTCGAAGACGTGAAGGGCGACACCAACCGCACGATGGGCGTCGGGCCGCACCCGCAGCTGTCGGGCGTGGCGTTGAACCTGCTGCGCAACAAGCGGAACATCTCGCTCGACCTGCGCCACCCCGACGGGCGCGAGGCCTGCCTGCGCCTGGCCGAGCGCAGCGACATCGTCATCACCAACCTGCGGCCCGGCTCGCTGCAACGGCTGGGGCTGGACTACCAGTCGGTGCGCGCCCGCAAGCCCGACATCGTCTACTGCCAGGCGCAGGGCTGGCCCACCGATTCGCCCCAGGCCGACAACCCGGCCTACGACGACGTGGTGCAGTCCGCCGCGGGTGTCGCCGCCACGTTCCAGCTGCGCGACGGCGAGCCCGCCATCGCCCCCACGATCCTCGCCGACAAGTTGTCGGGCCTGACCATCGCCTACGGCGTGCTGGCCGCGCTGCACCACCGCGACCGCACCGGCGAGGGGCAGCGGCTGGAGGTGCCGATGGTGGAGGCCGCCCGCGCCTTCGTGCTGGCCGAGCACGCATCGGCCGCCGTGCAAGTGCCGCCGCAAGGCCCGGCGGGGCTACCGCGGGTGCTGCTGCCCGGCCGCCACCCGCAACGCACGAAGGACGGCTGGATCCACGTGCTGCCGTACAGCGACCAGAACTACCGCGACCTGTTCGCCGTCATCGGGCGCCATGCCCACGACGACGAGCGGCTGAGCACGCGTTGGTCCCGGCTGGAGAACGCCCGCGAGCTCTACGCCGAAGTCGCCGAGCTGATGCTCACCCGCACCACCGCCGAGTGGCTGGAGTACTGCCACGAGCGCGACATCCCCGCCGGCCCCGTGCGTTCATTGGACGAACTGGTGGCAGAGCTGCCCGTGGCCGAGCACCCGGTCGCGGGCCCGTACCGGGTGATCCCTGGCGGTGTGCGCTTCGACGGCACGCCGGCCACGGTCCACCGGCATGCGCCCCTGATCGGCGAGCACGGCGAGGAGGTGCTGGCCGAGCTGGGCTACACCGCCGAGGAGATCGCCCGCCTGCGCGCCGAGGGCGTGCTGCGCGCGGTGCCCGCCGACGCCACCGACTTCTGAACCGCCGCCCGGCGAGGGGGCCTGCACGTGCGTTGCAGCGGCAGCGAATCAGCCAGGCAGCTCGGCAACGGCCTGCACTTCGATGCCGCCGCGCGGGCGTTGGGTGAGCGTGACCCGCACGTGCTTCGGCGCGGCCGACTGCATGACCTCCCCGGCGATCTCCGCGGCCATCGCCTCGGCGAACACCGCCCGGTCGCGGAAGCCCCAGAGATACAGCTTCAGGCTCTTGCTCTCGATGCACCACTGGCTCGGCACGTACTCGATGACCACGGTGGACAGGTCTGGCTGCTGGGTCACCGGGCACATCGAGGCGAGCTCGTCGTTGGTGAACCGCACGCTGGTGACGTGCGCCGGCGCAGGGAACACCTCCACATGCTCCACCGCGTGGCGCACGGTGCTTCCCAGGATCGTCAGTTGCGGCGCTTGCGGGCTGTCCATGCCCACAAGGGTAGGGGCAGGTGCGGGTGGGGGCACCCTGGGCCGCCGCCTACGCTGAGCACATGGATTGCCTTCTCGACGACCGCAACGGTGACCGCGCATGAACATCCTGGCCCTCCCGAAGGTGCTGCTGCACGACCACCTCGACGGCGGCCTGCGGCCGGCCACCGTCATCGAACTGGCCAAGGAGTACGGCTACAGGAACCTGCCCTCCTACGACGAGGGCGAACTGGCGTCGTGGTTCAACCGCGGCGCCAAGCGCAACGACCTGGTGCTGTACCTGGAGACGTTCGCCCACACCGTGGGAGTGATGCAGCACAAGGATGCGATCGAACGGGTCAGCTACGAGTGCGCCGTCGATCTTGCGGCCGACGGGGTGGTGTACGCCGAGGTGCGCATGGCGCCCGAGCTGTGCACCGAGCAGGGCCTGACGCTGGACGAAGTGGTGGAGGCCATCCTGGAGGGCTTCCGTCGCGGCTCGGCAGGCACCGACCTGACCATCTACCTCATCTGCTCGGCGATGCGCACCGCGGCCCGCAGCCGCGAGATCGCCGAGCTCGCTGTGCGCTGGCGCGACGCCGGCTGCGTCGGCTTCGACATCGCCGGCGCCGAAGCCGGCTACCCGCCCACACGTCACCTGGACGCGTTCGAGTACGTGCGCCGCGAGAACTTCCACACCACCATCCACGCCGGCGAGGCGTTCGGGCTGCCCAGCATCTGGGAGGCCGTGCAGTTCTGCGGCGCCGAGCGCCTGGGCCACGGGGTGCGCATCGTCGACGACATCAGCGGCCCCGAGGGCGACGAGGAGCTGGGCCGCTTGGCCACTGCGGTGCGCGATCGCCGCATCCCGTTGGAGCTGTGCCCCACCAGCAACGTGGGCACGGGGGTGTGCGCCACCATCGCCGATCACCCCATCGGCATGCTGCGTCGGCTGCGGTTCCGCGTCACGCTGAACACCGACAACCGGCTGATGAGCGCCACCTCCATGACCCACGAGATGGAGCAACTGCGCGATGCGTTCGGCTGGGGCCTCGACGACTTCGAGTGGCTGACGATCAACGGGATGAAGAGCGCGTTCGCCCACTTCCCCGACCGGTTGAAGATCATCAACGGCATCATCAAGCCGCGCTACGCCATGGCCCGCGCCGGCGCACTCTGATCTACAACAGCCGAGCGTCACGACGCCCTCGGGGAGAGTCGTCGTCCGCCGCTCCCGACGTGGGTCTGACACACTGGCGGCATGGCTGTTGCTCTTCACGTCGTCGACCACCCGCTCATCGCCGATTCGCTCACGCGAGTGCGCGACAAGGACACGCCCAACGCCCTGTTCCGCCAAGAGCTGGAGCGCATCGGCACCTTGCTGATGGCCGAGGCCACGCGCGGCCTGCCCACCCATGCGGTGCGAGTGCAGACCCCGCTCACCGAGACGTTGGGCCGCCAGCTCGACAGCCAGCCGGTGGTGGTGCCCGTGCTGCGCGCCGGCCTCGGCTTCCTGGGCGCCGCGCAAGACCTGCTGCCCAACGCCGACGTCGGGTTCATCGGCGTCGCCCGCGACGAGAACACCCACCTGCCCAAGCCGTACGTCAACAAGCTGCCGGAGAACCTGGCCGGCCGCCAGATCATCGTGCTCGACCCGATGCTGGCCACCGGTGGCTCGCTGGCCCACACCTGCCGGCTGCTGGTCGAGCGCGGCGCCACCGGCACCATCATCGTCGTGTGCGTGCTGGCTGCACCGGAGGGCATCGAGCTGCTGCGCCAGGAAGGCCTGGATCTTGCGGTGTACACCGCCTCGCTCGACGAGCGGCTGAACGAGACCGCGTTCATCGTGCCCGGCCTGGGCGACGCCGGCGACCGCCAGTTCGGCTCGCCCGCCTAGAAGGCCCAGAAGTTCTCCATCGCCGCGACGGAGCCCGCCGGCCGGCGACGTTGAAAGGGGTGTGACGAGCAGCGTGCGACACGATCAGCGCCACGACCGGTTCCTCGCCTTCTACGACGACACGTTCAGCGAGGCCTACCGCTACGCGGGTCGGTTGTGCGGCACAGACCGCGAGGCGGCGGAAGACCTGGTGCAGGACGCGTACGCGTCGCTCCTGCGCCGCTGGCGCGCGGGCACGGCCGAGAGTGGCAACGACAGCGACCTGCAGATCGCGTACCTGATCACGACCATCCGCAACCGCTTCCTGGACCGCGCCCGCACGGACGAGCGCGAGCAACGACGGCTGCGGCTCGTGGCAGCGGCCGGTGGCGAGCGCCAGCCGGCCGTGGTGCCGTCGCAGCTGGCGGCGTTGCCCGCCCGTGAACGCACCGCGCTGGTGCTGCGCTACGTCGACGACCTGGCGGTGCCCGATGTCGCGGCGGCGATGGACATCTCCGTGCACGCCGCCGAATCGCTGCTGGCCCGTGCCCGCGCCCGCCTTCGTGGGGAGGAGCCCCGACATGCCTGAGAACTGGATCGACGAGCACGCCGGCGACGAAACCGTCGCCCGCCCCGGCTTCCGAGCCGAGTTGCGTGCCGACCTCGCCGCGCAGATCGGGTCGCCCGCGCCTGCACGGGCCGCACGTAACCGCTTCGTGTGGAGGGCAACGGCTTGGTCGACGGCCGCGGCTGTGCTCGTGGTGGGTGTCGTGCTGGTGGTGAACCGGGGGGACAACCAGCACGTCACCAGCTCCTCCACCACCTCGTCGGGTGCATCGTCCACGTCGAGCACGCCGACCACCGCACCCGACGGCGTGCCCGTCGACCTGCGCACGCAGCTCGTCGACGTCACCTGGCAGGTGTTGACGGTCGATGGTCAGGACACCACGTCGGCAGCGACCTTCACGCTGCAGAGCGACGGCCGGCTGGTGGGTTTCGACGGCTGCAACGAGTACGGCTACGACGCATCGCAGCCGGGTGGCTGGACGCTCGACGGCGACACCATCTCGCTCGACCAGAACCTGGTGAGCACGGCAATCCTGTGCGTGGACGCGCCGGACGCGATCATCCCGATCTCAGATGGCGCGCGCCTGCGACTGGACGCCGCCACGGGCATCCTCACCATCACAAGCCCCGACGGAGAGGTCTACACGGCAGCGGATGCCACGACGTTGCCCGAGGTGATCACCGCCACCGAGGTTGCCATCGTTCCCGATCTCTCGGCGGCGCCAAACCGCACCGTGCTATACCGCGCCGAGGTGGGCAGCGCCGCCGACCAACTCGGCCGCGACACCTGCAGCGAATGCGACCCGGCCCGGCCGTGGAGCCCACTGCTCACCGACGGCGGGGTGGTGATCATCCCCGACACCGTCAACGCCCGCTGGGTGGTGGTGGACGACGGCGTCGTGACCACGGTTCCCCTCACGGCGAGCATCGTCGGCCAACCCCTGCTGATCGGCGACACCATCTACGTGCCGCAGACCGAGCCGGGGTCCACCGATGCTCGCATCGTGTTCTACTCACTCTGGTACCTGCAGTCGTACTCCTCCGGCTATCAGCAGCCGATGGACGGCGTCGACATCCCCGACCAGGTCTTCACTTCGTTGTACCTGAACGGCGACACCATCGAGGCGAACGGTCGCCCGGTTGTCACTGTGGCACCGGCGTACGTCGGTGCCACAGTGACCTATGCGTTGAACAGGCAGCCGGAGGAGTTGACCACCTCGTACAAGGCGCGGGTCTACCGCTGGACGCTTCCGGCCGGCTGGTGGGGCACGGCGATCGGCACGATCAGCGACGGGTCGGTCGTGTTCTCCGCCGGCGACGGCACAGCGGACATGATCATCCGCGTCCTCCCCGACGGCACCTACGCCACCGAGCCGATGGCCCACCCCGGAGACGGGTACAACTCCGGCGGAACTGTCTCGACGATGGGCTACGTCCGCCTCGAGCTCGTCGACGGCCAGTACGAGGTGGCCCGCTACGCACTTCCCCAACCCGACTCGTGGAGGCTGACGTCGATCAACGGAGCGGTCGCCGGGTTCGGGATCGGCCCGCAGCAACCGGACGAGGTGATCGCTGCGATCTCGGCACACTTCGGAGCGCCGACGATGGACACCGGCTGGGCGACGCTCGTCGACCCGAACGATCCGTCGCGCAGCGGCGGCTGCCCGTACGGCCGAGTCGAGCGGATCGTGCGGTGGGGCGACCTCACCGTCCGGTTCGTGCAACACCAGGGTGGAGCGTTGCTGTGGGCCTGGTCGGTCGGCGACCTCGGCGCCGGCGGCCATCCGTCGCAAGCGGACACCGGCATCCCGCCCGGAATGACACCGTCGGGACTGTGGCTCGACGACGACATCCACCTCGGCAGCACCCTCGCCGAGGTGCAGGCCGCCTGGCCCGACCTCGACCTCGGCGACATCCAGCCCGATGGCAGCACCACCGGCACGGCGACGATCGGCTTCGAGGTCATCCTCGTCACCATCGATGACGGCATCGTCACCGGCTTCGGCGTCACCTTCTCCTTCTGCTGACCCACCCCTCCCGCGAACTTAAGTTCCTCACGCGAACTTAAGTTCGCGGGGGCGCGCAACGGCCCGGGGCTTTCACCCCGGGCCGTTGTCCCGTCATCGCTCGTGAGCGCTCTCCGCTCAGGCGAGTGTCATGTTCGGTTCGCCGTTGGCGTTCAGGCCGGTACCACGGTTGCACACGCCGCCCTTGGGCACGCCGCCGTTGTACGCCTGGCGCACGCAGTTGCGGATGGCCTTCTCGCCCCACCAGTTGGGGTGCAGGCTCTCCTGCACGTAGTACGGGCCGAACACGGTGCTGAGCGTGCGGATCTGGGCGATCCACTCGGTGGCGTCGCTGGCGCCGGCGACGGTCCAGTTGGCCCGGCCGCTGTTCTCCATCAGGTTCACCGTGTTCTCGCACAGCCGCCGGCCGTTGAACGAGGCGGCCAGGTCCATCACCTTCACGTTGCCGGCGGTGTTGGCGGCGGCGGCGGCGTTCTTCACCGCGTTGTTGATCTTCACCAGCGCGGTGCCGTTGGCCCAGTTGGCGTCGTTGTTCCAGAAGCCGCAGCCACCCGTGCTCTGGCGGGTGAAACCGCTCTGGCTGTAACGGAAGCCGCTGCTGTTCGGGATCGGCGACGGGTAGGTCTGGGCGACGATCGTGTACTGGCCGGCGCTGTAGCCGGCGTTGGCCATCGCAGTCTTGATGTTGTTGATGGCCCCGGTGATGGCCGCCGTCTTGGCGTTCACGTTGGCGGTGGTGAAGTTGCTGGTGACCGAGCTGTCGTCGTTGCAGTAGTTGGGCCACCACGACGGCGAGGTGAGGAAGTTGGTCACGCAGGTCTGCACGATGCCGGCGAAGTTGAAGTCGTTGCCACCGATGGACAGCTGGATCATCTTCACGTTGTGGGTGGCGGCGAAGTTCTGCAGCATCAGGGCCTGGCCCTGGTTGCCACCGCTGTTGTAGAAGTCGAGGCCGGGCTTGAAGTAGCCGTCGCTGGAGGTGTGCGTCGCCACCTTGGCGCCCGAGCAGGCCAGGTTGAGGCTGTTGACGCCGCCACCGATGTGGACCTCCGCGGCCGTGCTGCGGTGGCAGCGGTTGATGACCTCGGCGGTGTGCGTGGCATTGTCGTAGTACGCGGCCGAGCCGCCGGCGTCGACGCTGCTGGAACTGTTGTTGCTGTTACCCGCCCAGCGCCCGCCTTCGCCCGAGATGTACGAGTCGCCGACGCTGACGACCCACGGGGTGCCCACACCCGGCCCGTCGGCCTGCACCGCCTGCGACGCGGCCAGCGGCACCGCCACTGCCCCGGCGAGCATCGCCACGACCATCCCCACTCTGCGCATGAACATCTCCCTTGATGTCGAGCCACACCCCCCGTGTGACGTACGACACTCTAGGTTACTCATGAGTAGCTTGTGAAGGGTTTCGACGACAAGAGTTCGTCAACCCACGACCCTCACCACGACCGCCCACGGTGATGCTCCGACAGCCAGTCACGCTCGCAGTGCTCGGGCGCGAAACCCCGACGGCACTGCGGGTATTCGACCCCATGGGCGCGGAAGCCCGACAGATGGCGGCAGGCGGAGGAGCGGCGGAGCGGCGGGCGGGGCGGTCAGGCGAGGAGCGCGGCGAGGGCTTCGAGGTACTCGGCGGGCTCGCAGTCGATGCCTTCGCCGTACAGCTTCACCTTCGGCTCGGTGCCGCTGGGGCGCACCTGCAGGCGCAGCGCGTCGCCCAGCTGCAGCCGCAGCAGGCCGGCCTCTTCGAACCACTGCACGGCCGTCACCGCCAGCCCGTCGACCTCCGTGGGCGGCTCCGCACGCAGGCGGGCAACGGCCGCAGCACCGTCGGCCGGGGCCATGCGCAACGACTTCTCCGCCATCACGTGGCGGCCGTAGGTGGCGGATATCGCGTCCAGCCGCTGCTGCAGCGTGACCCCCTCGGCCGCGGCCAGCGCGGCCACCTCGGCCAGCATCACCGCGGCGGTGATGCCGTCCTTGTCCAGCGGTTGACCACACACCAGGTAGCCCAGCGCCTGCTCGTAGCCGAACACGAAACGCAGATCGGGGTGCTGCAACACGGTGTGGCCGATCCACTTGAAGCCGGTGAACGTCTCCAGGCACGTCACGCCGTGGGTTGCGGCCATGCGGCCCAGCAGCGACGACGACACCAGTGTGGTGATGACCAGCCGGGTGTCGGGTTCGCCTGCCGCCGGCTCGGTGTGGCGCAGCACGTGGTCGGCCAGCAACCAGCCGATCTCGTCGCCGCCCAACCGCCGCCAGCCGGCACCAGCGTCGGCGGGCCCGCCCGCACCAACGCCGGCCGGGATGGCGGCACCGAGGCGATCGGCATCGGGGTCGTTGGCGATGGCCAACAGGGCGCCGGCCTCGGCCGCGCAGGCCATCAGCAGGTCCATCGCGCCCGGCTCCTCCGGGTTCGGGAAGGCCACCGTCGGGAACGTGCCGTCGGGCTGCTGCTGTTGCTCCACCACGGCCGGGGCGGGCAAACCGGCACGATCGAAGGCAGCGAGCAGCGTGGCCCCGCCCACGCCGTGCATGGCGGTGTAGGCAACAGCCACGCCGGGTACGTCGGGGCACAGCCGCACGGCGGGCACTGCGGCCAGGTACGCCTCCATCTCGGCGGTGCCGAGGCGCACGATCAGAGGGTCGGTCTCCGCCGACAGCTCGACCGCGCACGGGTCGACGTCGTCGATGCACCCGGCGATGTCGATGTCGGCCGGGGGAACGATCTGCGAGCCGGTGTCGAGGTACACCTTGTACCCGTTGTCGGCCGGCGGGTTGTGCGAGGCGGTGACCATCACGCCCGCAGCCGCGCCGGTGGCCCTGATGTTCCAGGCCAGCACCGGGGTGGGCACGATGTCGTCGAACAACAGCGCCTTCACGCCGCGAGCCGCGCAGACGCGGGCCGTGTCGAGCGCGAAAGCATCGCTCTTGCGCCGCATGTCGTAGCCGATGATGACGCCGCGCTCGCGGACATCGGGCACGTTGGCCAACAGGTACTCCACCAGCCCGGCGGCAGCCTGCTGCACGACCAGCCGGTTCATGCGCTGCGGGCCGGCGCCCACCGCGGCACGCAGGCCGGCGGTGCCGAACTGCAGCCGGCCGCTGAACCGCTCGCGCAGCTCGGCCTCGCTGCCGTGCAGCAGCGCGCCGAGCTCTTCACGCATGTCGACATCGGGCTCTGCGGCCAACCAGGCCTCGGCGGTGGCTCGGACGGCGGACATGTCGGGTTCGTTCATGACAACAGGCTCTTCAGCTCGACGAGGGGACGGGGGCCGACGTGGGAGATGACCTCGGCGGCTGCGATCGCGCCCAGCTTCGCGCACTCGTGCAACGGCAGGTCGCGCGTGTAGCCGAACAGGAAGCCGGCGGCGAACAGGTCGCCGGCACCCGTGGTGTCGAGCACGCGCTCGACCGGCACCGCCGGCACCGGCCGCACGCCGTCGCGGCTGACGATGACGCAGCCCTCGGCACCGACGGTGATGACCGCCAGATGGCAGTCGCGCTGCACCAGCGCAACCGCCTCGTCGAACGACTGCACCTCGTACAGCGACAGCAGCTCGGTCTCGTTGCCGAACAGGATGTCGACCTCGTCGGTGACCAGCGAGCGGAAGTCGGTGCGATGGCGATCGACGCAGAACGAATCGCTGAGCGTCAGCGACACCTGCCGGCCATGGGCGTGGGCGACGCGGGCAGCGTGGCGGAACGCATCCTTCGCCTCCGGCCGGTCGTAGAGGTAGCCCTCCATGTACAGCACCTTGCCGGCGGCGATGGTCTCGTCGTGGATGTCGTCGGTGCACAGCAGCGACGACACACCGAGGTAGGTGTTCATCGTGCGTTCCGCGTCGGGCGTGACGACGATGATGCAGCGGCCGGTGGGCGTCTCGCCGTCGGGCCGGCCCGGCCGGAACTGCACGCCGACGGCACGCAAGTCGTGGCCGAAGACATCGCCCAACTCGTCGTTGCTGACCTTGCCGATGTACGCCGCAGTGCCGCCGAAGGACGCGACGCCGGTCATCGTGTTGGCCGCCGAGCCCCCGCTCATCTCCACGGCGGTGCCCAGCGCCCGGTACAGGAACAGCGCCCGGTCGGTGTCGACCAGGGTCATCGAGCCCTTCACCAGCTCGTAGCGGGTGATGAACCCGTCGTCGGCGTGGCTGATCACATCGACGAGGGCATTGCCCACACCCACCACGTCGTACTTCAGGGCCGCTGACACGCTGGCTAACGCTACCCGCTGGAGGCGCGACGCACCGCGCCCGCCGGCGCTCGGCACGCCTGATCGGCGACGAGAACCCCGACCGGGCGGCCGCGAACTCACGGGTAACCTGGCCACGTGCCCACACTTGCTCCCGCCCACACCGGCAACCCGTACCGCCTGCCGCGCAACGTGGTGCCCCACCGCTACACGCTGGCCCTGCAACCCGACCTCGCCGCCGCCACCTTCGTCGGTCACGTGATCATCGACGCCAACGTCAACGAACCGGTGCAGCAGATCGTGCTCAACGCCGCCGAGTTGGAGATCAGCGAGGTGAAGGTGGCCGGTGAGCCCGCCGAGTTCGAGCTGCACGAGGCCACCGAACGGCTGACGATCGCTGCCGCCCACGACACCGGCACCACCACCATCGAGATCACGTTCACCGGCGTGCTGAACGACAAGCTGCGTGGCTGGTACCGCAGCACCTACCTCGACACGGACGGCAACGAGCAGGTCATCGCCACCTCGCAGATGCAGGCCACCGACTGCCGCCGAGCCTTCCCCTGCTTCGACGAGCCCGACTTCAAGGCCGTGTTCGACATCACCCTGATCGTCGAGCCGCACTTGCTGGCCGTCAGCAACGGCCCGGAGATCGAGCGCGCCGCGTTCGACGACGGCAGCGGCACTGCCACCGGCAAGGTGGCCGTGCGCTTCGCCGAGACGATGCCGATGAGCACCTATCTGGTGGCCGTGGTGGTGGGCCCGCTGGAGGCCACCGAGCCGGTGATGGTGCCACGGGTGGCCGACGGCGATGGCGATCCCATCGCCCTGCGCATCATCCACGTGCCGGGCAAGGGCCACCTCACCGCCTTCGGCCTCGACGTGGGGGCGTTCGCGCTGGGCTGGTACCAGCAGTACTACGGCATCCCCTACCCCACCGACAAGTGCGACATGCTGGCGCTGCCCGACTTCGCCGCGGGTGCGATGGAGAACCTCGGCTGCATCACCTACCGCGAGAGCTTGCTGCTTGCCGACCCCGCCGCCGCCACCCAGTTCGAGCTGCAGAACCTGGCCGACGTCATCACCCACGAACTGGCCCACATGTGGTTCGGCGACCTGGTGACGATGAAGTGGTGGAACGGCATCTGGCTGAACGAAGCGTTCGCCACGTTCATGGAGGTGGCCTGCTGCGCAGCGTACCGGCCCGACTGGCTGCGCTGGACCAGCTTCAGCCTCGAGCGCAGCATGGCATTCGAGGTGGACTCGCTGGCCAGCACCCGCACCGTCGAGTTCCCCGTCGAGGCCCCGGCCGACTGCGACGGCATGTTCGACGTGCTCACCTACCAGAAGGGCGGCTCGCTGCTGCGCATGCTGGAGCAGTACCTGGGCGAGGACGCGTTCCGCGACGGGATCCGCCGCTACCTGCAGACCCACCAGTTCGGCAACACCGAGACCGGCGACCTGTGGGACGCCCTCGAGGCCGAGACCGGCGAGCCGGTGCGGACGATGATGGACTCCTGGATCTTCCAGGGCGGGTTCCCCCTCGTCTCGGCCAGCACCGTCGACGGGGTGCTGCGGCTGCGCCAGGAGCAGTTCCGCTTCGCGGCACCATCCGGCGACGACGGGGCGCGGTGGCAGGTGCCGGTGGTCGTCAACGCCGGCGGCCATGCCTTCTACCGGGTGTCCTACGACGCCGAGCTCGAGCAGGCCGTGCTGGCCGGTCTCGACCGCCTGCAGCCCCTCGAGCGCTACGCCGTGCTCGATGACGCGCACGGGCTCACGCTGTGCGGCGAGCGTCGCGCGGGCGACCTCGCCCACGTCATCCAGCGCGTCGCCGACCTCGGCGAGACCGACCTGGCCGTGTGGCAGCTGGCGGCGTCGAGCCTGGAGCTGCTCCACGGCGTCGCATCCGCCGATGAGCGGCCGTCGGTCTCGGCGTGGATCTGCCGCCTCCTGGCCCCGCTCGACGAGCGGCTCGGCGCCGGCGTCGATCCCGAGGACGACGACCGCACCCGCGCCCTGCGCGGCCTGGTGCTCGGCCTGCGGGGCGCCCACGGCGACCCGGCGGCGACGGCGCGCGCCGCCACGGTGTTCGACCACCAGCTCCGCAGCCCCGGC
>JAUSLQ010000141.1 GCA_030645675.1 Actinomycetota bacterium | reverse complement strand
GAACTCCTGCGTCCAGGCGTGCACGCGGGTGAGGTCGGCAAAGCCGCCCTTGGTGAACGCGCGCAGCAGGTTCAGCGTCGCGGCCGACTGGTTGTAGGCCTGCACCAGCCGCTCGGGGGTGGGCACGCGGGCGGCCTCGGTGGCGGCATCGCCGTTGACGATGTGCCCGCGGAAGCTGGGCAGCCGCAGGTCGCCGATGGTCTCGAACGAGCTGCTGCGCGGCTTGGCGAACTGGCCGGCGATGCGGCCCACCTTCACCACCGGCACGCCGAGCGAGTAGGTGAGCACCACCGACATCTGGAGGATGACGCGCAGCTTCTCCCGGATGTTGACCGCCGAGAACTCCTCGAAGCTCTCCGCGCAGTCGCCCGCCTGCAGCAGGAAGGCGTTTCCCGCTGCCACCTGCGCCAGCGAGTTCTGCAACGAGCGGGCCTCGCCGGCGAACACCAGCGGGGGATAGGACGCGATCTGCTTCAACGCCCGCTCGAGGTCGGCCTGGTCGGGCCACTCGGGTTGCTGCTGCACAGGGAAGGCCTGCCAGGAAGAGGGAGTCCACGCTTTTGCCACGGTCGTCAGCCTAACGGCCGAGGTCGCGGCGACCCCTGAGAAATGCAAACGCCGCGACCCGGTCGTGGGCGATCCGGCCAGGCGCCGCCGGCGCTGCTCGCAGCTAGCCGATGTCGATCGAGACAGTCACTGCACCGTACGAATCCGAGCTGGAGTAGCCGTACACGTAGACAGTGAAGTTGCCACCGGAGTTGACGGAGAAGTCGCACGACTCGCTGACCCCGCCGTAGCCGGAGTCGACGTCGCCGCAGATCGACCCCGACGACGACATGACGACGAGTACGACGTCCTGACCGTCCTGGGGTGTGACGGTGATGACCACCGAGTCCCCGGTGTCGGCGTAGGCGTCGAACTCCACGTACTCGTTGCCGGAAAGGGCAAACGTGGTGGACGGCGAACTGGCGGAGATGTCCTCGGGCCCGACAGCGGGCTCGACCTCCTCGATGGCGAGCCGCACCGAGACCGGGCTGCCGTCGTTGTAGCCGGCAGCCAACCGTGCCGTGTACTCGCCGGGAACGAGGTGCACCGAGCCGTCGTCGTTGTAGGAGTACTCACCGGCTGTCAGGTACCAGCTGGCGGCGGCGAAGTCGAGGATCGCGTCGATCTCGTCGTCGACCCTGAAGCTCACCAGTGCGGTCTCCAGCGGAGCGAGCTCCACCGTCTGCCCGTCGGCGAACGCGATCTCGCGCGGAGTGGTGCTGCCGACGCCCAGGGCAAAGGTGCCCTCGCCGCTCTCGCCACATCTCGCGAACAGCGCCCCGCTGGACCAGTCGGAGCAGTCGGGGATGACCACGACGCGCAGGGTGGTCGCACCGTCGGGGAGGTCGTCGCCGGGGTAGTAGTACTGCCAGCCTGTTCCGTCGCCGGCGTACAACTGGTCGTACGCGTACAGGTCGTCGGAGATGTCTTCCTCGCCTGCCCAGAGGTCGTTGCCCTCGATGCCGGGGGGCAGGGCGACTTCGTAGACCGCGAACGGTTGCCCGGTGAGCTCGAACTCGGCTGCCTCGCCGAACGTCAGTGTCGCCGCCGGCTCGGCGAGCACCTCGGAGTCGGTGACCTGCAAGAGAGTGTCGCGGTCGAGACGGCGGAGCACCTGCTCGAAGGCGGCGGCGGCAGTCTTGATCAACTGCACCCGTACCGCACCGCTCTCGTTGGTGGTGAACACGGTCAGCTGATCGGAGCCTCCGCTGACCGGCACCAGGCCTTCGAACACGCAGACGCGGCCGTCACCATCGCCGTCGCGAAGGCAATCGTCGTCGGCCTCGAGGGTTTGGGTGCCGTTGTAGTCCTGGATCTCCAGCGTGACGCCGCTGAAGATGGCGCCCCCCGCCACCGGCTCGGTGCGCAGATCGTCGAACCGGAAGTTGGCGCCGTTGTCGGCGAGCTCGTCGGTCGCGTCGGCGGCGAGCTCGTCGATCGCGTCCTCGAAGACACGTACGAACCGCTCCTCGCCGCTGGACAGTGCGCCGGCCACGGCCTCGGCGTCAAGGTCGGAGATGCCGTCGAGCAGGTCGTCGATCGCGCTCTCGGCAGTCGTTGCCGATCCTTGCGAGCGCGTCTTGCCCACCTCGCTGAAGTCGCCGCCGGGCAGGTCGAGCTCGTCCGTGAGCAAGTCGCCGGCGCTCAGGAGCGGGCTGATGAACCACCCACCACCCTGGCGAATGACGATCAGTGACAATCCGCTGCGGTCGAGTGTGCCGTCGCCGTTCCCCAGGAGGTCGGCTGCCAGCCCGGTGAGGGCGATGGTGCCGGAGACATCGAACGACACGCGGGCCACGTTGGGACCGAGCTCGTCGACGGTGACGTTGTCGATCGCGATGGTGGCGTCGACGCCACCGGGGCCGGTGCGGAACAGCCCGGTGGAACTTCCGATGTCCTGCGTTGTCGAGATCGCGTCGCTGACGCCTTGCGCTTCGTCTGGGGCGATGAAGCTGAGCATCGCGAGCGGGTCTTCGAGGTTGAACCCGGCGACGAAGCCGGTGATGGCCGCCGGCGACGACGAGGCGCCCTTGGCCTCGGTGGCGCTGCCGGACAAGGCCAGCCAACCGATGGCTGCGGCACCGCCGAGGCCCAGCACTGCGGCCCCGATGGCGAGCGGGCGGCGCCTGGACCTCGCCACAGGCCGCGCCTCACCCTCCCCTGGGGCCTCGAGCGTGGCGGGCTCGATGGCGATCGTGGGCGGTGCAACGAGGCCGACGGGCTGCTCGTTTGCGGGGAGCGCGGCGGTAGGTGCACCAGTCGCCGGCGGAGCCCACTGCGTGGTCGCCGGGGTGAACGATGGCGGCGGGAGCTGTGACGCGGGTTGCTGGTCGGTCACTTGGTGTGCTCCTCAGTGTCGCTCTCGGGTCGCCTGCGCGGGTCGTCAGTCTCGCAGCGCCAACCATGCAGACATCGTCGTGAGTACCGCCGCAACTCCCGTGAAGGCCATACCGTAGCTCCAGCGTTCCACCGGGACAAGCTGTCGCAGAAGTGCCCCGCCGACCACGACGACCAGGGCGATGGCGCTCGCACCACGGCCTGCGGCCACTGCGGCACCGCGTTGGGAGCAGGTGGCGAACAGTAGGCAGCCCAACAGAGGCACTCCGTAGATCACGCCGGCAGCGAGGTCGCCGACGTGTTCCCACCGTCCTGATGGCACCGTTTGCAGTGCGGCCGCGAGTTGGCGGCCGGTGAACGATGCGCCGGGCCCGCGAGAGAACCATCTGACCAGGAACGTGGCGGCCAGCAGTAGGCCCGCAGCTGCGGACAGCATCGAGGCAATGGTGCCCCGGCTGATGTGAACTGGTCGAACAGCCGGTACCGCCATGGGCGGGGAGATTACCCGAGCATCAGCGCGAGAGATCAGACAGCGAGGATGCGGACTGCGTCTTCGCGCAGGCCGGCAACCGCCCGGCTGACGAGGCGACGAGCGGCCTCGGCGGTGACGCCCAGGTTCTCGCCGACTTCGCGGAAGCTCTTGCGCTCGCCGTCGAGCAGACCGAAGCGGGCCTCGACGGCGTACCGGGCACGCTTGTCGAGGGTGCCGAGCAGCTCGTCGAGCAGCTCGTTGTCGACCATGGACATCACGGCATCTTCGGGGGTGCCGTCGCCGTTGGCCATCAGGACGCCGAGGGTGGCGTCGCCGTCGTCGCCGATGGTCTTGTCGAGGCTGACCGGGGTGGTGAGGCGGTGGAGCTCGGCATTGCCGACGTCCAGCGTCTCGCCGTCGCCGCTGGCCTGGCGCAGGGCCGCACGCAGGCTGGCCGAACGATCGCCGGGGATGCGGATGAGGCTGGCCTTCTGGTCGAGTGCACGGCCGATGGCCTGGCGGATCCAGAAGGTGGCGTAGGTGGAGAACTTGAAACCACGCCGCCAGTCGAACTTGTCGACCGCGTGCTCGAGGCCAAGGTTGCCCTCCTGGATGAGATCCAGCAGGTCCATGCCCTGGGGGAGGGGATAGCGGCGGGCGATGGAGACCACCAGGCGCAGGTTCGCACGAATGAAGCGATCCTTTGCCTCGGCGGCGGACGCAACGGCCCCCTTGAGGGCGGCGCCCTTCTCACCGCTTTCGAGGCGGTCGGCAGCTTCGCGGCCTGCCTCGATGACGCGGGAGAGCTCGCGCTCCTCCTCCGCATTGAGCAGTGACACCTTGCCGATGTCGTTCAGGTAAAGACCGATAGAGTCGTTCATGGCAGTTCTTCTCAACTTCTTGGTTCGTCGTCAGATTCCGTGGAAGCGTGTGTCATTCGGCACATGGCCGGACGGCACCCTCGCTACGAGGTTGGACACGCGTTCGCCGTAGATGACGGCGAACCCGGATGTCCGATCAGTGGGGGGTCAAACAAGGGGACAGGTAACAGTACTACATCGGCGCGGCCTTGTCCTGTCAGAAGCGAACTTGCCGGATCCCTGACGAACCGCTCGTAACCCGCACCCTGCCGGTGGCCGTCGGCACGCGAGCCGTACACTTGCCCGCCGTGCCCATGCGTATCGGTTTGTTCGGCGGCACGTTCGACCCGCCCCACGTGGGGCACCTCGTCACGGCGGTCAACGTGCGGCATGCTCTGCAGCTCGACGTGGTCGTGCTGATGGTGGCGAACGTCCCGTGGCAGAAGGTTGGCAGCCGCCCGATCACCGCCGCCCAGCACCGGCTGGCGATGGTGGAGGCGGCCGTGGCCGACGTGCCCGGCCTGGAAGCAGGCAGCGACGAGATCGACCTCGGCGGGCCGAGCTACACGGCCGATACCCTGGCGCTCTTGGCCCGCAGGTTCCCCGACTCAGCACTGTTCACGATCATGGGCGACGACGCTGCTGCGCGCTTCGAGACCTGGGATCGCTACCAGGAGGTCGCGCAACGCTCCACGCTGGTGGTGGTCGACCGACCGGGTGCGCCCGTGGAACTGCCGGGAGACTTCCGGTGGCTGCGGGTCGAGGTACCGCGGCTGGAGGTCTCCAGTACCGATCTGCGTGCCCGCTGCCGCGACGGCCGCCCACTGGACTACCTGGTCACCGAGCCGGTGCTCGGCGCGATCACGGAGCGCCACCTGTACGAGGAGGCCGAGTGAGCGCGCTGGGCAGCGCCCGCCGCCGGAGGACCACCGTGATGCTGGTGATCAACCTGGTCGCCCTGCTGGTGCTGGGCGGCATGGGCTACGCGGGGTACATTGCGTTGCGCAACTACGAAGGCGCCACCAAGGTGGGTGCGGAGTTCGTCGGACTGCCGACCACTCCTGTAGGGATGATGGGCATCGTCGATGCCGACAACCGGCTGACCAGCCTGGCCCTGTTCGTGTTGCGACCCACCCAGGGGACCGACGAGGCCAGCGTGCAGCGCGGTGGCACCATCGTGCCGGTCCCGGTCACGGCCGATACCACGCTGGGCGTCGGCGAGCAGCGCATCCCGCTGGCCGGCGTGTACGCCGAGGGCGGTGCCGATGCGCTGGTGCTGGCGGTGGAGAGCACCTTGTCGATCACCCTCGACGTCGCCACCGTGGCAACGCCCGCCGAGGCAGAGGCGCTGCTGCAGGCCGTCTCGCCGATTCGGGCCACCTTTGCCACCGAAGTGGTGGGCAGGCTCGACGGCAAGGAACTGTCGTTGTACGACGCCGGCGAGAACACGCTGTCGGCCACGCAGGCGGTACAGGTGCTGACGGCCACCGTCGAGGGCCAGACCGATCGGCAGCGGCGAGCCAACGTGGAGGCCGTCTGGGCGGCCGTCGCCGCCGCCGTGGGCGAGGGGGTCAGCGCCGTCGCTGCCGACGCTCCGGTCGCCTCGCTGGCCGACCTGGTGTCGAAGCTGTTCGCCGGACGGGTGGATGCGCGGGTGCTGCCGGCCGACCCGATCGACGACTCTGCCGCGCCGGAGGGCCTCGACGTGGAGTCCATCGATCGTGCCGAGGCGATCTGGGTGCTGGCCACCATCGCCCCCAAATCGATGTCGGCGCCTGCCCCCGGCCTCGTGTTCCGCATCGAAGCGCCGCCGGGCTACGAGACGCGGGTGAAGTTCGCGATCAAGGCTCTGCTGTTCCTCGGCGCCAACGTGTCGTCGGTCTACCTGCAAGGCCCGGTGCAAGAGGCCACGATCTATCTCATCGCCGACCCGCGGATCGCCGCCCAGGCCGAGTCCAGCAACGAGCTGTTCGGGCTGTTCGAGCTGGCCGAGCCGGAGATGCCCACCGAAGGCATCGACGTGGTGTTGCAGCTCGGCACCGATTTCCTCACCGGCGAGGGAGAAACCTTGCCCACCACCACCAGCACGGAGCCGGCATGACCCTCACCGCAGCAGCGCAGGCAGCGCTCGACCTGGCCAAGGTGGCCGCCCAGGCCGCCGACGAGAAGAAGGCCGAGCACACTGTGGTGCTGGCGGTCGGCGACTTGTTGCAGGTCACGGACTACTTCGTCATCACCAGCGCCGGCAACCGCCGCCTGGTGAAAGCGGTGGTGGATGCCGTGGAAGAAGCCGTTCGCGAGCTGCTGGGCCGCTCGCCGCTGCGCACCGAGGGTGCCGCCGAGCAGCAGTGGGTGCTGCTGGACTACGGCGACGTGGTGGTGCACGTGTTCGCCGAAGAGATCCGCATGTACTACGAGATCGAGCGCCTCTACCGCGACGTGCCCAAGGTGGCCTGGGCCGACTGACGGGGCTACAGCTCCGTCCGTACCAGGCTGTGGTGTGTGAGCAGGTACGTGCGCATGTGATCGCTGTCACCGATGGCGACGTCGGGCCCATCGCTAGCGTGGATGGCGTCATGTCACTTGCCCTCTCCGGTCCCTTCGACACCGCCCAACTGCCCCGCATCGCTCCCGATCCGGTCACCGTCACGGTGGCACGCGTGGTCGCGCCGGGGTTCGAGGCGCAGTACATGCAGTGGGCCGACGAAGTGGTGGCCACCCTGCGCCAGTTCCACGGCTGCCTCGGCGCCGGTGTGCTGCAGCCGGGCCCGGATGGCGGTGAACACCAGATCGTGTTTCGCTTCGTCGACGGCTTGCACCTGCGCGAGTGGGAGCGGTCGCCGCAGCGTGCGGCCCTGATGGGACGCTCGCGAGAGTTCGTGACCGGCGAGCGCGTGCAGCGCACGGTGGGCGTGGAGAACTGGTTCCAACTACCCGACCGAGCCGAGCCGGCCCGGCCGCTGTGGGGCCGCATCGCCACCGACGTGGCCTGGGTGTACCCCGTGGCCATCGTGGTGTCCATCTTCGTCGCACCCCGAATCGCCGAGCTGTCGCTGGAGGTGAGGGTCACCATCTCCACCCTGCTGATCACCGCGGTGATGCGTCTGGCGGTTGGTCCGCTGCGTTCGAAGCTGCGTTCGCGCCGCACGATGTGACCCGTTTCGCTCTGCACGTTTTGAGATGCGGGGCGCGCTGATATCGTCCTGCACTCGTTCGGGGCTGTAGCTCAGTTGGTAGAGCACTTCCATGGCATGGAAGGGGTCAGGGGTTCGATTCCCCTCAGCTCCACGAACAAACCCCAGGTCACAACACCTGGGGTTGTTTCGCGTCATGGGATCAGCTCGGCCAGCGAGTAGTAGGCCGAGTAGTAGCTCCCTGTTCTCCTTGCTGGCCAACCAGAACACGAGGAGGAACCCAATGACAACGAAGAGGATTCAACCGGCGCCAACCCACGTGATCGAACCTGATCACGTGGCCGAGGTCGTCGCCATCGCGCCGACGAGGCAGACCGATGACGAGTGGTGGGCCGAGCACCAGGCGCAGCAGCGTGCAGCACGTGCGGCCGATGGCCTCACCGACCACCAGCGCACGATTCGCGCCATGCGTAAGACCAACGAGACTCTGGCCAGGATCGAGGCGCAGCACGTGGCAGGGGGCATCTGCAAGGTCGAGAGCGACGCGACCGTGCTGACGTTCAAGGCGGGTGGCAACCGTGGATGACGCAGCGATCGAACGCGAGCGCATCAGGGCTGAGATTCGCCGGGTGGACGCCGCGCTTGACGAGATGCTCGCACCGCTGCGCCCGGTGGTGCCACTGCGCTCGGTCGGGATGGAACCAATTGGTTCCCCAATTGGGGCAACGGTGCTGGAGTTCCGGCCGAGGCCACCGACAGGACCAACGACGCCCGTGGCGTGACGCGCAACGGCCCCGCTGCCTTCGGGTGGCGGGGCCGTTGCGCGTCCTCAGTGTTCGATCGGCAACCTCACTCAGATGCCCCGTCGACGAGCCAGAACGTCACGGAGCCGTTGTGCGATCCGTTGATATCGATGTTGACATCGATCTCCCCAGTGTGGTGAAACGGCAGGGGGTGAAGGGGTATGACAGCGGGAAAGTAGACGGCCTCGCCAGGGTGAAGGTCATCAACGCCGGACGCGCTGACTGCAAACTCAGCCCTACCGATGGACTCCCCGTCGTTGTACTTCACCGACATGCAACCGGAGTGCAGCCTGTTCAGGGCGCTAGCCGGGATGAAGAGCTGAATCGCTACGTAGAGCGGAAGGTGTGCCGGGTACGCATGGGCGGTGACTCGGGCCACGCCCGAACTCACTACGTTCAGCATTCCTTCTCTGATGTTCGCGTAGTCAGCTAGCAGGAGTGCTTGCAGGCGGACGCCGGACTCGTCAGCCGGCACTGCTCAACACGTGAATCTCTTCGCAACGGATTGGCTGACGCGGGGGACGCGGGGCCGACATCGCCGTCAGGAAGACATCGTCGCCGCCGACGAACCAGAGGTGTAGACCGGCGTCGGTCTTGTCACTGAGTCGCTCGATGACGGAGTCCGTCAGGCCTTCTGCCTCAAGAAACTCCCACACGAGCTGCCGCGCCCCTTCTAGGCCGTCTGCTGCCGCTGAAAAACCGGGAATGTCATCGCTCTCGGCCCAGACGCAGAAAACCCCGTCAGCTACCTCTGCATGATACGTAATCGCTGTCATGGTGAACCTGGTCTCCTGCCTCGACGACCACACACGTGCTACGAAAGGGTAGCGCACGCGGATGGGATCAGAGTAGCGCCCTTGCCTCATCGACGGTGAGGCCAACGTCCTTGACCAGCACCTTTCGCACGAGCCCTGGAGGAAGAGTCTGCGTCGCGTGAAAAGCGAATGTCAGTGGCGGGTAGCCCCCAGCGGACTCCATCCGCCTGTGGCTGCCGGAGGTCCGCGTGACTTCGTACCGCAGGGGAGCACGCTGAAGCACCGCGAACAGATCTCCGGCCTTCATAGAGGGGAAGTGCACGTGAGGACACTACGGTCTCCGCCACGTTTCGACGGTCCAGCGGCCCCGATTTCAGCTCAAGATGACAGGGTCGCTCCCGCGAACACTGCCAGGTGTCGCCAGTCCTGCGGATGCGTAGGGCCCCTCAGCGGCTCTTGCGGCCCGCCGGCTGGGCGACGAGTCGGTCGCGGACGCGCATGGTTGCCTGGTGGTGGTCGGCGTTGATGCGTGCGAACTCGGCCTCGGCGCGCTCGTAGTCGCGCCAGGCGTCGGTGGTGGCGTCATTGAGCCTGTGGCGCCTTGCACGCAGGTCGTCCGGGGTGAGCTCGGTTCCGTCCGGGAACAGGTACAGGTACTTGCTGCTGCCCGGTGGCCGTTCGATCATCCGTGCGCTCTGGACGAACACGCTCAGGGTTGCTTCGCGTGCGATGGCCTGTTCCCACTCGGCCCGCTTCGCTTCAACCTCGAGCCGCTCGGCGTCGGCCGCGGCTTTCGCCTTGATCACCTCATCGGAGGCGAACACCGCGAGGCTGATCGGGTCGGGTGATGGTTGGAAGAACCGGGGCACGTCGGGGTCGTCCTTGAGCCCGTGGCTGTCGTGGTAGAAGCCGTAGCGGCGGCCGAAGCGGTCGAACACGGGTCGCCAACCATCGTCGGCGGGGTACATCTCCGCGCCCCGGTCGCGGGTGTCGTCCTCGGGGGTGTCCGCGGCCTTGTTCTCCGGCTTACGCAGCATCGCTACCGCCTTCGATCTGCTCGGTGTCCGTGGTCGGGGTGGGAGCGGGCTTGATGTCCTTGGTGCGCGGGCGGTCTTTGCCGCGGGCCGGGTGGACGGCCTTGTTGCTCGGGGGATCGTGCAGCATCGGGGGGTGTCCTTTCAGTTGGTGCCGGCGATGAGGCCGGCGACGAGTTCGGGGGTCAGGTCGTCGAGGCGATCGGCACGCAGCCACAACCGGCCCAGCGCGTCGAATGACGCCAGCGGCACATCGGCTGCCGGCCAGTCGCGAACGCCCCAGCAGTCGACGTAGGCGGCCTCTGCGGGCGTCTCAGGGGTGCACCACATGATCCGCGGCGCGGGCCGCTGGTAGGCGTGCGCGGTCAGGTGCACCGTGATCTCCGCGGCGAGTGCCGCGGCGGGCGGGGCGGCGGTCGAGCAGATCATCGGCTGTTCCTCTGGAACTTGGCGAACTCCGCGCGCATCAGGTCGGCATACACGGCGTCGGAACGCTTACGGATCGCTTCCAGCTCGGCGCGGTCGGCGGCGCTCAACCCGTCGAGCGTCTCGCGGGCCTGGTCGATCACCGCCAGATCCTTGGCCGACAGGGTGCGCGTGTTCATCGACGCGCCCCGCATCACGGGCGATACCTCCGCGATGGTCACCGACGAGATCACGCGCACCGGGCGCCCGTTGATCGTCTGACGGGTCGAGGTCACATCGTGCAGCGAGTACGACCACTCGCCAAGGCCGTGCTTGTGCAGTTCCTTGACCGCGACGAACGTGTCGTGCCCGGCCGCGGTGTCGAGGAAGAACCGACCCTTCATCACCGCCTCATCGGCAGTGACGCGGACCACGCCTATGCCGATCGGCGGCAAGCCCGGTTCCCACGACCCGTGACCCCACGCGGAGATCGCGACTCGCTGGCCGTTGGCCATCGCACCGCCCAGCACGATGTCGTCATCGAGGTCGACCACGTTGAACGTCGAGAACACCGCCCCAACCTCACCGTTGTCGCCCAGATCGACCGACTTGAAATGCTTCAGTTCCCGGCGCACCGAACCTCCATCCCTTCGACATAGGCGGCAAGGTCTGCCGCCCTCACTCGTGGCAGCCCACCGACCATCACCGACGGCAACGAACCGGCGGCGACCAGCCGGCGGACCGTGCGCGACGACACACCCAGCCGGCCAGCGGCCTGGTCGTAGGTGAGTGCCAGCAACATGGCCGCATCATCACCCGACTCGCCCGACCGCGCACCCGTTGGCCGTCGCTGGCCGTCGCTGGCCAACGCGTCGAACAACCCGCGCAGCTCAGCCGGGACCGCGACCCCCTGCTCCCGGCACCAGCGGAAGTGCGACGACAACGCCCGCTGCAGATGCCTGACCAACAACGGATCGACCGGACCAACGACGATCACGTGCTGAACCACTGCTGCGAATGCGGGTTGCCGCGCCACGCGTTCGTGCGTCGAGCGCCGGCCGCGAAGTTGCACCCGGATGCCTCTGGGGCCAGCCAGCTACCGGCCGGGGGTTGGCGGGTGACGTTCAGCCAGGGCCGCGCGTTCGGGTCGCCGTCGACCGTGTGGCCGGCCGTCCAGACCTGCGGCTTGCCCGACTTCGCTGCAGGGTGCTCGCGCAGCGTGCGACCACACCGCCAGCAGACCGCCAGAGGGGTGCTGTTGGCCGTCTGCCGCACGCGCCGCGCGTCGCCGTCGAACCGGCCCTGATGATGCGCCGGCTTCACAGGTCGTCTCCACGTCGTGGGTCGGAAACCTGAGAGCGAATAGAGAGAGAACGGGCACCGAGCGCCGTCGTGCTCACTCGTGGCGTCGCCTCTGAAATCCGGCCACCCCCCGGCCTGCGCGGTCGGGCCTGGGGAACAGGGGGTGTACTACGTACACACCCCCAACTGTTCCCAGTTGGCCGGGGCGGCTGTTCCGCGCTGTTCCCGTAGCTGTTCCCTGCCAGGTCAGAGGGGGTATTCATTCGGCTGTTCCCTCCAACTGTTCCGGAGGGGGTGTTCCCGGGGGTGTTCCCGCCGATTTTCGGTACCTGATCGCGGCTGCGAGCACCTCGGTTCGGACCCCTTCACCCGCGGCCTTGAGGGCTGCGAGCGCGGCGGGTCGGCCTGCGTTGCGGGGCACGCCGAGGCGGTCGAGCAGCGCGACCGCGGTGTGTGTGCCGTCAGGCCATGAGTGCAGCGCGTGGCGGTAGGTGATCGGCCGGTCGCCCTCGGCGCCGTCGATCGCGAGCACGATCTCGCGGGCGTACGCGGCGCACCGCGGGCGGGGTGTCAGCAGCCTCACGCCTGAGTCGGTGCGTTTCACCTCGGTCACCGCGTCGGCCTTGTCGAGCTTCACGCTTGACCCTCGGCCGCGGTGTGTTTCCACGTGGCCGGTGTTGTCGCTGGACAGCACCGCGCAGCCGGCGCTCTTCAGTGGGGCGATGGTCAGTTCGTAGAGGTTGCGCCAAGGGAGGTCGTCGTTCTCGGCGCCGCTGATCAGTGCGTTGAGTCCGTCGAGGATCACCACCTCGACTCCGAGGGCGCGGACGGTGGACTCCACCGCGATGCCACCCGGTGCGGTGTCGCCCTTGGGGGGTCGATCGGTGTAGTGCAGGCGCACGAGGTCCGTGGGGGTCAGGTCGAGCGCGACGACCCGTTCGTGCACGTCCAGTTCGCCCATCTCGCCGTCGATGTAGAGCACCGTCACCGGGGCACGCCTGACCCCTGTGAACGGGTCTATGCCGCGAGCGAGGGTGTGCGCGATGTGTAGCGCCAGCGTCGACTTCCCGGCCTTGGCGGGCGCAACGAGCGCGGTCCACCGCCCCGGGATCAGCAGGCCGTCAACGATCGCGTCGACCGGCGGGCGGGTGAACACCTCTGCCCAGTCGACCACCTGCAGCAACTGGTACCCGTCATCGGTCGGCGGTGCTGACGGTCCGTGCCGGGGGTGTCTGGCCGCGGGTGGGATGGTGGTGAAGTTGAGGTCACGCGGCAAGGGACACCGCCCGACGCCACACCCGCGTCGCCTCGTCGCGGGTGACGATGCCGGCGTCGACCGCGAGGCGCAGCCGTTCGCCCCACGCGGTCAGCACGCGGTCTACCTCGTCGCCCTCGGCCACCTCAGGAACAGTGAGCAGCATCGCCCGCTGATGGGCGATGATCCGTTCACGGTGTGCGCGGCACCACTGGCACCGTTCGCCCGCCAGGCCGGCCCAGGTGGCCCCACAGGCCACGCAAACGAGATCCTCCACCGCTGACCCCAACTCGGGGCGCAGACGGCCACAGGGCAAGCCAACGCCGTTGGTCGCCCATAGGGCAGGGTCGAACGTGGCGAACAGCTCCGCCAGATGAGCCCCGCAGTACGCCCTTATGCCCACCGAACGCGCGCCGGGGCCGCCGCACCGCCAACATGGCCCGGGCGGCATCATGACTTCACCAACCGCAGGATCGGCGCCGAGGCCGCAGCCTGAAGGCCGTCGCGCACCTCGGCCAGGGCATCGCTGAGGCTGATCGGACACTGCCACGTGCAGCCCTCGCGCCCGCCGCAGACCAACGGGCATGTTGGGGCATTTGCACCATCTCTGGTAATCTCAGCCTCACCGACCACCTGCCCAGTGATCTTGAGTGCGCCGCCCCCGCCGGGGCGGCGTATCTCGTCCGGGGGCCTCATGCGGCATCACCACCGCTGGCGAGGAGGCGATCCAATGCCTCCCGCGGGATCAGGCGTCGCCTGCCAACCCTGATTGACGCCAACTGTCCGGAGTCGAGCAGGGAGTAGAGGAATGTCCGACCCACGCCGATCGCGCTGCAGGCCTCGCTCGGTGAGTACGCCAGTCGTTCCACTGCGGATGTTTGCTGAGTGTCGCTCATGTTCACTACTGTGCGGGTATGACGAACCTTCGACTCTCGTCACTCCGCACCGCCGTCGATGACCGGCTGAGATCTTCGGGTCAGCCGGGCTCGACGCGCAGGGAGTGGGAAGGACTGCTTGACGAAGGAACGCACTGGGTGCAATCGCAGCACCCCGACGATCTGGCGGATCTGATCGACCGTTCCCGCCGCAAGAGGACCGGTACTCAGATTCCGGACGCCCGCGTGTTAGGGAGTGTTGAACCCTCGGAGGATCTGCGGAGATGGGCGTGGGGTCGATCCCTTCTTGCAGCCGAAGAGGCAGGTGGGCTTAGCGAAGTTGTCGAGTTCCGTGAGACTCACCTCCTCCGCGGCGAACTCCTCCAGCCGTCAGAGATCCCAGGGTGGATAGAAGGGCAACCGACCGGCGTGCCCGCTATGCGCAAGGTGGTCATCAGCGACGGCCGCAAGCCATTCCGCTGTAATCCGGACGACAAGGTGCTGTCTGTTGAGTACCTGGTCGTTTGCTATGAGTCAGGTGCTGGAGAACCGCGCTCCGTGGTACCTGCTCTCGACTCTCCTCTGCTTGAGCTGGCACTACTCGCCGAGAAGCTGGAGAGGCGATATCACTGGTATCCCTCCGATGGCACCAGCTTCGTGCTCGCCGGTACTACGCCGTGGACAGTGCTTCTGCGGTCCTCAGCCGGCACGCGAATCGAGGATCGGGGAGATGATCTCGTTTCAGTCGTCGGGCCGGCTGATCGGATCTCGCTCACCGCTGACGCAGACGTTCCGCTTGATCTGGTCGTTGGCGAGTATGTCGCTCGTCGAGCGGAGGCAAGAGGGCAGACTGTTCGCCGACCGTCGACGGTGGGGGTCGAACTGGCGATTCACAGCCTTGAGTCAGCGTCAGATTCCACGCACGCACAGATGGCGTCCTGGAATCGCGACCACCCCGAGAGCGCATACGCGGACGAGCGAGCGTTTAGGCAAGCCACCCGCGACGCCCGACGCCGATTGGCCGGGGTGAATCGCTCGACTGGAGCTGTGGTGGACTCACCGATTCGCCTGACCTGAAACTAGGACAGCACCTCACCCATGACCATGCCAGCGTCGACGGTGGGCTTCACTGCGTGCCGGTAGACGAGTAGCCCCATGCGGGTACCGTCGTGGCCGAGCTGGTCCGCGATGCGCTCCATCGGCACCCCCGCGGCGCTCAACAGAGAGGCCTGAGAGTGGCGCAGCTCGTGCGGATGGACCGGACCGAGCCCGAGTCGCTGCGTGAGCTGCGTGAGCGAGCGGTGCACGTTGCGTGGCCCCAGCGGGGTGCCCAGCGCCGTGGTGAACACGAGATCGTACGCGGGCACCCACAGTTCGCCAGCGCGGAGCCTGGCCTTCGTCTGCTCTGTTCGGTGGGCCCGCAATGTGGCGACGAGCTGCGCGGGCATCTCCAGGCTGCGCCGGCTGCGGTCGGTCTTGAGTCGCTCGTCGACGACGAGTCTGCCGCGTTCCAGTTTGAGCGATCGGCGAACGTGCACGATGCCCTGCTCGAGGTCGACGTCTGCCCACGTCAGGCCGGTGGCCTCGCCGGGGCGGAGGCCGAGGTACAGCATGACGGTCCAGAGTGCGTGGAGACGGTGCTCTGTGGCCGCCAGGATCGCCCGCGCCTGCTCTGCCGTCAGTGAGCGCCCCTCTGTGGCCCTGCGCGCCCCTGCGGGTAGGTCGACGATGCGCGCGATGTTGCGGCCGATGCTGCCGCGGCGCTCGGCCCACTCCAGCGACATGCCGAGCACGGAGCGCACCTTCACCAGCGATGCGCGACTCATGCCGGCGTCGGCGCGCCGTTCGAATGTCTCCTCCACCACGTCCGCGGTCAGGCCACGCAACCGCGTGGTACCGAGGTCGGCGCGCAGGATGCTGCACGCCCATCGGTACGTGTCGAGCGTGCGGACCGAAAGGTTCTTCGCTGGCAACACTTTGGCTTCCCAGCGGTCGAGCAGATCCGCCAGCGTGGTGTTGCCGTCGACGATGACGGCGCCCTTGTTGACCTCGGTGCGCATCTCATCGAGCGCCCTATTCGCGGCGGTCTTTGTGGGGTGGTAGGTGCGCCGGTACTTGCCGTCGACCTTCACCTGAGCGACCCACCGGCCGCGCTCGGCGACGGGCTTCGTGGCGCCCTCCTGGTACACGCTGCCGGTGCCGTTGCCGCGCGCCTTGGGGTGGTGCCCCGGTTCGGCTGGTGGCTTCTTCGCCATGGCTGACCCCTTCCATGATCACCCCAGCGAGTAGTAGGGCGAGTAGTAGCCAGCGTACCCCAGCGAACGAGGGCGAACTAGGTTCTTGCATTCGTCCTGTTCACGGGGCACACTACGGATGTCAGCGAACGAGAACGGATGCACGGTGATTCCATGGCATGGAAGGGGTCAGGGGTTCGATTCCCCTCAGCTCCACCCGAACGCTCAAGGCCCAGGTCCGAGAGGACCTGGGCCTTGTTCGTGCCCGGGCCGTGGTGGGACGGCGGGCAGGTGCAATGGAGGCTGGGACCCGACGAGTCGGACGCCTACCTCACCGGGGGGGTGTGGCACGACGCGGGAGCATTCGTGCGACCGTTGCACCGCTGTTGTGCCGACGCTCCGCGCGGGCGGTCGGATGATGTCGGCACGACGCATCTGTACCCGGCCTGCTGCAGTTCAAACCAAAGATTCCCGCGCAGGTTTCACATGCCTGCCGATCGGGGTAGCAACTGTCGGAGGTACACGACATGAACGAATCGAATGAGCTCGTCGAGGGTTCCAGCCGATCATCTGCGATGCGCGCCGCCGACGTCGCAAACGGTGAAGGGGCTCCGCGTGCGGCACGATGTGCCCTGATCGCTGTCGACGAGACGCCGGAGGCCGTCGACATTGCCCGCGCCGCCTTGCGGGTGCTCGGGCCCGACGTGCGGTACGTGCTCGTCAACGTCGCCACGCGGGAGCCATTGACCTGGGGATCGGATCCGATGATGTGGGGCGCGATGGCGCCGACGATGGTGGCCCTGGCGCCCGCTGTAGAGGGAGACGCTGCAGGGGTGGCGCGGACCGGTCCGCAGGACGATCCTGTCCAGCGTGCCACTGAGGGTGCCGAGACCACGGCACTCTCCGTTGCGCAATCGGCGGGCATCCCCAACGCCGAGCCGGTGGGTGCCACCGGCAGTACTGCCGAGGCGATCTGCGCGTTGGCCGACGAGCACGGTGCCGACGTGATCGTTGTCGGCGATCGCAACGGTGGCTGGCTGCAGCGCCTGCTGGCGGGCTCGGTGACCAACGACGTGCTGCGCGCCGCCGGCCGCCCGGTGCTGGTCGTCCCCTGATCGTCGTCCCCGGTCAGCGTCCCTGATCAGGTGTTCCTGATCAGGGACGCCTGCTCAGGGAGGCACCGGCTCAGGTATCGGGCCCGCCGATGACCAGGCCCTCGTCGCTGCGGTGCACGATCATGTCCGCGATGTCGTCCGGCATCGCCTCGACCAGGCCCTGCACGGTGCCGTGGGTCAGCCACAGTCCGGTCGCCCGTAACAGGTGGGCAGACGCGCCCTCCTCGTAGAGCCGCTCGGCCAGCGCTCCGAGGCGCTCGAAGGCCAGTAGGTAAGCGTTCTCTGTCGCCGACTCGCTGCCGCTGCCGAGCGGCCCGGTGACCGCGATCGCTGCGTGGCTGCCGCCGGCGAGGCGGATGAAGTGGGCGAGGGTGGCGTCGTCCGCGATCATGATGTCCATGGTCGGGGGTACCCCGATCAGCGAGTGGCCAAACCGCTGGCTGCGTTGCCGAGCAAGGGGCCGCCGCGGAGGGGACCGCGGAGGAGGGGGCGCCGGCGACGTCAGCTGTCCCAGGCCAGCGTGAGGTCTTTCACGTGGCGCAGCCCGGGCGGGAACTCCAGCTGCTCGTGGCCTGCCTTCAGGCCGTACACGGGGATGCGGCTGTGCCACTCGCCCAGTGCGATCCGCAGTTCGCGGCGGGCGAGGTGCGAGCCGAGGCAGCGGTGCACGCCGCCTCCGAATGCGATGTGGCGGTTGGCGTCGCGGTCGAAGCGCACGGTGTCCCAGTCGGCGTACTCCGAGGGGTCGATGTTGGCCCCGCCATAACTGACGGTGACGGCGGTGCCTTCCGTGATCGTGGCGCCGTTGGGCAGCACCACATCGCGGGTGGCCACGCGTGGCACCCCGTACGGCACCGGCGACTCCCAGCGCAGCAGCTCTTCGACCGCGCTGGGAATGATGGCGGGGTCGTCGACGATCTGGGCGCGATGTTCGGGGTGGGTGGCGAGGTAGGCGAACATGCAGGTCAGCGAGTCGCTGACGGTGTCCAGCCCGGCGATCAGGAACAGGTAGCAGAGGTCGAGGATCTCGTTGCGGCTCATCCTCTCGCCGTCGACCTGGGCCGTGATGAAGTGGTTGAGGATGTCGTCGGTGGGGATGGCCTCGCGAGCATCGAGCTGCTCGTTGAAGTACGCGTAGATGCGTTGCCCCGTTTCGTTCATGACGGTGAACCGGGCCATCGGGTCCACCGTCACCTGCGGATCGAACCGCTCGGGGTGGAGGATGCCGTCGCGCAGGCCCATCAGCGTCTCGAGCTGGTCCCACGGAAGCCCCATCAGACCGAGGAACACGGCAGAGGGGAACTTCTCGGCGAACTCCTCGCTGAAGTTGACCTCGCCGCGATCGATGAACTCGTCGATGAACTTGTTCGCCCGCGCCCGCACGTCGTCCTCGATGCGATCCATCGCCTTCGGGGCGAACAGCGGGTCGAGGATCTTGCGGTACTTCGAGTGCTGCGGCGGGTCGATGTTCAGCGGGATCAGCGGGCGCACGTTGCCCAGCGGCATGTCGCTGGCCGAGGAGAACAGCTCATGGCTGCGGAGCACGAAATCGGTCAGTTCGCGGCTGAACGTGAACGCCACGCCATCCATCGGGCACAGCAACCCTCCGGCGGAGATCTGGTCGATGTAGTGCTGCTGCGGGCAGGCGAGCGGCACCGTCTTGGGCAGTTCCATCTGCGAGTAGAGGCCTGCCCGGATCGCGGGCGGAAGCTGCATCGGGTCGAGATCCATCGGTGCTCCAGTCGTCGCCGCGCCATCGGGGTTGCGGTGGAGTCATCGTGCCACCTCGGTGGGTGACGCCCGTCACTGGGCTGCGCGCCGGTGGGTGCCCGGCCGGCGGCCTGTCGTTTCCGGTACGAGTGTCCCGTCTACGAACCACCTCGCACTAGCATGCGGGGTCGCTGCGACGACGAGAGAACAACGGATGGACATCACCGACTTCGCAATCGACTTCTTCGGGCTCGGTGGCAAGAACGCCATCGTGACGGGTGGCAACACAGGCTTGGGGCAGGCGTTCGCTCTCGCGCTGGCCAAAGGCGGTGCCAACGTGTTCGTGCCCAGCCTGGCCGACGACGCCGTCCCCGGCCAGGCCGGGGGCACGCGAGCGATGGTGGAAGCGGCGGGCGCGCGTTACGAGTTCCTGCAGGCCGACATCACGCAGCCGGGCGCGCCCAAGCGGGTGGTCGATCAGTGCGTGCGGCGTCTGGGCTCGGTCGACATCCTGGTGAACAGCGCCGGCATCTGCCCGCTGGACGAGGTGTTGGAGTTCGGCCGCGAGAAGTGGGACGCCACCGTCCAGGTGAATCTGACGGCAGCGTTCGAGATGAGCTTCGAGGTGGCGCAGCACATGGTGCCGCAGCGCTGCGGCAAGATCATCAACATCTGCTCGATGTTCAGCTTCCTCGGTGGTCGCCTGTCGCCCGCGTACGCGGCCACGAAGCACGGCATCGCCGGGCTCACCAAGGCGTATTGCGACGAGTTGGCCGAGCACAACATCCAGGTGAACGGCATCGCGCCCGGCTACTACGCCACCGCCATCACCGCCAACACCCGCGGCAATCCGATCACCAACCAGCGGGTGCTCGACCACATCCCGGCCGGCCGGTGGGGCGAGCCGGCCGACCTGATGGGCGCGGTCGTGTTCCTGGCCAGCCGCGCCTCGGACTACGTCAACGGCCACGTCCTCGCTGTCGACGGCGGGTACCTGGTCCGCTGACGCGGGCGCAGGGTGCGAGCACCATGAGCGGGCCCTACCTCGTCGGTGTCGACTGCGGCACACAGAGCGCCAAGGTGGTCGTGTACGACGCTGCAGGCAACGCGGTTGCCCGCGGCCGGCAGCCGCTGCAGCCGATGGACCGCCCGCAACACGGGGTGGCAGTGCACCCCGGCGACGACCTGTGGGACGCCATCGCCGCCGCCAGCCGGCAGGCGATGGCCGGGTTCGCCGGCGAACCAGGCGAGATCGTGGGCGTCGGGCTGTGCCCGATCCGCTGCTGCAAGGCGTTCCTGCACGGCGACGGGTCGCTGGCCGAGCCCCTGATCAGCTGGATGGACGACCGGGCGTACCAGCCCTACCTGCCGGCAGACCCGACGGTGCGCTACGCCACGACCTCCTCGGGGTATCTCGCCCACCGCTTCACCGGCCGGTTCCGCGACACCGCGGCCAACAACATCCTGCTGCAGTGGCCGATCGACACCGACAGCTGGCAGTGGAGCGACGACCCGTCGCTGTACGCGCAGTTCGGCGTCACTCGCGACATGCTGCCCGAGCTGCTGTTGCCCGGCGACGTGATCGGCCCGCTCACCGACGAGGCTGCGGCCGCAACCGGCCTTCCTGCCGGTGTGCCGGTGGTGGCCACGGCCAACGACAAGGCCGTGGAGATGTTGGGCTGCGGCTCGCTCGACGAAACGACCGCGATGGTGTCGCTGGGCACCTACATCGCGGCGATGGTGCACGGGCACGAGAACCACCAGCAGTCGACGGCGTTCTGGACGAACTTCGCGTGCATGCCCCACCGGTACCTGTACGAGAGCAACGGTGTGCGGCGCGGCATGTGGACGCTGACCTGGTTCCTCGATCTGCTCGGCCCGGAGGTGGCCGAACGGGCAGCGTCGTCGGGTCTCGGCCGCGAGGCGTACCTCGAGCGCGAGGCCGCTCAGGTGCCCGCCGGCAGCGACGGCCTGATGACCGTGCTGGATTGGCTGGCCACCACCGACAAGCCGTTCCGCAAGGGCATCATGCTGGGCTTCGACGCCCGCCACTCACGCGGCCACGTGTACCGCTCGATCATGGAGGCCATTGCGCTGACGATGCACCACCACGTGCAGGCGATGTGTGCCGAGCTGGGCATCTCGCTGAACGAGATCGTGGTTTCCGGCGGGGGCGGCAACAGCCCGCTGTTCATGAGCATCTTCGCCGACGTGTTCGGCATTCCTGCGTCGCGCAGCGTCGACGGGGGCGGAGCGGCGCTCGGTGCGGCGATCTGCGCCGCATCAGCTGCAGGAGTGCACCCCGGCATCGAGGCCGCCGCTGCCGCGATGGTGAAGGGCCGCGAGACATTCGCGCCCGACCCGGCCAACACCGCCGTGTACGAGCGCATGGCCACCACCGTGTACCACGACATCCGCGATCACACCGACGCTCTGTTCGAGCGCGCGTACCCGATCTTCCACTGAGCACCCGCCCCAGAAAGGCCCCTCATGCCGCTGACCCGAGCCGAGATCGTCGAACACCTGCAGCAGATCCTGGGCAACGAGCGCGTCGTCACCGACGAGCAGACGTTGCAGCAGCGCAGCATCGACAACTTTCGCAAGCTGCAGAGCATCTTCGGGGTGTACACGATGCCGCTGCCCGCCGCGGTGGCGATGGTGAGCAGCACCGCCGAGGCCGCGGCCGTGTTGGAGTTCGCGGATGCGCACGGGGTGAACGTGGTCTCGCGCACCGGCGGGACGGCGACCGAGGGCGGGTTGGAGACACCGGTGGAGAACTCGATCGTGCTCGACGGCGGGTTGATGAACCGCATCATCAAGGTCGACCCGTACAACATGCAGGCGACGGCGCAGTGCGGGGTGCCGCTCCAGTTGCTGGAAGACGCGGTGCGGGAGCACGGCCTCACCACCGGCCACTCGCCGCAGTCGAAGCCGATCGCGAGCATGGGAGGCCTGGTTGCCACCCGCAGCATCGGCCAGTTCTCCACGCTCTACGGCGGCATCGAAGACATGGTGGTGGGCTGCGAGGTGGTGTTCCCGGGGGGCCAGGTGTCGCGCATCAAGAACGTGCCCCGTCGTGCCGCCGGCCCCGACATCCGCCACATCGTGATCGGCAACGAGGGTGCGCTGTGCTTCATCACCGAGGTGACGGTGAAGCTGTTCCCCTACACGCCGGAGAACAACATCTTCCTCGGCTGGACGCTGAAGGAGATGAAGGAAGGCTTCGAGGTGCTGCGCGAGGTGATGGTGGCCGGTTACAAGCCCAGCGTCGCCCGCCTGTACGACTTCGAGGACGGGCAGTTGCACTTCTCCCACGTCGCCGCGCCCGACGACTGCATCGTGCTGTTCATGACCGAGGGCAACGCCGGCATCAGCACGGCGACGGCCGAGGGCATTCGCGAGATCGTGGCCCGCCACCCCGGCTGCGTACCGGTGGAGCCGGCGTTGATCCAGGAGTGGTTCGACGACCTGGTGTGGGGCCCCGACAAGGTGGCCCGCGAAGACGAACGCATCCGCACCACGCGCAACGTGAACCGCACGACGGAGATCTCCGCCGACTGGAGCACGATCAACGACATCTACGAGGCCGTGCTGCCCCGCATCCGAGCCGAGATCAGGGGCATCACGCTGTTGGGCGGGCACTCGTCGCACAGCTACATCAACGGCACCAACATGTACTTCAACTACTTCTACGACATCGATTGCGAGCCGCAGGACGAGAACGACGAGTTCTACTTCCCGATCATCGCGATCATCTGCGAGGAGACGCTGCGGCTGGGCGGCTCGATCGTGCACCACCACGGCATCGGCAAGGCCCGCGCGCGGTGGGTGAAGGACGAGTACGGCTCGTCCTACCCGATGCTGGAGGCCTTGAAGCGGGCCTACGACCCCAACGGGGTGATGAACATGGGCACGATCATCCCTCGCTGACGGCGGGTCACTGCGCCGGTACGGGCTCGTCGGCAATGGGCGCTCCGACGAGGAAGACGTTCTGCCACGAGGGGCGCTCGACGGGCGCAGCACTCTGCGACAACAACGCCCGCCACTCCTCGTCGGTGAGGCGCAGCTCCGTCGAGGGCCGCCGGAACTCGTAGTACGACGACACGGCGCCGACCGCGAGCTCGAATCGGCCGTCGCCGATCGGGACGATGACGTAGATGGTGTCGACGAAGCCGGTTCCCAGCTCGAGGTAGGCGAACGACGAGCGGTAGATGTCGGCGACGACGGCGTCGCTGTCCTCGTACGACGCGACGGGCTGACCTTCCACGGCATCGGCATCGGCGGAGGCGAACCAGAGGTACTCCAGCTCCGAGCCGATGGAACCCAACCGTGCGTTCTCCTCGTCAGTGGCCACCTGCCCCGCCAGCTCACGCGTCGCAATGCCGGCGAGCCACGACGTCAGCTCGACGAACGCGTCGATGGTGGTGATGTCGGTGTCGGTCAGCAGCCCTCGCGAGGCCATGCCATCGCCCAGCAGCGAAGCGGCGCTGGCCAACCGTGCGAACGCGACCGGGTCGGGTTCCACCCAGTGGCGGGGGGTGAACGGCGGCGGTTCCGGCCCTTCACCCTCGCCGGCAGAGCCCTGCTTGGCGTAGAGGATGGTGTCGTGCTTCAGCTCTGTGTACGACGCAAGCGCGGTCTGCAGCGACTTTGCCGCCCAGGCGGGGGTCTGCATGAAGTCGGGGTAGGCAGCGTTGCGTGCGGCCAGCTGAGATTCGAGTGCGACCAACCAGGCGTCGTACACGGTGCCGGCCCAGTCGTCGGGCCGGCGGCTGTCGACGAGCTCGGTCATCGCCGCCAACTGGCTCTCGTAGTGCTCGAATGCGCCCTGCCCGTCGGCGAGCTGGGTGTCGCGTGCGAGCTCGGACCCCAGCGCAGCGGCGACGTCGAGCGCCGACAGGTCCACCCGGGAATGGGTCTCCGTGCCGACGTTCGGCCATGCGAGCTGATCGAGCACAAACGCGTCGAGCGTGAAGCGCGCTCCCATCAACCGGATGCCGGCGCGCTCAGGGTCGATCCTGGTGGGGTGGGCAGCCAACACGGCGTCGGCGACAGCGCGGGTGTCGACGCCCGCCAGCACGGCCGGGTCGTCACGCCAGCCCGGCAGCACTGCGTCGGTGGCGGTGGCCACCTCGGCAGGCGTGACGTCGTCGGCGAGCCCGACCAGGAACGCGGTCGGCTCGTAGAGCGCCGTCCAGTCGGCCATCAGCGCCGGATTGGTCACGAGCACTCGGGTGACGAGGAGCCCTGGCACGACTGCGTCGGCACTCGCGCTGAGCCCGAAGAACTCCTGGCCCAGCAGCGACATGCCGGCGAAGTACCGCCGCAGCTCGGCGGTGCGGGTGTAGTGGCCGCGAGGCAGGAACAAGCTGTAGTCGACGCACCCGTCGAACTTCTCCGGGAACAGGCACTCGCCGACCCCGGAGATCGGCGACCGCTCCACACCCACTGCGGCGGTGGCCAGCGCGACTTCCTGCGCGGCACGGTCCGAGGTGGTGCCCAGACCGAGGCCGAGCAGTTCTGCCGCCGCCTCGTAGTAGGCGGTCGCTCGCTCGGCGTCCTCCGCGAGTGCGGTGCCCGCGAGGAGCTCTTGCTG
This sequence comes from Actinomycetota bacterium, assembly GCA_030645675.1. Classification (GTDB taxonomy): domain Bacteria; phylum Actinomycetota; class Acidimicrobiia; order Acidimicrobiales; family Ilumatobacteraceae; genus UBA668. Next base: position 14,440 of record JAUSLQ010000141.1, on the reverse strand, counting down.
GGCCCGTGCGGCCGGTACGGCGGCGCTCAGCATCCGCTCCAGGATCGGCAGCAGCCGCTGTTGCTCGATGTCGCGCAACACCTTGTCGAAGACGAGGTGCCACGTGTGATACATCGAATCGGTGGTCACGAATTGGGGGAGGTACTCGTAGGAGGCGCTCTTGTACAGGTTGTGGAAGTACTGGAGCCGGCCTGCCTGCACGACGAAGCCGTTCTGTTCCAGAAGTGCAACCAGCTCGCTGTCATCCAGCAGCGGCAGTTGGGCGTCCACCAGCAACACGTCGGCGAGCGATTGCGGCGTTGCGGGCCCGGCGTAGGGTGTGTCGCCGGCCAGCGGGGGTACCCAGGTGTACGCGCCGAACGGGTCCAACTTGCGCAGCGTCAGCGTGTTCGGGGCAGCGGTGGCGACGGTCGTGGTGGTGGTCGACGAGGCGGCGGCACTGGTCGACGTGGTCGCCGCGCCAGAGTCGGGTGTTGCGGTGCTCGTGGGGCCGCTCACGCCACCACTGCTGCATGCCGCCAGCACGGTGCAGGCGACGAGGGCGGCGATGCGGCGGCGGCTGGGATCTGCTCGATGACTCATGGTGGGTCCTTTCATGTTCGGTGGGCGTACGGTTCCGTCGTCCCGTCGCCGTCCACGTCGGCGCAGCTGAACAACGCCGGCCCCGGCAGTTGCGGCGCGGTGGCGAAGCCGAACTCGCGCCAGCGCCACGCCCCGACTGCCGTGACGGCCGGATCGTCGAGAGTGGTCAGTTCGACGGCCACCGAGTGCGAGCACACCGTGACGCGCCCGACCGGGTCGAGCAGCGTCGCCGCACCCCACAGCATCCTGCCGTCGGACGACATCACCGCCAGGTGGGCGCTGAGTCCCTGCGAGTCGGCCCATTGCCGCCCGGGAAAGGCACGCTGCAGGGTCTCGGCACTCGTCGGCCGGCGATAGGCCACGACCAGTTCGTTGCCGCCGCTGCCGGTGACGTCCCCGCAGGCGCTGCTCAACACCGTCGCTCCGGCGGGCAGCCGGCGGAAGATGGCGTCGATGTCCATCTCGGCGCACGGCGGTGCGGGCTGCTCGGCAATCACCCTTACGGGCGACCACCACTCGTTGGCCAACGCGACCGCATCGCCAGCGGGCAGGCCCCAACCGGCGAACGAGGTTCGGCCGGCGTCGATGGCCACGCGGCCGGTGCGCTGTGCGACGACGCCATTGGCATCGACCAGCACCTCCAGCACCAAGCCTTCAGAGGTGCCGGGCAGCCGCTGGTCGAACAGTGCGTTGCCGAGGCCGTGCGCTATCACCGCCGGCCGGCCGCCCACGGTGGTGGTCGTGGGGTAGGCGACGTGAGCGCCGTGCCCCCACACCACGTCAGCGCCCCACATGGCCAGCTCACCGGCAACGCGCTGCAGCACCGGGTCGGGCTGTGGCAGGTACTCCACCCCGCCGTGCAGGCCGACGATCACGACATCGGCCTCCAGGCGCAGCGCCCGCACAGCCCGCTCGGCGGCAACAGGGTCCCATCCGTTCACCCCGGGGCTCTCGGCACCGGCCGCCGTGCCCCCAGCGAGGTCGAAGGCGACGATGCCGACCCGGACGCCGTCGACGTCGACGATCAACGGGGCGGCAGCGGCGATGTCGTCGGCACCGGCGCCCACCGCGCGAACTCCCGCTGCGCTGGTTGCGTCCAACGTGTCGAGCACAGTCTCCGGGCCGGCGTCGGTCGCATGGTTGTTCGCCAGGTCGACGATGTCGATGCCGGCTGACGCGAGCAGTGGCGCCGCTGACGGGTCGGCTTCGAGGGCGATGCCAGAGCCGATGTGCGCCCGGCTGGTCAGCGGCGACTCCAGGTTCGCCAGTGCCAGATCCGCGGCGACCAGCGTGGGACGGAGATGCTCGAAGATGCTCCCGGGGTCGAGTTCGGCGACTGCGGCGACGTGTCGGCCCAACATCACGTCACCGAGGAAGACCAGGCGCACGGGCGACGCCACGGTCTCGATGGTCGTGCTGTCGCTCGGCGGAACCTTGCCGGCAGCGACGCTGCCGGCAGCGACGCTGCCGTCGTCGCTGGGCGTGGAGCCCGCTGCGGCACAGGCGGCCACCAACACGACTGAGGCAAGACCGGCGGCGATGCCGCCGGTTGGCCAGCGGTTCCGGTTGCGCCGGCCGAACACGCGAGGGAGGCTCCGACGTAGAGCGATGGGCACCCGCAGGCCGGTCACAGGGCGATCGGCTCCTGCAGCGACCACGGTTGCAGTGCAGGCACGTAGTCCATCAGCACGGTGTAGGTGTGCTGGTCGAAGTCGTCGTCGTCCAGCGTCCCGTTGGAGACATGGCCGGCCAGGGTGAGCGTGTGCTGCTGGCGGGGACGTACGGCCGCCCAGGCCGTCTGCAGCGTGTCGAGCACCACGACGTGGCGGATGAACCGGCGCAGCCGTCGGGAGAGGAACACCACGAGCGGTACCAGCACGCCTGCGACGTTGACGTACAGCGGCCCACCCGACGTCAAGCCCGCGGTCAGCGTTTCGGGCAGGTCGGTGAGCTTGATCGCCACACCCGGCACCGGTGTGAGCCAGTAGAGGCCATCGAGGTACCGGCGGTAGTCCTCCGACGACTCGCCCACCCGCTGCAACAGTTGCACGAACTCCGGGTTGGCGCACAGCTCCATTCCGAACTCGGCTACCACGGGGTGGGCGCAGCTCCAGTAGAAGATGTTCCACAGATCGAGGATCGTGACGATGACCCACGGCTCGGTGCTGAACTGCCAGGTGCGCGGCGCCCAGGTGGGCATCGGCTCGACGGTGACCGCCAGCGCCTTGTCGTTCCACTCCGGGGCAGCGACGTCGGCCGGCGTGTAGACCAGCACGGGCAGCGGCTGCGCGTACTCGGGCATCGTGCTGCGTCCGTCCGTGGCCGTGAGGGCGCGGAACTGGCTGGCAGGAAGCGCCAGGCACCAGTGGCTGGGGTTGAAGAACTCCTGCGCGCTGACGGTGGTTCCTCGGCGCTCGATTCCAGCGGCGGGCCCAGCGTCGACCGAGGGGCCGACGCCGGCCGGCCGCGACGCCCGCTGCGCCTGCGCCGCCACCTCGAGGTCGAGCATCATGTCGAACCATGGGCGGAACACCGGCACGGCGATGTCGCTGCGCCCAGCGGCAACGGTGAGGTACTCGGGGTCGAGCACCACCACGAAGCGCCAGGTCTTGCCCTCCAGTGGCAGCAGTGCCGGCGGAGGCAGCGTGAGCACTGCGGTGTCGCCGGCGGCGTTGATCGCGTAGCTCAACGGGCAGTTGCGCAGCTGGACGATCTTCGCATCGAGCGCGGTGATCGTGATCGACGACAAGCCCGGCTGGAAGCTGCCACCGGCGGCCAGCTCGACCTGCGCCCCCGCCTCGAAGTAGCCACGCCCGGAGACGTCGGCGAGCGCCTCCTCGTAGCTGTCGTAGGTGTCGCGAGCGGGTTCGAACAGCGACTTGATCATCGTGCGCACCCAGGGCGGCTCCATCGTCACCAGCGTGATGCTCTGCACGGTTGCCGAGTAGGACTTCGATGCCTCTCCGTTTCCGCCTCCCGATGGGCCGTGGTAGGCGGTCACTTCCACCCCAGCCGCGCTGAAGACGTCTGCGCGGACGGTCAGCAGTGCGTCGATGCGATAGGCGTGCCCCGGCTGGAACACCACGCCGCACGCCTGCTCGAAGTCGTGGGATTGGGTGAGTGGGTCGAGGTTCAGCACCCGGGCGGCGCCCTCGCGCCTGACGGGGAACCGAACCTCGGTGCCGTCGGTGGTGTCGATCACCCTGCTGAACAACACGACCAGGTACGACCCTCCACCGTTCTCGGCGTCGGACGCAATGGCCGCTTCGCCCGTGTCGGTGGTGAACGCGAGTTGCGGCGCGGCGCGCACGAGCGGAGCGCTCGACGGATGGGTGTAGCTCCAGCGCACCCATGCTTCCGCGCTGGCGGCGGCGCCCTGGGCGCCGCTCGACACCTTGGCGTACGCGTCGGCGTCGAGGTTGCCGCTGAACTTGTCGGCGCTGCCGGTGGCCGAGCTGTACAGGCCGGCTTCTCTCTCCTCGGTGCCTGCGTCGTCGAACGGTGCCCACTTGGTGGAGATCGCTCGCGTGGGGGGTGGGGTCGAGGCGATCTGACCCTCTGTGGTGGGAGGGGCAGCGGTGGTCGACGTCGCAGGCACCGTGGAGGTGGTGGCCCCGGCCGTGGTGGACGTGGCTGCCGAGCTGCTCGTCGCGCTGTCGCCGTCCCCGCCACACGCGGTGGCCGCCGCGGCGAGGCCGGCCAGTTCGCACAGCTGGAACACCTGCCGCCGGGTGAGCCCGTGACCTGCCAATACCTGCTCGAACAAGTCCGCGGGCATCGAACCGCTACTCGGCTGGATCTTCTCGATCGTGTGGGTGAGGACTCGCATGGCGATCTCCTTCACGCTCTTCGGTTGCACGCGCCAGCGCGCTCCACTGTCATCGTCCGCCACTTCGACGGGCGGGGGCAGAGGCCTTCGTCAGGCCGAGGTCAGTGCCTCAGCGGTGGCCGGTCAGTGCTAGGGCACGCCCCAGGCGGGCCACGGCTTCCTCCAGCTGGGCAGGTGCGAGCGTGGAGTACGACAGCCGTGCCTTCGCGTCGGGGCGCTGGTCGATGGTGAACGCGCTGCCGGGCACGAACGCGACGCCCTGCTCGACAGCCCGTTGGAGGAGCACCTTCGTGTCGGTGATGTCGGCGAACTCGGTCCACAGGAACATGCCACCGTCCGGCCGGTGGAAGGTGATGCGCTCGTCGAGCGTGGCGTCGAGCGCATCGGCCAGCGCTGTGCAGCGCTCGCGGTACATCGGCACGATGCGCGCCTTCTGCGCATCGAGCCAGCCCGGCTGGCGGACGACGTTGACGAGCAGGAGCTGGGCGAAGGTCGACGTGTGCAGGTCGGCTGCCTGCTTGGCGCGGGCCACCCACGACATCACCTCTGCAGGTCCGATCATCCAGCCGACCCGGAAACCTGGCGCGACGATCTTGGAGAACGTGCTGAGGTGCACCACCCGGTCGGTGAAGCTGGCGACGGCCGGCAGCGGCTCGCCGCTGAAGCGGATGGCACCATACGGGTCGTCTTCCACGACCAGCAGCTCGTACTGGTCGGCCAGCGCGGCGAGCTGTTGTCGTCGGGGCAATGACATGGTGGCGCCCGACGGGTTGTGGAAGTTGGGCACCACGTACACCAGCTTCGGCCGCAGGCCGGCGGCGAGGCGCTCGGCGAGCAGTTCCACCTGCATGCCGTCCTGGTCACCGGGGATCACCTCGAAGCGTGGCTGGAACAGCTCCATCGACTGCACTGCGCCCAGGTAGGCGGGCGACTCGGACACGACAACGTCGCCCGGGTCGATGAGCACCTTGGCCAGCAGGTCGAGGGCCTGCTGTGAACCGTGGGTGACCACGATCTGGCCCTCCACCGCAATGGGCCGGCCCAGCTGGGCGGCGTACTGCTCGGCGATCCAGGTGCGCAGCTCGACGACGCCGTCGGTGGCGCTGTACTGCACGACGCGCGGGCCGTACTCGCTGAGCAACCGGTCGGCCTCGCGGCGCAGATCCGGCAGCGGGAAGCTGTCGGGGGTGGGCAGGCCACCGGCGAGCGACAGCATGTCCTCCATCTCGGTCACCTTCAGCAGGTCGCGTATGGCAGACGAGCGGAGGCCGTTGGTGCGTGAGGCGAACTGGTACGACATGTCGCATGCACGGTAGTTGCCTGCTGGGCCGCTGCCATCCTGCAGCACGCGGATCAACAGGGTGCTGGTAGTAACTGCCTCGACCGGGCAGTGAAGCGTGCCGGCAAGGCTGAGGGAATCGCCGGGCGGCTCAGCCCATTCGCTTCATCGCCGCGCGGAGCTCGGCGGCCCGTTCGGACTGCAGCTGCTGCATCTGCAGGTACGTCATCGATCCGGCGTCGGTGCCGACCTGCTGGCGCATCAGCTCGGCGACCTGTCCACCGTCGGGCATGGCGTCGACGTCCAGCCCGGCTGCCTCGAGGTGGCCCACATGACCGGTCGTGAACAGCGAATAGATCTGCGCCATCTCGCCGAACATGTCGACGTCGGGGGCGATGCTGGTGAGTGCCCCGCCGAGGTACACCAAACCCTTCATGAAGAGGAACATCTCCTTGGGGAGTTTGGCGCCGTGGGCGACGAGCCGCTTCGTCGTCTCGCGCATCTGGACGGCCATCACCTCCGGCGACACGTCGTTCGGGTTCTGTGCCATCAGTTCCTCGATGCCCAGCTCGTCGGCAAGCCGTTCCATGTCTGCGTCAGGAGGAAACCCTCCGAGATCGCGGAAGTAGCCGAGCATCGCGCGTGCATCTTGCGACGCAGCTGTCATCATCAGTCCCAGCAGGGCCTGGCGCTTGCCTGGTGCGAAACGACCGGTGATCCCGAAGTCGAGGATCGCCGGCCGGCCGCCCTCGGTCACCATCATGTTCCCGCCGTGCAGGTCGCCGTGGAAGGCGCCGTGGATCATGGCGCCCTCGAGGAAGCTCACCATCAGGGCGCGGTACACCGGTGACGGGTCGACGCCAGCCGCAGACATGGCTGCCTCGTCGTCCACTCCGTAGCCGTGCATGCGCTCCATGACGAGCACTCGCCGGCTGACCAGTTGCGGGTGCGGCCGCGGCACGATCACCGCGTGTTGATCCGTGGCGGCGAGCACGGCGGCGATGTCGAGCATGTTCTGCGCCTCCAGCCGGAAGTCGAGCTCCTCGACGATGGTCTCGGCGAACAGCTCGATGTAGGCGGGGAGATTGGCCATCGCTGCCTGCGGTGAGCGCTTCTCGATGATCGGGGCCAGCCATGCGAGCGTGGCGATGTCGCGCGGCACGATGCGGTCGATGCCCGGGCGTTGGACCTTGACCACGACTTCCTCGCCGGAATGCAGCCTGGCGACATGCACCTGTGCGACCGAGGCGGCGGCGATCGGCACCGGGTCGAACTCTGCGAACAGTTCCGCCAGCGTTCGGCCGAGGTCCTCCTCGATGACCGTGCGCACGTGGGCGATCGACTCGGCCGGAACGCGGTCGCGGCAGAGCTTGAACTCGGTCACCAGGGCAGCCGGCAGCATTCCCTCGGCCGAGGCGATGAGCTGGCCCAGCTTGATGAACGTCGTGCCCAGCGACTCGAACGCCGGGCGCAGCTTCGCTGCGAGCTCGGCCTGCGCGGCGGGATCGTCCTTGCGGCGGCGGTTCCTGACGAGCCAGGGGCCCATCGCCGCGCTCAGCTTGAGGGCCACTGCAGCACCGCGGAGCGGCGGGAGGCGCCGCGGTCGGATCATTTCGGGCACCTGCGCCGCGGCACGTTCGCGAAGCTCGTCGATCCCGCGCCGCCACGCCATCTCGCCGGGCACGACGACCCATGGGCCGTCGTCGCTGAACGCGCCGACGCTGAGATCGGATGGTGTCGTGAAATCGGGAACCTCGTCGCCGATCTGCATTGGTCCTCCTCGTCGGCTCGACTCCGGCACGGCCGCCGGCCGAGGCCCTGGCGCGCACACTATCAACGACTGATTGAACAGTGTTGACGGCTCGGGCTGTTCCGGCAAGGATGCTCCAGATGACTCTTCGAACCGACTTCGCACAGCACTACGGCCCCTGGGCGCTCGTCACCGGTGCCGCACAGGGAATTGGGGCCGCCTACGCCCAACGCCTGCACTCGATGGGGATGCCACTGGTGCTCGTCGACGTGTTGGCGGAGCAATTGGAGACGACGGCGCAACAGTTGCGTTCATCGGGGTCCGCCGAGGTGCGCACCCTGGTCACGGATCTCTCCGATGCCGCCCAGGTCCATGACGCGGTTGCCGCGGTCGCCGATCTCGAGATCGGCCTGTTGGTGGCCAATGCAGGGATCGGTCTCGTGGGGCGATGGCTCGACGTGCCGATCGAGCGCAAACAGGCGCAGATCGCCATCAACTGCACGTCGGTCGTGATCCTCGCCGATGGGCTGACGCGCAAGATGGTCGAGCGCAAGCGTGGCGGGGTGATCATCATGTCCTCCGGCTCGGCCGACGCAGGCTCCTCCTACATCGCCACCTATGCGGCGACGAAGGCGTTCGACCGTGTGTTCGCCGAGGGCCTGTGGGCCGAGCTCTCCCCGCACGGCATCGATGTCACCGCGGTGATGCCCGGCGCCACCGCCACGCCGGGTTTCGCGGCCGCACTGCCGGCAGGCCTGCAGCCGACCAAGGTGATGCAGCCGGGTGCCCCGAGCGGTGTGGTGGATGCCGCGCTGAACGGGCTGGGTCGCAAGCTCAACGTGCGGCCCGGGGGAGTGCTCGTGCGGCTCATGGGCTCGGCCATGAGCAGGGTGCTGCCGCGCAAGGTGATGATCGGCTTGGGCGACAAGGCAGTCCGTGGCATGTACGAACGCGGCGCCGGTCCGCCCCCGTCCTGAGAGTTCCGGACGGATTGTCTTGAACGCTGTTGACCTATCGCCTGAACAGGGTTCATAATCCCTCTGGCCGCGCGACCTTCGGGCGGCCATGGGGGTGTTCATGGATCGGTTGACCCTGATCTCCGCGGACGGGCACTGGGGTGGTCCGCCGGCGTTGTACCGGGACTACATAGCGCCGCAGTACCGCGACGAGCTCGACGCGCTCACCGCCGAGGACGTTGCCTGGCGTGAGGGCTCGCTGACGCAGCGCCGCTTCTCCGCGGAGACGCTTGATCTCATCGACGCCGACGGTCGCATCCGCAACGGCGGAGAACGCGGTGCCTGGGAGCTGGGGCCGCGGCTCGCAGAGCTCGATCACGAGGGAGTCGCGGGCGAGGTGCTGCTGGCCGGCCACCAGGAGAGCGTGCTGCCGTTCTTCAGCCATGTGAACAGGGCCCACTCGCCAGAGCTGAGGTCGGCCGGAGCGAAGGCATATCACCGTCATCTCAGTGATGTGATGGCCGAGTCCGGTGGCCGCCTGTTCGGCATCGCCGAACCCGGGCCGTGCCTCGACATGAACGAGACGCTGGCAGAGCTGCGCTGGGTGGCCGAGCACGGGTTCGTCGGCGTCTTCGCACCGGGCAACATCGCCGACCCGACCCTGCCCGACCTCGGCGACCCCTACTTCGACGCCTTCTGGGCGACCTGCGACGAGGCCGGGCTGGCGATCAACGTGCACGCCGGTTTCGGTTTCCCGCAGGGCGGCTTCAGCAACGAGGGCTTGTCGATGATGGCCTCGATGGTGAAGGACTTCGGCACCGATGCGGTGCTGGCACAGTCGACGCTGTCCACGCCCGACACCTCCGAGATCCGCATCGACCAGTTCCCGGCCGAGCATCCGTTCCGCGTGGCGCTCACCGCTCCTCGACGCATCCTGTGGCAGTTGATGCTGGCCGGGGTGTTCGATCGGCACCCCGAGCTGCACCTCGTGTTCACCGAGATACGCGCCGATTGGGTGCCGGCGACCATCGCGATCCTCGAGGACCACCTCACCCGCTCCGGGGTGAAGATGTCGCGGTCGCCGCGTGAGTACTTCGCAGACAACGTGTACATCGCGCCTTCGTCCACCCGCCGTCACGAAGTTGCGTTGCGGCACGAGATCGGCGTCGACCGGCTGATGTTCGGCACCGACTACCCGCACCCCGAGGGCACCTGGCCGAACACGCAGCAGTGGATCCGCGACGCGTTCGAAGGCGTCACGGAAGCCGAACTGCGCAGGATCCTCGGCGAGAACGCAGCCGAGTGCTACCGACTCCCGATGGGCCCGCTGCGCGAAGCAGCCGCCCGCATCGGGCCGACCGCCGCCGAACTGCTGGGCGCGCCCGCCGTCGACCCAAGGATGGCAGCCCAGTTCCACTCGCGGGCGGGGTACCTACGCCCGCCCGAGCAGGCCGACGCGGCCGCACTCACCGAGATGATCGACACCGACCTCGCCGCGCTCGCCGGCTCACGCCCGAAAGGCAACCTCTGATGTTGGAGACCACGTCCTACCAGCCCGTCGACCCGTTCTTCGGGGCTCCGTACATCGACAAGGACGAGGAGCGTGCCGAGCCGGTACCGCACCGGTACGTGCACGGCGGCTTCGCCGACACCGACACCCGGTTCGTGTTCTACTTTCCCACCGGCGACGGGTACCAGGGCCGAATGTTCCAGCCGATCGAAGGCGGGCATGGAGGCCACGAGGAGAGCTTCGGTTCGCCGGTGATGGAGGCGATCATCGGTGGCCTGGCGATGTGTGCGCGTCTCGGCGGCTACATGGTGGAGTCCAACCAGGGACACATCGGCGACGACGTGGACCCTCGCGCCGGCGATGACCCGACCTTGTACGGACATCGTGCCAGCGCTGAAGCCGCCCGGTTCAGCAAGCACGTGGCCGCACAGGTCTACGGCGCGGCGCCGCACCACAGCTACGTCTGGGGTGGCAGCGGCGGCGGTCGGCGTTCGCCGTTGTGCCTGGAGAACGCGCCCGACGCGTGGGACGGCGCGATGCCGTTCATGGGCGGAGGCGACGTGGCCCCACTCGGGAGCACGAAGCGGATCAAGGGCGCGCAGGTGATGTCGTTCGCCTCGATGTTCAACGTGCAGCGACTGCTCGGCACGCGCGTCGAGCGGATCGTCGACGCAATGGCGCCGGGTGGCTCGGGCAACCCGTTCGAGGGACTGACCACCCACGAGCGCGAGGAGCTCGCATCGCTGTACCGCCAGGGATTCCCGCGTGGCGATGAGTTCATGATCGCCGAACCGATGGGCCAGATCTGGCTGTGGTCGTCCATCGCCGACATGCTGCAAGCAGACGACGCGGCCTACTTCGCGAACTTCTGGACCCAGCCCGGCTACATCGGCCACGACGCGCCACAATGCGTCATCGGCGATCTTCTCGACAGCGAGCTGCCGGTCACCAGGGTGTTGACGGCGCAAGACCTCATCGGCCCGGAGTTCGATCTGCCCGAATACCAGACGATGCGCACGCTGGTGGCGATCATGGCCGGGTCTGCGGGCGACTTCTCCGTGCCCTTCGCGGTGGAGATCAAGGGCATCGGTGCGGGGTATCGACTCGGTGCCGGTGTCAAGGTGATCTCCGGGGCCTCGGCCGGCCGCCAGCTCTACGCCAACTCGGTTGCCGGCGACGTGCTGTTCTGCGACGGCTTCGGTGAAGCCAACATCAACCGGTTCACCGGTGTGCAGGCCGGCGACCTGGTGCACGTGAACAACAAGCCGTTCCTTGCGTTCTGCTACTTCGCTCGCCATCACCTGATGGACGACCTGCAGTTCGACAGCCTCCGCGTGGATGGCTGCCCGGTGTACCCACAGCACGAAGCGCCGTACATGTCGCCGCTGATGGGCGTCTCCTACTCGGGCCACTACCCGGGAAAGCTGATGTGGCTGCACCACACCCACGACGCGTCGCTGTGGCCGCCGCAGGGGATCATCTACGAAGGAGCAGTGCTGGCCGCCCAAGGGGCAGAAGGTGCCGCAGAGCGCTTCTGCCTGCGCTGGACGCAGAACGCAGAGCACGGCCCGGCGATGATGGTGCCGTCGAAGCCCGGTCGCGCCAGCAACACCTGGCTGATCGAGTTCCAGGGGATCATCGAGCAGAGCCTGGCCGATCTCGTCGCGTGGACCGAGAACGGGGTGAAGCCCGCCGGCACCGCCTACGAGTACCGCGACGGCAAGATCAGCCTCAGTGCGGACGCGACCCAACGCGGCGGCATCCAGCCGGTCGTGCACGCGTCGGTGAACGGGGGAGTGGTCGCCCACGTCGCCGCCGGCGAGGCGGTCACGCTCTCCGTCGATGCAACGGTGCCGCCGGGCACGGGCACGATCGTGTCGGTCGCGTGGGACCTCGACGGGAGCGGCACGTACCCCGTGCAGATCCCGGTGGATGGCACCGAGCCGGCGGTCCAGCGCTCGATCGAACACCGCTACGAGAGCGCAGGAACCTTCTTCGCCACGGCTCGAGTGCGGTCGCACCGCGACGGTGATGCGAGCGCAACGACACGCTTGGTCGAGAACCTGGCCCGCGTGCGGGTGGTGGTCGCGTGAACGACACGGCCCTGAACGACACGGCCCTGAACGACACGGCCCTGAACGACATGGCCCTGAACGACATGGCCCTGAACGACACGGTCGCAGCGCAGTGGGCGAAGGGGTTGGCAGGGGATTGGGCGATCCTCGCCCAGCTGTCGTCTCCGACGATGCGCGTGTGGCACAGCCACGACGACATGTGGCTGACCCGTGAGGAGAGCATCGCTCGGATGGCGGCCGCGGCTGCGGATGCGCCGGCGCCGCCGCCCTCCTTCGAGCAGGTGCGCACGCTGGCGACGGCAACGGGGTTCGTCGTCCAAGCCACCGTGCAGGGACTCGGCGGTCAGCCGGGCCCGACGCACATCGTGCAGATCTGCACCGTGGTCGATGGTCTCATCGCCGCGTGCGAGGAGTACATCGCCCCCGAGACGAGCCTCGGCTGAACCAAGGAGTCACCATGCGCCCGCTGATCACCACCGACAACCACCTCTCGCCTCCTCCGTGGCTGCTGAACGAACTGCCCGAGAAGTACCGCGACAAGGTCAGCAGCCAGATGTTCCTGGTCGAGGACCGGCCCGACGGCAGGTACCTCGTCATTCCCGAGTCGCGGATGAACCTGATGATGAACGCCGGCATCCCCAACGAGTTCAAGGTCGACGACGACCGCATGCTCACCAAGATCCTCCATGCGAGCATCCTGCTCGCCGAGGACAACTACCCGGCGTTCGACCCCGAGGGCCGTCTTGCCGACATGGAACGCGAGGGTGTGGTCGCTGCCGTGCTGATCGGCTCACCCGAGTTCGGCGACGCGCGTGGGCCAGATGTGGTGGCTGCGCAGATCGCATGGTGTCGGATCGCCAACGACTGGCTCGCCGACACCTACCGCGGTCACTTCGACCGTTTCGCCCCGGGCATCAACCTGCCGTACCTCGACCCCGCGGCGTGCGCGAAGGAGCTGGAACGGGCGGCGGCACTGGGCCTGCGCCCGGCGGTGCTGCCGGACGGCATCTACGACCTGCCCTACTACCTGCCCGAGTGGGAGCCGGTGTGGGAGGTTGCGGCCGGGCTGGGCATCCCGATCACGATGCACATCGCCGCCCAGCGCACCAAGCAGTTCGCGCAGGCCAACCCGGCGGCACCGAACTGGTACGGCGAGCACATCGAGGGCTTCTACACGCTGTCGGTCGACATGGGGGCAACGCTCACCTGGCTGACGTTGAGCGGAGTGTTCGAACGCCACCCGAACCTGACCGTCGTGATGACCGAGGGCTACGCCTTCTGGCTGGCCGGGGTCATGCAGTTCCTCGACCACCACTACCAAGGCCGCTTCGGGGCGTTCGCCCGCGCCGGCCACCAGCTACCGGAACTGCCCAGCCACTACCTGAAGCGCCAGGCGAAGTGCACGTTCATGTGGGACCCGTTGGCGATCCGGAATCGCGACCTCACCGGGATCGACTGCCTCATGTGGGGCAACGACTACCCGCACCCCGAGGGCGCGTTCCCCTACTCGCAGGAATGGGTGGAGAAGCAGTTCGCCGGTGTCCCGGAGGACGAGATCACGAAGATGACGTTCACCACCGCGAAGGACCTCTTCGGCTTCGACGTGTGACCGAGCACCGACCGCGTGACTGCGAGGTCGCGCGGTCGCGCGGTCGCGCGGTCACGCGGTCACGCTGCCAGTCTGGGCTCAGCGGGCGGCCTGGTCGGTGAAGTCGGCGATGTAGACGGCCAGCCCGCCGCCCACGCACAGCCCGGCGATGAGCCAGAAACGGATGATCACCTTCGTCTCCGCCCAGCCGACCAGCTCGAAGTGGTGATGGATGGGAGAGAGCCGGAACAACCGCTTGCGCCGCCCCGACGCCCGGAACACGATCATCTGCAGCGCGACCGAGCCGATCTCGATCACGTTCAGCCCGCAGAACAAGGCCAGCAGCAGCTGGGTGTCGGTGGTGAGAGCCAGCAGCGACAGGGCGGCACCCAGGGCGAGCGCGCCCACGTCGCCCATGAAGATCGTGGCCGGTGCCGCGTTGAACCACAGGAAACCTGCGCATGCTCCGGCGAATGCGGCAGCGAACACGGTGAGGTCGTACGGGTTCACGATCGAGCCGTAGATCTCGGGGTTGCGGAAGCCCCAATAGGCGATGCCCGTGAAAGCCACGAAGCCCAGCAGTGCGGAACCCCCGGCCAGGCCGTCGAGGCCGTCGGTCACGTTGACGGCGTTGGTGGTGGCGAAGATCAACGATGCTGCCCACAGCACCCACCCCACCTTGCCCAGCTGCCAGCCGGGGAAGTCGCCGCGTGTCAGCGACAGGCGGGTGTCGATGTCGGTGGCGACCACGAGGACGATGGCGATGCCCACCGCGACTGCGAGGGTGATCCAGCCCTTGTGCTTCCACAGCACGCCCCGGTTGTGGTGGCTGCGCACCTTGATGAGGTCGTCGACCAGGCCGATGGTGGCC
>JAUSLQ010000137.1 GCA_030645675.1 Actinomycetota bacterium | reverse complement strand
ACGCGGTGTTCCGGTCGGTCATCGACCGCACGTTCAACTGCGTCTCGGTGGACACCGACACCTCCACCAGCGACACCGCCGTCATCCTGGCCAGCGGTGCCGCAGGCGCGGTCGAGATGGCCGAGTTCGAGGCTGCGCTGTACGCGGTTGCGGAGTCGCTCACCAAGCAGGTCGCGCGCGACGGTGAAGGCGCCACCACGCTGATCGAGGTGGTGGTCGACGGTGCCTCAACACCCGTACAGGCCAAGCGGGTGGCGAAGGCCATCGTCAACTCACCGCTGGTCAAGACCGCCGTCCACGGCGCCGACCCCAACTGGGGCCGGGTGGCGATGGCCGTCGGCAAGAGCACCACGGCCGACGAGGTCGACCAGGCGCAGGTGGTCATCCGCTTCGGCGTGCAAGAGGTGTACCCGGCGGCGCTCGACGAAGCCGGTCTGGCTGTGCTGGCCGGTTACATGCGCGGCGACGACGTACGCATCCACGTCACCCTCGCCGCCCCCGATGGCACCCGCGGCCCCGCCGCCGCCACCGTGTGGGGCTGCGACCTCACCGACGGCTATGTGCGCATCAACGCCGACTACACCACCTGACACCGGGGCTTCGCGCCCAAGGGTCTGCGGGCTACTTGGGTGGCATGCGGATGCCGCCGTCGACACGGATGGTCTCGGCGTTCATGTAGCTGTTGGTGATGCACTCCAGCACCATCGAAGCCAGCTGCGACGGATCGCCGAGGCGCTGCGGGAACAGCACGCCCTTCTGCAGGTTGGCCTTGAACGCCTCGCTGCCCTCACCCTGCCCGTAGATCGGCGTGTCGATCAGGCCGGGGGCGACGGTGTTGACGCGCACGCCGATGGCCGCCAGGTCGCGGGCCACGGGAAGGGTCATGCCGACCACGCCGCCCTTCGACGCCGAGTACGACGCCTGGCCGATCTGGCCGTCGAAGGCCGCCACAGAGGCGATGTTGACGATCGCGCCGCGCTCGCCGTACTCCATCGGCTCGGTGACGCTCATCGCCGTGGCAGCGATGCGGATGCAGTCGAACGTGCCGATCAGATTGATGTTGACGACCTTCTTGAAGGCGTCGAGGTTGGCCGCGGTGTCGTAGCTGCCGCCCTTGCCCACCGTGCGCTGCGCCCAGCCGATGCCCGCCGAGTTCACCAGCACGCGCACAGGGCCCATGCTCTTGGCCATCTCCACCGCGTTGATGATGTCGTCGGTGTTGGTGACGTCGACCTTGCAGAACGCGCCGCCGATCTCCTCGGCGAGCTCGCGCCCCTTCTCTTCCTGCAGGTCGGCGACGACCACCTTTGCGCCCTTGGCGGCGAGCTGACGGGCCACCGCCGCGCCGATGCCCGACGCGCCACCTGTGACGATTGCACTTGCTCCGTTGATGTCCATACCGCAGACGTTACGCGGGCCACCGGAGCCCGGGCGACTCCGGCCGGGGTACTCGGACGGTGGGCGGCAGCCCGTTCAGCCGAACAACGAACCCTGCCCGCCACTCTCGCCGGCGGGCGGACGCGCACCCGGCCCAGCCGTGGGCTCGGGGGCGAAGGGGCCGGCACTGGCGGCCACGGCCAGGCGATCGACCAGGTCGTTCATCGGGTGCCCGCTGTGCCCCTTCACCCAGCGGAACGTGGGCTGGCGCTGCTGCACCAGCTCGACCAGGGGCATCCAGATGTCGGTGTTGGCCACGGGCTGCTTCTGCGAGTTCTTCCAGCCGTTGGCCTTCCACTTCACCCACCACTTGTCGCGGAAGCAGTGCACCACGTAGGTGCTGTCACTGACGATCACCAGCTCGCCGGGCAGGGCGCGAAGTGCCTCCAGAACGGCCTGCAGCTCCATCCGCTGGTTGGTGGTGTGGGCGGCACCGCCCGAGCCGCACGGGGTGCCGTCGGGCTCGACCGCCCACGCCCAGCCGCCGCGGCCTGGATTGCCGGCGCAGGCGCCGTCGGTGAACACGGTGATCGGGGTGGACCGCTCGGCGGTGGTCATGTGAGCGCCGCCTGCACCAGCAGGGGCGCAAGGAACTCGGTGGCGATGCGCAGCGAGACCTCCGGGATCCAGTGCACCGCATCTGGGCGGGCGACGGTGTCTTCGCGCAGGCCGGCGTCGTCGACCCAGGTGGCCAGGTCGATCGTGCGCACGGCCGGGTTGGCCGCGGCCATCGCGTCCATGATCTCGTAGAGCGCTTCGTGGCGGGCAGCGTCGCCCTGACGGTCCATCGGGCCCAGCATGCCCTGGATGGGGATGGGTTGGTGCACCCACACCACCCGCGACACACCCAGGCCCAGCAGTTGGTCGGTGAGCGACTGGAACGAGGCGGCGATGGCCGCCCGCGCCTCGGGGTCGGCCGACGAGAGCACCGGCCCGCCAGCCACCAGCCGGCGATCGGCGACGTCCCAGGTGGTGGTCAGCAACATCACCACGTCGGGCTGCAGCGCAGCGACCCGCTCGGGCACGATGCCGCTGACGTAGGGCGCGCAGTTGGCGTCGATGTCGCGCTCGGAGTCGCTGAACACGAGGAAGCCGCCCAGCGACAGGCCGCAACCGGCCCCGGCGATCACCTCCACCTGGGCGTACTGCGGGTTGGCCGCAGCCCACTGCACCAGCCCGGCGCCGGTGGCTTCGGCGGTGGAGTCGCCGATGACGACGATGCGCACCGGCCGCGGGGGAACCGGCAGGGTGCTGGTGGTGGACGGCAGCGGCACGGTGCTGGCCACCACGCCGGTGCCAGGCACGACGGTGGTGACGGTGCCCTGCAGCGTGGAAGAGGTGACGGTGGTCAGTGGCACCAGCGGTTCGACCGGGCCGGTGTCGATGGTGGCGTCGGCGGCAACCTCCGGGTCGACTCCGTAGAACTTCTCCACACCGGGCACGATCACCAGCGCCAGAGCGCCCGCAAGGGCCGTGGCCGACAACGCCCCCACCAACGTGCGCCGCGGAGGCAGCCAGGAGGCCGTGCGGATGGGCCGCTCGACGAGGAAGTACGAGGCGGTCGCGACGCCGGCGGTGATGCTGCACTTGATCGCCAGCAGCGCACCCACGGGCATGTCCCACCCCTGGCGGTCGACGAGCACGTACACCGGCCAGTGGTACAGGTACACGCCGTAGCTGACCTTGCCCAGCGCCACCAGCGGGCGTACGCCCAGCAGCTGGCGCACGGGGCCGTGCACCTGCAGGCCCACGATCAGGGCCGCGCTGGCCGTGGCCACCAGTGGCAGTGCCCCCTCGTAAGCCGGGCCGCGCCCGTCGGGGAACAGCACGCACGCCACCAGCAAGGCCAACAACGCGACGGGTGCAAGGTGACCCAAGCGGGCGGGCAGCTCGCGGCCGGCGACCCAGCAGGCGGCCAGTGCGCCGGCGAGGATCTCGCAGATGCGGGCAGGCGTGGCCCAGTAGGCCACATCGGGGCCCCAGTGCCAGGCGATCAGCGGCGCGGCCACGGCTGCCAGACCGGTGAGCGCAGCCACCAGCGTCAGCGGGGCGATGCGCCACCGGCGGGCCAGCAGCATCAGGCCCATGAACGCCAGCGGCCACAGCCAGTAGAACTGCTCTTCGATCGCCAGCGACCAGTAGTGGTCCAGCGGGTTCTTGAAGCCCGCCTGCTTGGCGTTGATGTCGGCGTAGCTCTCGCCGCCCAGCAGCTTCACCCAGTTGAACACCTGGAACAACGCGCCCCACACGTCGCGGCGCAGGTGGTCGACACCGCGGAACCAGCCCGCCGCCGCGGCCACGCTGACACCCATCAGGCAGACGATGCTGGCCGGCAGCAGCCGGCGGGCGCGGCGGGTGTAGAACGCGGCGGCGGCCACGCGGCCGCTGCGCTCGTGCTCGGCCACCAGCAGCGACGTGATCAGGAACCCCGACAGCGTGAAGAACACCGACACGCCGAGGTAGCCGCCGCTCATCCAGCCGATGCCACCGTGGAACAGCAGCACCACCGTCACGGCCACCGCACGCACACCGTCGAGCGCGGGTTGATAGACGATGGTCTGCCGGGTCATCGCAGCGATGGTAGAGCCTGCCCCCTCGCGCCACTCATCTCCGCGAACTTAAGTTCGACTGAGGAACTTAAGTTCGCGCGTTCTTGGGGGTGGGGGTCAGGTGGTGACGACGGGAAGGCCGGCGGCCTGCCAGTCGGCAAGGCCGCCCAGGTCGTACACCTGGGTGAAGCCGGCGCCGGCCATGGCCGTGGTGGCCAGGCCGCTGCGGCGGCCCGACTGGCAGTAGACGATGTACGCCGCCGCATGGTCGAGCGCGGCGATCTCCGTGCTGAACGAACCGCTCTCCAGGTTGAGGTTGACCGCCCCGGCCAGGTGGCCGCCGGCGAACTCTTCGGGCGTGCGCACGTCGATGATGGTCAGATCGGCGCCCATCGATTCGATCAGTGCCTGCCCATCGGTGGGCGACACCTTGGTGACCGCCGCCTGGCCGCCGGCCACAACGGTGGTCTGGGCCGCGGCTGCGGTGGTCGTCGTGGTGGTGGCGTCGTCGCTGCACGCAGCAAGCGGTGCGACCACCAGCAGCGAGAGAGCAAGGACACGCTTGGAGAACTGAAGTTCCATGAGCGCAAGGGTAGTACCCCTAGGGGTATGAAT
>JAUSLQ010000136.1 GCA_030645675.1 Actinomycetota bacterium | reverse complement strand
CCATCGTCAGTGCCTTCATCGAGAGCTGGGCGCCGCCACCGCAGATGTGGATCTTCGGCGCGGTCGACTTCACCGCCGCCCTCGCCAAGGTGGCCAAGGTGCTCGGCTACCGGGTCACCGTCTGCGACGCTCGCGAGATCTTCGCCACCCGCCGCCGCTTCCCGATGGCCGACGACGTGGTGGTGTCGTGGCCCGGCCCGGTGTTCGCCCGTCTGGGGCACACGCTGGGGCCACGCGACGCGGTGTGCATCCTCACCCACGACCCGAAGTTCGACGTGCCCGCCGTGCAGGGGGCGCTGGCCACGGCCGCCGGCTACATCGGGGTGATGGGCAGCCGCACCACCCACGCCAAGCGCCTGCAGCGCCTGGCCGAGGTGGGCATCACGGCCCCCGAGCAATTGGCCCGGCTGATGTCGCCGATCGGCCTCGACCTCGGTGCGCGCACCCCGGAGGAGACCGCGATCTCCATCTGCGCCGAGATCATCGCCCGCCGCACCGGCCGGGCCACGCCGTCGTTGCGCGACGGCAGCGGCCCGATCCACGGCTGACCACGGTGGACTGCACCATCCGGCCTCCGCCGCCACGGCCCGCCCTGGAAGGCTCAGACGTTGGGGTTGCCGAACCGAACCGAGTTGACCTTGTTCTTCGCCACCGAGGCCAGCTCGACGGTGCGGCCCGTGAAGGGAGCGTGGATGATGTACGAACCGACACCGAGGTACATCATCACGTGCCCGGGGTAGTACACCAGATCGCCGGCCTGGGCGGTTTCACGAGTGACCGTCGCGGCTGCATTGATCTGGGTGCGGCTCTGGTGGAACAGCGACTTGCCGGCCTGGGCCCATGCCCATGAGGTGAGACCCGAGCAGTCGAAGCCCTGGCCCGGCACGCTGCTGTTGCGGCGGTAGGGCACGCCCAACTGGGTGAAGGAGGCCAGCAGTGCCACCTGGTGGCTGTAGTCGGCCTTGCGCCAGGCGGCCTGGACGGTGGCCGGGTCGATGGCCAGGCGGCGAGCAGCCTCGGCAGCGATGGAATCGCGCACGGTGTTGAACTGGCCCAGGGTCCTGTTGCTGCGGGTCTTGACGTACGAGACCCACAGGTCGAGCGCCGAGTTGGCGTAGGTGGCCAGGCCGTCGTTGCCGGTGACGATATACGCCGGGGCAGCAGGGGCGGCAGGTGCTGCGGGCGCAGCAGATGCCACCGCCGGCAGTGCCGCGCACCCGAAGGCGAGCGCTGCGGCCAGGAATGTTGCGTGCATCTTGCGTTGAAGCGTCATGTTCGGTGACGTTCCTCTCGTGGTCGCACCCACCGGAGTGGATGTCGTTCGGTCGTGAACGAGGTGATGAGTCCGCCCCTCCTTCACGGCGAAGGCGCCGTACGAGAGCGCCACCGCGTTCGCCACCCCGACCACCCGCCGCGCACGAATGCGACCGACCGCCGATGTAACGGACGCAAACATAGCGTCATCCAATTGCAACAATCAACGTGACCGCAAAGAATTCGTCATCGTTCCGTCATCTGATGTTCGACTCTCAGCGTCGCACCGGTCACTCGATCGGCGACTTGATGACGAACTCGTGGCAATTCCTCGGCACCGATCGGCGCCCTAGGCTCTCCTCCATGCCCCGTGTCGCTGCCCTGCTCGCCGCCGGCAGCGGCTCGCGCTTCCACGGCCCGCAGCACAAGCTGCTCGCCACCCTGCACGGCCGGCCGGTGTGGGAGTGGGCCCTGCATCAGGTGCTGGCGGCCGACTTCGACTTCGTGGTGGTGGTCACCGGTGCCGTCGAGCTGACGTTGCCCCCGGCCGCAGGGCTGATCAACCGGCACAACCCGCAGTGGCAGCTGGGCCAGGCCGGGTCGGTGCTGGAGGCGATCGACGCCGCCCACGGGCTGGGCGCCCACGAGGTCACGATCGGCCTCGCCGACCAGCCGTTCGTCACTGCCGCCGCCTGGCGGGCAGTGGCCACGGCCGAGCCCGAGTGCCACATCGTCATCGCCACCTACGACGGCGT
Organism: Actinomycetota bacterium; assembly: GCA_030645675.1. Lineage (GTDB taxonomy): Bacteria > Actinomycetota > Acidimicrobiia > Acidimicrobiales > Ilumatobacteraceae > UBA668. The sequence continues at coordinate 1,375 of JAUSLQ010000136.1, read as the reverse complement.
GCCGGGGCCGAACCCGGTGCGACTGGACCGAGCGGTGTGGCCCCTGCTGCCCACCGACGGCGACGCGGGCGCCCGTCACCTGATCCGCGAGCATCCTGAGTGGGTCTGCCCTGTGCCATGCGTAGGCTCAGTCGCCGACATCGACACCCTGGAGGATCTCGAGCGATGGAAAAACTGCTGAACGAATTCTTGGTGCACCGCCCCATCGAGCAGACCTGGGCGGTGCTCACCGATGTCGAGCGCATCGCTCCGTGCATGAAGGGCGCCGAGCTCCACGAGATCGAGGGCGACATCTACCGTGGTGTGGTGAAAGTGAAGCTGGGCCCCATCTCGACCGCCTTCAAGGGCCAGGCGCACTTCGCCGAGCGCGACGACGAACATCACCGCGCCGTGCTGAACTGCGAGGGCCGCGACACGGGCGGCAAGGGCAACGCCGAAGCCGTCATCACCGCCCGCCTGGAGGCCGTGTCGGCCGAGACCACCAAGTGCGTGGTCGAGTCCGACATCCGCTTCACCGGCAAGGTGGCCCAGTTCGGTCGCCTCGGCGTGGTGCGCGACACCAGCGAGAAGCTGATGAACGACTTCGCCCACAACCTGAACGCGATGCTCGAAGCCGAAGGCTCCGCCACCCCCGCCGCGAACTTAAGTTCCACAGCCGCGGGCGAAGGTGTGACCGAGCCGGCTGCCGAGCCGGCTGCCGATGCGGCCGAGGCAGCACCGGCCGGGGCCGCACCGGCCGGGGCCGCACCGTCTTCCGAGGCGCCGACGGTGCGCAAGATCCAGGGGCCGGCCGCCGAGCCGATCGAGCTCAGCGACGTTGCCGGCGCCGCCATGCTGAAGCGGGCGCTCCCCTTCTTCGGCGGCCTCGTGCTGTTGCTGCTCGTCCTGCGCCGCCTGCGCAAGTAGCCCACAGGCCACCGTGGCCACGCCGCCCTCGCCCGATCTGGACCGCGTTGCCGCCTTGTTGGGCCGCGCCCCGCAGGGCGACTTCGAGGTGGTGGTACGCGACGCCGACGGCACACCGGTGGTGCTGCGCAACGCCCCGCTGCTGCGCGACGGCACTCCGATGCCCACGCGCTACTGGCTCGCCGGGAAGGACGCGCTGCGGCAGGTCAGCCGGCTGGAGGCCGCCGGCGGCGTGCGCGCCGCGGAGGCCCAGATCGACCCGGCCGAGGTGATTGCGGTTCATGCCCGCTACGCCGCCGAGCGCGACGCCGCGATTCCCCCCGAGTGGGCCGGAGCACGACCGCACGGCGGTGTGGCCGGCACACGCGAAGGCGTGAAGTGCCTGCACGCTCACTACGCCCACCACCTGGCCGGCGGCGACGACCCGGTGGGCCGGTGGGTGGCCGCCCGCCTGGCCGCGATCGACGGC
>JAUSLQ010000133.1 GCA_030645675.1 Actinomycetota bacterium | reverse complement strand
GGACGTTGGGGTAGGTCACGAGTGCTCCTGTGGCGCGGCGGCGCCTTCTGGGAAAGTCTGGTCCCGGAAGCCGGGAACGATGCCTCCCAGAGGAGGATTTCTTCCCAGAAGCCGAGGGCGGCTCAGCGCAGTTCGTCGCCGCCGATGCGGAACGGGTCGTGGTGCACCTCGGGCGTGGGTTGCACCGGAACCTCGGCCGTCACCTCGTCGAGCGCGAACGACGACTGCGCGGCCTGCGTGCTGGCCACCTCCTCGTCGAGCAGCCGCCACACGTTCTCCTGCGCATCGGGGCTCGACGACATCGCCATCGCAGTGAGACTGGACGGGTTGGTCGGCATTGGAGTGAACAACGGCGACGGGTCGTAGCCGGCGTCCGGCTCGAGGGCAGCAACCGGCGCGGCGGCGGGTGTGGCGGGCGGCTCGGCAGGCGGCGCGGCCGGTGGTTCGGCAGGCGGCGGCGCGGCCGGCGGCTCGTCGGCGAGCGATGGGGCAACGTGCACCTCCGCCGGCTTCAACGGCTGCAGCGCCGCAGACAGCGGCTCGGCCGAGGCGGACAGCAGCGGGCGACGCATGTCGCCCAACCCGCCGGGCACGCGGTCGACCAGCTCCTGCAGTTGGACCGCAGCATCGCGCAGGCGCTCGCGCTGGGCCTGCAGGTACTGCTCGAGGTGATCGACATCGGCCAGCAGGAAGTCGCGCCGCGCCAGCAGCGACTGCACCTCGTTCTCGGCCTTCACCCGCTCGTCTTCCACCGCTCGACGGGCGTCGATGCGTGCATCCTCCACCGTCTTCGCGGCCATCGTGCGGGCGCCGTCGAGCACACGGGTGGCCTCGTCGCGGGCCTGGCTCGTGATCGACTCGGCTTCGGTGCGGGCGTCGGCGACCGTCGCGTCGGCAGTGCGTTGAGCCAGCAGCAGAGTGCGGCTGATCATCTCCGTGTCGCCGGTGTGGCTGACCGCTGGTGCGGCCACCGGCGCCTCGCGCGGCCCGGCAGCCACCTGCTGCGATACCTCCTGCAACTTGGCGACGGCGGCCCGCGCGCGGGCTTCCATGGCGGTGGCCTGATTCTGCGCGGCCTCGACCACCGACGCCACCTGATCCTTGAAGGAATCGACCTCCGAAGGGTCGTACCCCTTCTTCACCGTCTTGAAGCCGGTGCTGCGAATCGTCTGCGGGCTGATGTCCATTCGCACGATGTTACGCGCGTTGCCCCCCGGTTGACAGACGGGGCGTATTCGTCAGGCGCCGTAGCCGGAGTCGTCGTACGCGTTGGGGCGTACGATCGGCTTCAGCAGGTACACACCGGTGGCCACCTTCTCCATGCTGCCGTTGAGGCCGTAGCACAGACCGCTGGCAAAATCGATGAGGCGACGCGACACTTCGCGGTCGGCGGCCTCCAGGTTCATGATGACCGGCTGGCCTTCCTTGAACTTGTCGGCGACTTCCTGCGCGGAGTCGAAGCGGCGCGGGCGCACGGTGTACGGGTCGGCGCCGGCGGCGCTGGGCGCCGCGCGCGGCGCCGGTGCGGGCCGCGGATTGATGGGGCGCGGCTGCACGCTGGAATCGTCGTTGGCTGGCACTGGACGACGCACGGCAACCTCCGGCCCGTTGGCGGTGGGGAAACTGGGGCGGGCCGGCACCGTGCGGACGGGAGCCGGCTCCTCGAACTCGTTGGCATAGCCGCGAGGCGCTCGCGCAGGCTCGTCGCGGGGCGGACGGGCAGCGCGCGCGGGCCGCTCGGGTTCGGGCGCGACGTCGTAATCGTCGTAGGCGTCATCGGGCCCGAGGCCCAAGTAGTCCATCGCCTTTTTCCACATCGACATTCGCTGCCCTCCTGCAACCGCCGAGGCTATCGCACCAGCGTGCGGAAGGGGGGACGCTCGCCGAACAGCGCGCTGCCCACCCTCACCTCCGTGGAACCTTCCTGCACCGCGACCTCCAGATCGGCGGTCATCCCCATCGAGCAGACCGCCAGGCCCAAGCGGTCGGTGAGGGCCCGCACGGCACGGAACCCGGCCCGCGCTTCCTCGGGGCCGCCTGTGGTGGGGCCCACCGTCATCAGGCCGCGCACCTCGAGGCCGGCCTCTTGGGCAAGCCGCACCAACGCAGGGGCGTCGCCGATCTCGCAGCCGCCCTTGCCCTGCTCGTGCCCGGCCGACACCTGCACCAGCACAGGCACCCCCGGCGTGCGCTTGGCCAGTTCGGCCACCACCGATGCACGGTCGACCGATTCGAACACCGCCACCAACGGTGCCAGCTGGCGCACCTTGTTGCTCTGCAACTGGCCGATGAAGTGCACATGGAACGGCAGTTCGAGCCCGCCGAACTTTGCGACGATCTCCTGTGCGTAGTTCTCCCCCACCGCCGTGCAACCGGCGCGGTACGCCGCCCAGCAGGCCTCGATGCCAAAGGTCTTGGTGACGGGTAGCACCGTCACCCCGGTACCACCGGCGCGGGCGATGCGCTCGTGCACTGCGGCCAAGCGTTCGGCCACCAGCGCATCACGGTCGTTCGGGTCACGGTCGTTCATTCCGCCGCCCGCTTGCACACGGTGACCACCTGCCGGCCGTGCTGCTGGCGGCGGCGGTGCGAGTAGTAGCGATCGGCGTGGCAGCCGGTGCACTGCGAGTGATCCACCAGGCCCACGTCCACCTCGGCCAACGCCGCGCGTACGGCGGCGCGCATGTCGAGCGCCGGGGTGCCCCACGCGGTGCGCCCAGCAACGTGCGGGCCGAAGCGGGCGACCATTGCGTCCAGCTCGGCGACGCCGAACTCGTAGCAGCACGGATGGATGCACGGGCCCAGCACGGCAGTGACACGGTCGTCGGCCATCGCCTGCACCGTGGCCTGCAGCACACCGTCCAGTGCGCCCCGCCAGCCGGCGTGGGCTGCCGCCACCGCTCCGCCGGCGCCCACCATCGCCACCGGGGCGCAGTCGCCCACCCACACGGCCAAGACCGCGCCACGCGTCCGGGTGACCAGCGCGTCGCCGACCTCGAAGTCGTGGTCGCCGGGCCGGTGAACCGTCAGCACGCTCGTGCCGTGCACCTCGTCGAGCTGGCTCCACCGCCCGGGCGTGAACGCGGCGCGGCGGTGCAGCAGCGCGACACGATCGGCCTCGATGTGGAAATCGCCGTCGGCGACGGTGCTGCAGAGGATGTGCACGGTGTCGTCGCCGGCCCGGAGCGCGAGCGGCGGCACGACGCCGGTGGTCACTTCAAGAACGAAGGCACGTCGAAGTCGTCGTCGCCGTCGTCGAGCGGGTCGGCGGCGTCGTCGGCGAAGAGGTCCTTCAACGACGACGCGGCCTTCGCCTCCGGCACGGACTTGATCGCCGGGCGGCCGCCGCTGGACGCAGCCGAACTGGTGCCGGTGTTGCCGCCATCCCACCGGTCGAAGCCGGCCGCGATGACTGTGACCTTCACTTCGTCGCCCATCTCGTCGTCGATGACGGTGCCGAAGATGATGTTCGCGTCTTGGTGAGCCACACCATGGATGATCTCGGCGGCGGCGTTCATCTCGAACAGGCCCATGCTGCTGGGACCGGTGATGTTCAGCAGGATGCCGCGGGCGCCGTCGATCGCGGCCTCCAGCAACGGGCTGCTGATGGCGGCTTTGGCAGCCGTGACCGCACGGTTCTCGCCGCTGGCCTGGCCGATCCCCATCAGGGCTGAACCGGCGCTGCTGAGGATCATCTTCACGTCGGCGAAGTCGGTGTTGATCAGGCCGGGGGTGGTGATGAGGTTGGTGATGCCGGACACGCCCTGCAGCAGGACCTCGTCGGCCATCTTGAACGCGTTGAGCACGCTGGTCTTCTCGTTGGCGACCGAGAGCAAGCGGTCGTTGGGGATGACGATGAGCGTGTCGACCTTCTCCTTCAGGCGCTGCACGCCGGTGTCGGCCTGCACCGCGCGACGGCGGCCCTCGAAGCTGAACGGGCGGGTGACCACGCCGATCGTGAGCGCGTTCATGCTGCGCGCGACCTCGGCGATGATGGGCGCGGCGCCGGTGCCGGTGCCGCCACCCTCGCCGGCGGTGATGAACACCATGTCGGCGCCCTTGATCATCTCTTCGATCTCGTCGCGATGCGTCTCGGCGGCATTGCGGCCCACGTCGGGGTCGCTGCCGGCGCCGAGACCGCGGGTGAGATCGCGCCCGATGTCGAGCTTCACGTCGGCGTCGCTCATCAGCAAGGCCTGCGCGTCGGTGTTGACGGCGATGAACTCGACGCCCTTCAACCCGGCGTCGATCATGCGGTTGACGGCGTTCACGCCGCCCCCGCCCACGCCGATCACCTTGATGACGGCGAGATAGTTCTGCGGAGCGCCGGCCATCAGAGGATCCTCCGGGAGGTGAGGTGGGGCATGGTGGAGAATGTGAACACTTGGAGACCTACTGGTGATCGATCGTAGCGAATGGGCTGCTCAGGCACGGGATTCCCGCGGGTGGCCGAGAGCGAAGGGCGACGCGAGCTGAACACTGCAGCTCAGTCTCGCACGAATCGTGAGGGTAGCAGTGGACCGCCGCATCTCAGCACCGCTGCACGCCCGGGTTGACGGTGGAGACGTCGAGCTGGCAATAGCCTTCGAGGCCGCTGCGCACCTGGCCCAGCAGGCGAGCGAGCTTGTCGTCCAGGTCCTGCGAATCGCCCAAGCGCACTTCCACGGGCCCTTCCAGCAGCAGGGTGAAGGTGTTGGTGGTGGAATCCACCCCCAACGATTCGGTCACGGCACGGATCTCTGCCGGCAGCGAGTTCACCAGCGCCGCGGCGGTGCTGTACAGCCCGCCGGCGAACTGGCCGCGTGTGGTGTCGGGGTGGTTGCCGGTGATCAGCATGTAGGCGATCGGCTGGTTGTCGATGACGTCGAGCACCCGGCCCTGCGCGTCGATCACGCGGAAACGGCCGTCGCCTCCCTGGAACGTCGCCACGGCGTGGCGCTCGCGGATGTCGATGAGGACCTTGTGCGGGAAGTCGGTCTGCACCCGGGCGCTCTCCACCCAGGGCACTGCTTCCAACTTCGCCTCCGCCGCACGCGTATCGACCAGCAGCACGGGCTCGCCCTGCAGATCGGCGATCACCTCGGCCAGCACGTCGTCGTCGGTGTACACAGCCCCTTGCACGGCGACCTCGCGCACGTCGAAGATCGGTGAGGCGACCACCGCGATCGCGCCCACCGCCACCAGCACCACCAGCGTGACGATGCCGGCCAGCACCAGACGGCGCCGGCCCTCGGCCCGGCGCACGGAGATGCGCCGTGCCCTGATGCGCGGGTCGATGCCGCCACCCGAACGCGAGGGCGCCGGCTCGATGGCACCCGAGTCGTCCATGTCGGCGATGACGATGGTCGAGCGTTCGCCGGCCTCGTCGAGCGCCTCGCGTCGGGCGTGGAAGCTCTTCTCCTTGTCCTCGTCGAGGTACACGCTGTCGGGGCGGTCGTCCCCCGCGATGACGATCGTGCGCCGCGGCGCCGCCGGTTCGGCGGCGGCAGGGGCGTCTGTCGGAGCCACCGCGACCGTCGCCACCGGCTCGCCGGTGCGCTCGCTCTCGTCGTCGATGTCGTCGATGTCGTCGATGTCGTCGATGTCGTCGGACAGCTCGCCATCATCGTCGTC
>JAUSLQ010000130.1 GCA_030645675.1 Actinomycetota bacterium | reverse complement strand
ACCGTCGCGCCGATGCACTTGTGGCCGACCTCCGTGTGCACCGCGTAGGCGAAGTCGACCGCGGTCGAGCCCACCGGCAGCGTGACCACCTTCCCCGTGGGGGTGAACACGAACACCTCGTCCTGCTCGAGGTCGGTCTTCAGGCTCTCCATGAACGCTGCCGGGTCGCTGACCTCGGCCTGCCAGTCGATGATCCGGTTCAGCCAGTCGATGTCGCTGGACGCACTTTCGTCCTTGTACGCCCAGTGGGCAGCGACACCCCACTCCGCCCGTTGGTGCATCTCGCGGGTGCGGATCTGCATCTCCACCACCTTGCCGCCTGGCCCGATGACCGTGGTGTGCAAGCTCTGGTAGAGGTTGAACTTGGGCATTGCGATGTAGTCCTTGAACCGCCCCACCACCGGCTTGTAGCGGCCGTGGATGCAGCCCAGCGCGGCGTAGCAGTCCTTGACCGAATCGACGATGATGCGCACGGCGATCAGGTCGAAGATCTCGTCGAACTCCTTGCCCTTCTGCACCATCTTCTCGTAGATGCTCCAGAGGTGCTTCGGGCGGCCGGTGACCTCGGCGACGATGTTCAGGTCGTGCAGGCGACCGCCGACCTCGGCGATGGACTTCGCCAGGTACAGCTCGCGCTCGGGCGAGCGAGTGGCCACCAGATGGTCGAGCTCGGCGAAGCGCTTCGGGTACAGCGACGCGAACGACAGGTCTTCCAGCTGCTGCTTCAGCTCTTGCATACCCAGCCGGTGCGCCAGAGGGGCGTAGATCTCCAGCGTCTCGTGGGCGATGCGCTGCTGCTTCTCGCTGGGCATCGCGGCGATGGTGCGCATGTTGTGCAGGCGATCGGCCAGCTTGATGATCAGCACCCGTAGGTCGCGGGCCATCGCCACCAGCATCTTGCGCATGGTGGCGGCCTGCTGCGCCTCTTTCGAGTCGAACTGCAGACGCTCGAGCTTGGTGACGCCGTCGACGATCTGGGCCACCTCCGGGCCGAAGTTGCGCTCGACGTCGGCCAGCGTGATCTCGGTGTCTTCCACTGCGTCGTGGAGCAGTGCAGCGGCCAGCGAGATCTCGTCGAGGCCCAGATCGGCGACGATGCGGGCGACCGCCAACGGGTGGTTGATGTAGCTCTCGCCGCTGCTGCGCTGCTGGTGGCGGTGTGCTTCCTTGGCCGTCTCGTAGGCACGGTTGATGAGCGCCACCGATGCCTTCGGGTGGCGCCGGCGGTACGCGGTGAGCAGCGGCGTCAGCTCTTCCGCCGTCGCGTTCTGGTGGCGGCGCCAGGGCAGAACACGATCGACGGCAGCCATCAGTAGCGCGCCAGGCTTTCGACCAAGTGGCCCCGCAGTCGTTCGCGGCCACCCAGCCCTTCCAGTTCGATCAGGAACCCGAGGCCGACCACCTTGCCGCCGAGCGCTTCCACCAGCCGCACGGTGGCCTCGGCGGTGCCGCCGGTGGCCAGCACGTCGTCGATCACCAGGATCCGTTCACCGGGGTGGATGGCATCGCGGTGCACTTCCAACTTGTCGTTGCCGTACTCCAGCTGGTACTCCTCGCGCACCACGGCCCACGGCAGCTTGCCCGCCTTGCGCACAGGGATGAACCCGGCGCCCATGCGATAGGCAACAGGGGCGGCGACGATGAAACCACGGGCTTCCATGCCGAGCACACGATCGACGGGCACATCGGCGAAGCGGTGCACCAGCTCGGTGATGGACTTGCTGAACCCTTCGGCGTCGCCCAGCAGTGGCGTGATGTCGCGGAAGGTGACCCCCGGTTCGGGGAAATCGGGCACGTCTCGGACGAGCCCGGTGATCCAGTGACCGTTGTGCGACATGGCGACCAGGGTACCGCGCGGCGCTAGACGCGACGCTTCTTCTTGCGCGGGCGCGGGGTGTGCGTCAGCACTGCTTCGACGCTGGCCGCAGGAGTGACGACGATGTCGCTCGCGTCGGCAGTCGCCCGCTGCCGGGCCTCACGCCGACCCACCGGCATGCCGCCGTGGACCAGGCGCTCGAGCTCGGCACCCTTGGCGTGGCGGCCGCGCAGCGACCGGTAGCGGGGCTCGCGCTCCTTGGCCATCGCCACCAGCGGCGACGCCACGAAGATCGACGAGTACGAGCCGGTGACCAGGCCGACCAGCAGCGCCAGCGCGAACTCGCGCAAGGTGACGGCACCGAGGATGCCGGAGCCGAGCACGAGCAACGACAACACCGGCAGGATGGCGGCGAGGCTGGTGTTCAACGAACGCATCAGCACCTGGTTCATCGACACGTTCATGATGTCGGCGTACGGCAGGCGCACCCCCGCGTAGCGGTTCTGGTTCTCCTGCACCTTGTCGAAGACGACGATCGTGTCGTACAGCGAGAAGCCGAGGATGGTGAGGAACGCGACGACGGTGGCGGGCGTGACGGAGAAGTCGAGCATCGAGTACACGCCCACGCTGAGGAGCACGTCGTGCAGCATCGCGATGATGGCGGCCATGGCCATTCGCCACTCCAGCCTCCAGGCGATGAACGCAGCCACCAGCACCAGGAACACGACGAGCGCTCGGATGGCCTTCTCCGTGATGCTCTTGCCCCAACTGGAACTGACGGAGGTGCTGCTGACGTCGTTCAGCGTGACGCCCACCTTCTCGGCGAACACCTGCTGCACGGCTTCGCGCACCTCGTTGGGCTGGGCGCCGACCTGCACTTCGACGGTGCGCAGACCCGTGTCCTGGTTGACCAGCACGGTGACCTTCGCCGAACTGCCGCTGAGGCCCTGCTCGTCGAGCACTGCCCGGGCCTGGTCTTCCGACAGAGTCGCCGAGGGCACTGCCCACACGACGCCACCCTTGAAGTCGAGGCTGAGGTTGAGACCGTTGAAGATGATGGAGCCGATGCTGACCAGCAGCAGCAGCGCCGACAGGCCGAGACCCCACCAGCGACGACCATAGAAGTCGATGGCGGTCTCGCCGTGATAGAGGCGCCCACCGATGCCGCGGCGCTCGCGCACCAGCCCCTGATCGGTGCTCTCGTCGACGATCACGTCGGTCATGACGCACCTCCAGCGGTGGCGACTTCGATGCCCATCACCTTGCGTCGCTCCATCCACTTCGTTCGGGCGAGCAGCAGGACGGTGGGGCGTGTGAAGAAGTAGGCGACGACCATGTCGCACGCAGTGGACAGGCCGAGGAAGAAGGCGAAGCCGCGTACCGAGCCGACCGTGAGGTACCACAGCACGAACGCGCCGATCAGCGACACGAGGTCGGCGATGACGATGGTGCGCCACGCAGCGGTGAAGCCGCGCTGGGCGCTGTTGCGCAGCGTCTTACCGGCCCGAACTTCGTCCTTCAGTCGTTCGAAGAACACCACGTAGGAGTCGACGGTGACGCCGACTGACACGATGATGCCGGCGATGCCCGACAGCGACAGCGCCAAGCCCTGCGTTTGCGACAGCAGCGAGATGACGCTCCAGAGGATGGCGCCCGACACGGTCAGGCCGGCCAGCACGATGAAGCCCAGCACTCGGTAGTAGAAGATCATGAACAGCAGCACCAGGCCGATGCCCACCAGGCCGGAGATCCAGGCGGCGCGCAGCGAGTCCTTGCCCAGCGTGGGCGACACGTTCTGCACCGACTGCAGCTGCAACTGCACCGGCAGCGCGCCACCGTTCATGACGCGGGCGAGGTCGCGAGCTTCGTCTTCGCCGAAGCCGCCGCTGATCTGCACCACGCCGTTGGTGAACACGCGGGCCTGCATGGTGGCCACGGACTTCAGCTCACCGTCGAGCTCGACGGAGATCTGGCCGCTGGGGCACGCCTCTGTCTGGTCGTAGCAGGCGGCAGCGATGGAGTTCCAGACGTCTTCGCCGGCGGCACCGCCACGCAACGGCGCCGCAACCACCCACTCACCGCTCTCCACACGAGCTTCGGCCTCGTCGGTGAAGATCGCGCCGGTGCCTTCGATGGGGTCGACCCCATCGGGGTTCCAGGCAGGCATGACGAGGCAGTACTGGTCGGTCTTGTTGACCCGCAACTGCTGGTAGCCGTACGGGTCGCTGGCCACGATGGGCTGGCCGTTCTCATCGAAGGCGGGCGCAGTGGTGGTGGGCGCCACCTCGGTGGTGCTGGTGCTGCCCCCGGCCACCGTCGTCGCGGTGTTGCCCTCGGTGGTGGAGGGAGCGACCGTGGTGGAGTTGTCCACCGTGACGGGGCGTGCCGGGCCACCGGCAGCGGTGGTGGACGGCGAGTCGATGACGTCGCCGACTGTGGTGGTGCCGCCGGCCACCGTGGTGGTGGTGCCGTCGGCCACCGTGGTGGTGGTGGCGTTGGGGTCGGGGGGCGTAATCACGCTGCACTGGTAGACCGGGCGCAGGAAGACCTGGCCGGTGACCTGCACGAGCTCGATGGCTTGGGCCTGGTTGGTGACTCCGGGCAGGTTCACCACGATCGTGTCGCCCTGGCGGAGGATCTCTGGCTCGGCCACACCCAGCGAATCGACGCGCTCGCGGATCTTCTCCACGGCCAGGTCGAGACTGGCAGAGCTGTAGGTGGTGCCTTCCTTGGGCTCCTGGGTCACGGACACGCCGCCCTGCAGGTCGAGACCGAGCGTGGGAGTGGTGCCGCTGATCACCGTGGCCAGCAACGCGCCATATGCAAGGAACAGGATCGTCCCCAGCGTCAGGATGAGCTTCTTTCGCATGCGGTGCGGCTCAGTCGTCGGCGTCAGTGGCGTCGGAGACGATGACGTCGTCGATCTTCGTCTGCTTCGACTTGGTGCCGTCGTCGTCGGGCACGGCAGTCTCGCCGGCTGCCGTGTCGACCTTGCGCTGGATGGCCTGGCGAGCGACGCGGATCTGCACGTTGTCGTCGATCTCGAGCCAAGCGATGTCGCCGTCGAAGCCGGTGACGAAGCCGTACAAGCCCGACGTGGTCATGATCTCGTCGCCGACCTCGATCGTCTGCTGCAGCGCGGCGGTCTCACGCTGCCGGCGGCGCTGCGGCCGGATCAGCAGGAAGTACATCGCCACCGGGATGAGCATGAAGATGAACAGCGAAACGAGGCCTGAGCCGCCGGACTCGGCGGCAAGAAGGGAAACCGAAGACATGGGTTACAACCAGTTGTTCACGAAAGAGGATGGGGCACCCTCGTTGACCGACGCGCAATGCTAGCCGCGGCGGGCCTGCGAACGGCAGCTCACCCCCACACGGAGAGCACCTCGCGCCGCAACTCGTCGAAGCTGCCGGCGACGATCGACGCCCGCATCCGCTGCATCAACTGCAGGGTCCAGGCGATGTTGTGCAGGCTCATCAGCCGCGATGCGGTGGGCTCGCCCACCTGGAACAGGTGACGGATGTAGCCCCGGCTGTGGCGAGCGCACACCTCGCAGGCACAGTCGGCGTCCAGCGGTTCGTCGCTGAGCACGTGCTTGGCGTTCTTCATGTGCACCTTGCCCTGGCTGGTCAGGGCGGTGCCGTGGCGGCCGATGCGGGTCTGCATCACGCAGTCGAACTGGTCGACGCCCAGTCCTACTGCCTCCACCAAGCTGGCCGGGTCGCCCACACCCATCAGGTAGCGCGGGCGGTCTGCGGGCAGGTGGGCGATTGCCGCGGCCAGCGCCGGCAGCATCTCCTGCCGCGTCTCGCCCACGCTGAGGCCGCCGATGCCGTACCCGTCGAAACCGACGGCCACGGTGCGCTGGGCGCTCTCGGCCCGCAGCGCCTCGTCGGTGCCCCCCTGCACGATGCCGAACAGGGCCTGGTCATCCCGTGTGTGGGCCGCCTTGGCCCGTGCCGCCCACATCGAGGTGCGCTCGACCGCAAGCCGGACGGTCTCCGTCGGCGAGGGCAATGGCGGGCACACATCGAGCACCATCTGGATGTCGGCGCCGAGCAGCTGTTGGGTGTGCACCGCGAGCTCGGGGGTGAACCGGTGCGAGGAGCCGTCGTAGGTGCTCTTGAACGTGACCCCGTCGTCGTCGACCTTGGGTTCCAGCGAGAACACCTGGAAGCCGCCCGAGTCGGTGAGCGTCAGGCCGCCCCAGCCGGCGAAGCGGCCCAGGCCGCCCAACGCGGCCACCGTCTCGGCGCCCGGCCGCAGCATCAGGTGGTAGGTGTTGCCCAGCACGATCTCGGCGCCGAGGCGCTCGTAGTCGGCGGCACTGAGGTACTTGATCGCGCCGCGGGTGCCGACGGGCATGAAGCAGGGCGTGTTGTAGCTGCCGCGTGCGGTGTGCGCGACACCGGTGCGGGCGGCACCGTCGACAGCGGTGGCCTCGAAACGGACGGGATGCATCTAGCTCAGACTCCGATCCAGCAACATCGCGTCGCCGAAGCTCAGGAAGCGGTAGCCCTCGCGCAGCGCCTCGTCGTACAGGGTGCGCCAGCGCGGGCCCACGAACGCGTCGATCATCATCAGCAGCGTGGTGCGCGGCAGGTGGAAGTTGGTCATCAGCACGTCGACCAGCTTCCACTCGTAGGGGCGGTGGATGAACAGCCGCGTGCGGCCTTCGGCTGCGCCCAAGGTGGCCGCGCTCTCCAGCGCCCGCACGCTGGTGGTGCCGACGGCCACCACCCGGCGGGCTGCCGCGCAGGCGGTGGTCACCTCCGCGGGCACCCGGTAGCGCTCGCTGTGGATCACGTGGTCGCGAGGGTCGGCCGCGCTGACCGGCTTGAAGGTGTCCAGCCCCACCACCAGCTCCACCGTGGCCGTCTGGATGCCCCGCTCGGTCAGCTGGGCCAGCAGCGCGGGCGTGAAGTGCAGCCCGGCGGTTGGCGCGGCCGACGAGGCCGGCTCGTTGGCGTACACCGTCTGGTAGCGGTCGGGCTGGTCGAGCCGGGCCGTGATGTACGGCGGCAGCGGCATCTCGCCGTGGGCCTGCAGCAGCGCCACCGGGTCGCCCTCCCCCAGCAGCTCGATGATCATCGTGTCGCCGGCCTCGCTGCGCCGCAGCACGCGCACCAGCGGCACGCCGCCGGCCAGCAGCTCCTCCCCCGGCTTCAGCTTCTTGGCCGGGCGCACCATCGCCTCCCAGGTGCGCCGTTCGGCGTCGAGTGGTTCCAGCAGCAGCGCCTCCGCGCCGCCGCCGGTGGCACGGTGCAAGCGAAGCCTGGCGGGGATCACCTTCGTGTCGTTCACCACCAGCAGGTCGCCCTCGCGCAGGAACTCGACGATGTCGCGCACGTGCCGGTGCAGCGGCGGCGCCGAGCCCCGGTCCACCAGCAGCCGCGCGGAGTCGCGCGGCTCGATCGGGTGCTGTGCGATCTGCTCGTCGGGCAGCACGTAGTCGAAGTCGGCGAGGCGCATGGGCGCCCAACGATACGGTTGCGCCATGACCGATCACGACCGCGATCGGTGGCGCGTGGGCAGCCTGGATGCCCTGCGCACCTCGGCTGAGCTGATGTCTGTGCCTGAGTTCAGCGAAGTTCCGTGACGAGAATCAGGATGGCAAGGACAACTCCTCCCGCTGCCAGGGCCGGTCAGGACATCTTCTCCTGGAGGCGACGATCGAGGGCGTCGAGGAAGTCTTCGGTGCTCAGCCAGGGGGCGTCCTTGCTGATCAGCAGCGCGAGGTCCTTGGTCATCTCGCCCTGCTCGACGGCCTCGATGCACACCTTCTCCAGCGACTGGGCGAACGCCACCACGCCGGGGGTGCCGTCCATCTGGCCGCGGTAGGTGAGGCCCTGCGTCCACGCGTAGATCGACGCGATCGGGTTGGTGGAGGTCTTGTTGCCCTTCTGGTGCTCGCGGTAGTGGCGGGTCACCGTGCCGTGAGCGGCTTCGGCCTCCACGGTCTTGCCGTCGGGGGTCATCAGCACGCTGGTCATCAGGCCCAGCGAGCCGTAGCCCTGGGCCACGGTGTCGCTCTGCACGTCGCCGTCGTAGTTCTTGCAGGCCCACACGTAGCCGCCCTCCCACTTCATCGCGCAGGCGACCATGTCGTCGATCAGGCGGTGCTCGTAGGTGAGGCCGGCAGCGTCCATCTCGGCCTTGAACTCGTTCTGGTACACCTCTTCGAAGATGTCCTTGAACGAGCCGTCGTAGGCCTTCAGGATGGTGTTCTTGGTGCTCATGTACACCGGCATGTGGCGGTTCAGGCCGTAGCGCAGCGAGGCACGGGCGAAGTCGCGGATGCTGTCGTTGTAGTTGTACATGCCCATCACCACGCCGCCGTCGTCGCCGTAGTCGGCCACCTTCATCTCCACCGGCTCGCTGCCGTCGGCGGGCACGAAGGTCATCGTGACGGTGCCGGCGCCGGGCACCTTCCAGTCGGTGGCCTTGTACTGGTCGCCGTGTGCGTGACGGCCGATGACGATGGGTTTGGTCCAGCCCGGCACCAGCCGCGGGATGTTGGAGATGACGATCGGTTCCCGGAAGATGACGCCGCCGAGGATGTTGCGGATG
>JAUSLQ010000126.1 GCA_030645675.1 Actinomycetota bacterium | reverse complement strand
GCCGTCGGGTCGGTGATGGCCTTGTCGAGCTGGCGGAACACCCCCGTCTTCAACGCCTCGTCCTCGATCACGGCTTCCACCACCAGCTGACGGTCGCCCAGCTCGTCGAAGTCGGTGGTGAAGGCCAGGCGAGCCAGAGCTGCGTCACGCTCGCCTTCGCTGAGCTTGCCCGAGCGCACGCCTCGGTCGAGGCTGCTCACCAGCCGCGCGCGGCCGCGTTCGCACGCTTCGGGCGACACCTCCAGCACCGTCACAGCCAGGCCCGCACGCGAGCAGACCTCGGCGATGCCCGAGCCCATCAGACCGGCCCCGACCACGCCGACGCGCTCGATCTCGGGGCGAGGGCCGGCGGGTGCGTTCTCCATCGTCGTCATAGGGCTCTACTCTGCCCGATCCGGGGCGCCGCGACGCACATCACGGCCGCCCGCCTCGCGGCGGCCGTACCCTGTGCGGGTGACTTCGCTCGCCCGTCTTCCCCGGCCCTCCGCCAGCCGCCTCGCGGTACGGGTCACGCCCGACGCGTTGCGGCAGATCCGTGGCGGCCACCCGTGGGTCTACGAAACCTCGATCGACTCGCTGAAGGGCCCCACCATCGACGACGGCAGCGCCAAGCCCGGCGACCTGGCCGTGGTGTTCGACGACGATCGCCGCTTCACCGCCATCGGCCTGTACGACCCGGCCAGCCCGATTCGCATCAAGGTGATCCACCAGGGCAAGCCGGCCACGGTCGATCGCGCGTTCTGGACGCGCCACATCACCACCGCGCTGGCCACCCGCCAGCCGCTGCTGGACCGCAACGCGGCCGACCCGGCCACCGCCAGCACCGGCTACCGCTGCATCAGCGGCGAGAACGACGGCTTCCCCAGCCTGGTGCTGGATCGCTACGACCGCACGCTGGTGCTGAAGCTGTACTCCACCATCTGGGTGCCGCACCTGGCCGATCTGGTGCCGGCGATCGAGGACGTGTTCCACCCCGATGCGCTGGTGCTGCGCCTCGCCCGCAACATCGACCAACCGGGCCTGTGCGGGCTGGAGGAGGGCGACGCGCTCATCGGGGTCTCCCCCTCCGACCCGGTGCTGTTCCAGGAGAACGGCCTCACGTTCGAGGCCGACGTCGTGCACGGCCAGAAGACCGGCCACTTCCTCGACCAGCGCGACAACCGGGCCTACGTGCGCCGCCTGGCCGATGGCCGGCGGGTGCTCGACATGTTCGCTGCCACTGGAGGCTTCTCCGTGCACGCCGCCGCCGGTGGCGCGCACGAGGTGGTGGCCGTCGATCTCAGCGAGCCCACGTTGGCGGCCGCCTCGCGCAACATGCAGCACAACATCGGCCTCGCCGAAGTCGCCGCCTGCACGTTCCGGCCGATGGTGGGCGACGCGTTCGAGGTGATGAACCGCCTGGCACGCAACGGCGAGCGATTCGACATGGTGATCATCGACCCGCCGTCGTTCACGCCCCGCCAGGCCAGCGTGGACCGCGCGCTGCAGCAGTACGCGCTGCTGACGGAGAAGGGCGTCAAGCTGGTGCGTCCCGGCGGTGTGCTGGTGCAGGCGTCGTGCAGCAGCCGGGTGGCGGCCGACGAGTTCTTCACCACCGTGTCGCACTCCGCCGCCCAGGCCGGCCGGCCGCTGGACGAACTGCGCCGCTCGGGCCACCCGTTGGACCACCCCGTTGCGTTCGCTCAGGGCCGCTACTTGAAGGCTGTGTTCGCCAACGTCCCGTGACGCGGGCCGGTGCTGTGCTGGGCCAGACTGTCGCCCATGCAACCGATCTCACGGCGGGTCTTCCTGGCAGGTGCGGCGGCAATCGCGATTGCGGCGTGCAGCGACGATGCACGGCCGGCGGCCGATGGCACCGGTGCACCGGGCGCCACGGAGCCCGGCAGCGGCGCCTCGACCACCGCCGCAGCCACCACCACCGATGAGCCCACCACGAGCACGGCGGCGCCGGTGGAGCTGCCGGGCGACCCGTTCACGATCGGTGTTGCGTCCGGCGACCCCGACGCCCGCGGAGCGGTGCTGTGGACGCGCCTGGCCCCCGACCCGTTGAACGGCGGCGGGATGCCCGCCGACGACGTGCCCGTGGTGTGGGAGATCAGTGCCACGCCGGAGTTCACGGAAGTCGTGGCCAGCGGTACCGAGACCGCCACCGTCCAGCACGGCCACAGCGTGCACGCGGTGGTGCCGCTGGAGCAGGGCGACTGGTACTACCGCTTCCGCGTGGGCGGGTACACCAGCCTGGTTGGCCTCACCCGCCCGGCGCCGGCAGCCGGCACCGACGTGGCCGAGGCCCGCATCGCCGCAGCCAGCTGCCAGCACTACGAGAGCGGCTTGTACGCGGCCCACCGCGACATCGCCGAGCAGGCACCCTCCTTCGTTGTCTGGCTGGGCGACTACATCTACGAGGGCGCCGGCAGCGCCAACGCCGACCCGGCCGATCGCACCCACCTGGGGCCCGAGCCCACCACGGTCGAGGAGTACCGCAACCGCTACGCCCGCTACAAGACCGACCCGCAGCTGCAGGCCTCGCACGCCGCCTGCCCGTGGTTCGTGATCTGGGACGACCACGAGGTGGAGAACAACTACGCGGGCCTTGCCCCGCAAGAGCCCGCCGATGCCGCCGGCTTCCAGGAGCGACGGTTCGCCGCCTACCAGGCCTGGTGGGAGCACCAGCCGGTGCGCCTGAGCCCACCCACCGGAGCTGCCGACGAGTACCGCATCTACCGCGACGCGCAGTGGGGCGACCTCGTGCAGATCGCCCTGCTCGACGGGCGCCAGTACCGCAGCGACCAGGCGTGCGGCGACGTGGCGCTGAGCCTGGAGCCGGCGTGCCCCGAGGCCTCCGACCCGGCGCGCACGATGCTGGGCGACGAGCAGGAGCAGTGGCTGCTCGACACGCTGGGCGCCTCGGCGGCCACCTGGAAGCTCATCGGCAACCAAGTGATCATCGCCGACGCGACGTTCAACGAGGCGGTGCTGAACTACGACCAATGGGACGGCTACCAAGCTGCCCGCGAGCAGCTGCTGCAGTCGTTCGCCGACGCGGCGATCGAGAACATCGTCGTGCTCACCGGCGACATCCACCTGGCCGCGGTCGCCCAGCTGCGGGCCGGCGACCGCGCGGCCGGGCCGAACGTGGGCGTCGAGTTCGTCACCACCTCGGTCAGCTCCGGTGGTCTCGTCGGGGAAGAGCTCACCGACGTGCTGAAGACCTTCCCGAACCTGATCGACGCGGAGCTGGCGCACCGCGGTTACAGCCTGCACACGGTGACGCCGCAGCAGTGGACGGCCGACTACCGCATCGTGACCGACGTGGCCTCGGCCGACAGCGAGGTCACCACGTTCGGCACCTACCTGGTCGCGGCCGGCAGCAACACCGTCACCAAGGCGCCCTGACCGCCGACGGAACGCTGCTGCTCACGACGGCCGGCCTGACGACGGCCGATGGGCGCGGTACCAGCGGATGAGGTCGGTGGTGGAGGAGTCGTGCTGCGGCTCGCCGGTGCCGGTCAGCTCGGGGGTGATGCGGTTGGCCAGCGCCTTGCCCAGTTCCACGCCCCACTGGTCGAAGCTGTTCACGCCCCAGACCACGCCCTGCACGAACACGATCTGCTCGTAGAGCGCGATCAGCTGGCCCACCACCGACGGCGTCAGGCGGGGGGCGAGGATCGTGGTGCTCGGCCGGTTGCCCGGGAACACGCGATGCACCTGCTGGTGCGCAGGGATGCCTTCGGCCACCACTTCCTCCAGCGTCTTGCCGAACGCCAGCGCCTCACCCTGCGCGAACAGGTTGGCCATGAGCAGGTCGTGCTGCTGCACCAGTGGGTGATTCGGCTGGGCGAAGCCGATGAAATCGATGGGCAC
Organism: Actinomycetota bacterium; assembly: GCA_030645675.1. Taxonomy (GTDB): domain Bacteria; phylum Actinomycetota; class Acidimicrobiia; order Acidimicrobiales; family Ilumatobacteraceae; genus UBA668. The sequence goes on along the minus strand of JAUSLQ010000126.1, from coordinate 9,061 downwards.
CAGGCGCGTGCCCTGGTGGAGCAGCTGGTAGAACGCGTGCTGGCCGTTGGTGCCCGGCTCGCCCCACACGATGGGGCCGGTGCTGAGGCCCACCTCGCCGCCGTCGAGCCGCACGCGCTTGCCGTTGCTCTCCATGTCGAGCTGCTGCAGATATGCGGGGAAGCGGCGCAGCTCGTGCGCGTACGGCAGCACCGCCTTCGTCTCCGCGCCGAGCACGTTGTGGTACCAGATGCCCAGCATCGCCATCAGGATCGGGGCGTTCTGCGCGGCGGGCGCAGTGCGGAAGTGGGCGTCGATGGTGTGGAAGCCGTCGAGGAACTCGCGGAAGGCGTGGGGGCCGATGGCGATCATCAGCGACAGGCCGATTGCGGAGTCCACGCTGTAGCGGCCGCCCACCCAGTCCCAGAAGCCGAACATGTTGCGGATGTCGATGCCGAACTCGGCCACCTTCTCGGCGTTCGTGCTGACAGCGACGAAGTGCTTGGCGACGGCGTCGTCGCCCAGCGCGGTGGTCAGCCAGCGGCGGGCTTCGGTGGCGTTGGTGATCGTCTCGATCGTGGTGAATGTCTTCGAGCTGACCACCACCAGGGTGGTCGCCGGGTCGAGATCGACCAAGTTGGAGGTGATGTCGGCGCCGTCGACGTTGCTGACGAACCGGCAGCGCAGGCCTGGCTGCCCGAACGCTTCGGTGGCGAGGTACGCCATCGCCGGGCCCAGGTCGCTGCCGCCGATACCGATGTTGACCACGGTGCTGATGGGCTGCCCGGTGGCGCCCACCCACTGCCCGCTGCGCACCTGCCCGGCGAACTCGGCCATCCGCTGCAGCACCTGCCCGATCTCCGGCATCACGTCGTGGCCGTCCACCAGTACGGGCTGCTGCGACGGCCCGCGCAGCGCGGTGTGCAGCACCGCGCGTTGCTCGGTGGTGTTGATCTTCTCGCCGGTGAACATCGCCTCGCGGTGCTGCTCGACCCCTGCCGCCCCGGCCACGGCCAGCAAGGCCTGCAGCACACCGTCGTCGATGATGTGCTTCGAGTAGTCGATGCGCAGGTCGCCGGCCTGCACCAAGTAGCGCTGAGCACGGCCCGGATCGATGGCGAACAGGGTGCGCAGGTGCGGCGGCTGAAGCGTGGACTGCAGCGCAGCCCACTCCGAGGTGGTGGTGATGTCCATCGCTGCCGACGCTACCGCGACGGGTGCGCCGCCGGGGTGGGCAGGCCCGCCGCCGCGGCCGCATCCAGCACCACCACGGTGCCAGTGCGCCGCACCCGCTGCACGGGCACGGCAGTGTCGCCCAACAACCACTTGCGCACTGGGGCCGCCTTGCTCGCCCCGGCGATCAGCACCAGCCGGCTGCGCGCCGCATTCACCACCGGAGGCGTCAGCGTCATGCGCACGAAGCCGTTGTAGAGCGCGCTGGCCGCCACCGGTTCGGGGCGGTCGATCACCGGGTCGCCGGGGGGCCACGAGGCAGTGTGCCCGTCGTCGCCGAGGCCGAGGTGCACCACGTCGAACTGCTGCGGCAGGCTCTTCGCGTAGCGACCGCAGGCCGCCTGCAGGTGGCGAGCGGTCACCGGCATCAGGTGGATGTGCGACTTCGGCAGCGGCAGCGCTGCCACCATGCCGGCGTTTCGGGCCGGGTCACCGTCCGGGGCGACCCGTTCATCCACCTGCCACACGTGCACGTGCGCCCACGGCAGGTCCAGCTGCGCGAGTTCGGCGTACATCGCCACGGGAGTGCCGCCGCCGCTGGCCGCCAGGGTGGCCACGCCCCGCCGCCGCACGGCATCGCGCAGCCTGCGGGCCAGCCAGGCAGCTGCCTCGTCGGCCGCCGCCGTGGCTTCGGGTGCGACGCGGATCTCCACGCCCGCGAGCTTGCCACGTGCGTGATGCGGCACGGGTCTGCCGGCCACCATGTGGAGGGCGGCCGGCGTAGTGCGGGGCGGCGCGGCGCGGCGCGGGGCGTCACGCGGCGGCCCGCGCGACGCTGAGTGCTACGGCTGCAGCACGCGGCTGAGGAACTCCACCACCGGCTCGGTGAAGGCGTCGTTGCGGTCGCCCGCCACCATGTGGTGCGCGTCGCGTACGTCCACGAACTCGGCGTGCGGCGCCAGCGTGAGGAACTCGCGTGCGGCTTCCTCACTGACAACGTCGCTCATCCGGCCGCGCACCAGCAGCACCGGCAGCCGCAGCGCACGTGCGTACTCGGCGTTGTCGTTGATCGCGGCGGTGATGCGTGGGCGCTTGCGGGTGTCCATGAACGCAGGGTCCCAGTGCCAGCGGAAGCGGCCGTCGTCGCCCTCGCGCAGGTTGCGGCGCAGGCCATCGAGGTTGGTGGGCCGCGTGCGATGGGGCAGGTACTCGGCGACCGCGTCGGCGGCTTCCTCCAGCGAGGCGAAACCCTCCGGCCGGCTGGTCATGAAGTCGACGATCCGTTGCACGCCTTCTGGCTCGCTGCGGTGGGCGATGTCCACGAGCACCAACGCCCGCGCCGCCGACGGAAGGCCTTCCATCGCACGTTGCCCCTCTGTCCACAGGCCGGCCATTCCGCCCATCGAGGCACCCACCAGCGCAGGGCGGCCCAGCGCGTCGCACCAGGCCTCCACATCGCCGCGCAGCACGCCCATGCCGTACTCGCCGAACGGATCCCAGCCGCTGTCGCCGTGCCCGCGCATGTCGGCGCTGACCGCGTAGAACCCCGCCTTCGCCAGCTTGCTGGCGGTGCCGCCCCACGAGTGGCGGTTCTGGCCGCCACCGTGCAACAGCAACACGGCTGGGTGGTCAGGATCGCCATAGGCGTCGGCCACCAGCTTCACGTCGTTGGCCCCGGTGCAGTGGATGTGGGTCGCTCTCGTCGCCTTCATACCGGCTCACTCGTTCCGTCTCGTTCATGCCGGCACGCTGGCACCGGCCTCGCTCGTGCCGTCATAGGTAGCACAGCACCACCACCCCATCTCTGGTCGGGCCGCGGTCAGGCCGTATCGTGACCGCTGTGACCACGACGAGCAGGCTCTCCTCCGCCCGTCTGGACGCGCTGTTCGCCCGCATCCAGATGGAGATCGACAACGGCCACTGCACGGCGGCACAGGTAGCCGTGGGCCGGCAGGGCAAGGTGGTGGCGTCGCGGTCCTTCGGCACCGCCACGGACGAGAGCCGGTTCGCCCTCTTCTCCGCCACCAAGCCGGTGGTCGCGATGGCGCTGTTGCCCCACTTCGCCGACGGCACCCTGCTGCTCACGGCCCCGGTGGCGCAGTACATCCCCGAGTTCGGCCATCACGGCAAGGCCGACGTGACAGTGCTGCAGCTGCTGACGATGCAGGGCGGCTTCCCTCAGGCCCCCATCGGCCCCGACCGGTGGGGCACCAGTGAGGGTCGCCGTGCCCAGTTCGCGGAGTGGCCGCTGGCCTGGCCGGCGGGAACGCGCACCGAGTACCACCCGGTGTCGGCGCACTGGGTGATCGGCGAGCTGCTGGAGACGTTGAACGGCCGCAGCTACGTCGACGTGGTGCACGACCGGGTAGTACGCCCCGCCGGTCTGGCACCGTTGCTCGGCATGCAGGCGGGCACGCCGCTGCTCGTGCGCGCGCACGGCCAGTACCCCGCCGACATCGCCGACCTGGTCTCCACCTACGGTCGCGCCGATCTGGTACCCGCGGTCACCATCGGTCCCGACGCGCTGTTGGCGATGAACGACCCGGGTGCCCAGGCCGCAGCCGTGCCTGGCGGTGGAGCCATCGCCACCGCCACCGACATGGCCACGCTCTACCAGAGCTTCCTGCACAACACCGCCGGCGCGCTGCCCGACGAGTGGCTGGCCGACGCCATCGGCACCATCCGCAACGGCAGCATCAACGTCAGCGACGGGGTGCCCGCCAACCGCACGATCGCGGGGTACCTCTCGGGCAGCGACGGTTACCACCTCCATCGGTGGATGCCCGCCGCGCCCCTCGCGTTCGGCCATGCCGGCGCCGGTGGCCAGCTGTGCTGGGCCGACCCGGAGTCCGGTCTCAGCCTCTGCTTCCTCAACGACACGCTGCATCAAGACCCGCGTGTCGAGTTCCGTCGCGCGGCCGACATCAACGACCTCGTCCTCGGCCTGCTGCTCCAGTGACCCCCACGACCGCCCCCCGCAGCAGGCAGGGCCGATGAGCAGCGGACGGCACGACGAGGAGCGCAACGGGATCATCGCCGGCATCACCGCCTACGTGGTGTGGGGCCTGCTGACGGTCTACTGGAAGCAGCTCCGCGAGTTCGACGCGTTCGAGCTGATCGGGTGGCGCATCACCGCCTCGGCGGTGGTGATGGCGATCGCGCTCACCGTCACCAAGCGCTGGGAGCACCTGGGCGTGCTGCGCCGCGACCGGGCGCTGCTGGGCCGGGTGGTGGCCGCGGCCCTGTTGCTGACCGTCAACTGGACGTCGTACGTGTGGGCCGTCGTCCACGAGCACGTGTTGGAGACCGCGCTGGGCTACTTCATCGCCCCGCTGGGCACCGTCACCGTCGGCGTGCTGGTGCTGCACGAGCCGTTGCGGGCGGCGCAACGTGTGGCGCTGGTGTTCGCGGCTGCGTCGGTGACCGTGCTCACCATCTCCTACGGGCGAGTGCCCTGGCTGGCGCTGGCGATCGCGGTGTCGTGGACCGCCTACGGGTACATGAAGAAGCACGTGCCACTCACCCCCGTGGAGAGCATGGCCGCCGAGTCGTTCCTGCTCGTCGTACCGGCCATCGTGCTGGCCGTGGCCGTCGCCGGGAAGGCCACCAGCATCCCGCAGAGCGCGTCGGGTGGCGAGCTGGCGTTCGCCGTGTTCACCGGCCTCGCGACAGTGGGGCCGCTGATGATGTTCGCCTACGCCGCGCACCGAGTGCCGTTGACGATCATCGGGCCGATGCAGTACATCGTGCCCTCGATGAACTTCGTCATCGGCTGGCTGCTGTACGACGAACCACTGCCACCCACCCGAATCGTCGGTTTCGCCCTCGTCTGGGTCGGCCTGGCCGTGCTGACCATCGACTCCCTGGCCCGGGCCCGCCGGACCCGGTCAGGCGTACCGGCGGTGGCCGACTGACATCGTCGCCGTCGTTCACTGACGGAAGGACCAGCGTACGAACTGGTCGACGGCGGCCCGCGCAGCTGATTCGCTCGACGACTCGGGGGCGTCTACTACCGCACCCCGGACGCGACGGAGGCCCGCCCCATCGGGGCGGGCCTCCGCTGTTCGTGCGGATCAGACGATCAGCTCTCGAACTCGGTGACCAGGTCGCCGATGCTCGTGAACGTCTTGGTGTCGGCGTCGTACTGCAGCACCTGCAGCGACTGGGCCATGTAGCCGTCTTCCTCACCCGACGACTTGTAGGTCACGCCGGTGCGCGCCAGGGACGGGGTGTAGGTGAAGTTGCGAGTGGCGTTGATGATGGAGGCGCGGGTGAGGCCCTCGGGCGACGCCGCTGCCTGCAGCAGGATGGCCACGGTGACCTCGGCGGCAGTCCAGCCGGCCTCGGCAGTGGTCATCACGCCCTCCTGACCGATGCTGGTCATGTAGGCCACGTAGTCCTGCACGGCCGGCACGTCGGCAACCGACGGATCTGTGACATCGACCAGGTTGTTCGATGTGTAGATGCCGTCGGCCGAAGCGCCTGCACCGTTCAGGATGAGGCTGCTCGCACAGGTGTTGGTGATGAAGATGGGCGGGGTCCAACCAGCGGTGACCGCCCTCTTGGAGGCCAGTTCGTTGAGGAACGTCACACAACCGATGCCCAGCGGCACCGCCATGATGGCGTCGGGGGTGTTCGCCGCGATGTTCGTCACCTGGGCGACCGGCGGGGCCGAGTCGGTGGCGCCGACGGTGTCTTCGCTGACGATCTCGATGCCGTACTCGTCGGCCACTTCCTTGAAGGTGTCGGCGTACTGCTTGCCGAAGTCGGTGTCGATGTAGTACAGCGACACGCGAGCGCCCTCGGGGAACTGCTCGGCGATCTGCGCCGCGTACACCTTGGCCTCGAGGTCGTAGGGCACACGGTCGCCCGACGTCCACGGGTAGTTGGCCACGTCGTTACCCCAGCGCACGTCACCCGTGAGGGCTTCGATCTGCGGGATGCACTCCTCGTTGAGGTTGTCGCGCACGGCGAGGTTGTTGGGCGTGCCGACGATGGCAGAGATGACCTGTGCGCCGTCGTCGAGCAGCTTCGACACCTTCCCGGGAGTGAGGTCCTTGCTGTACTGATCGTCTTCGATCTGCACTTCGATCTCGAGGTCGCCGAGCAGGCCGTTCTCGCTGGCATAGTCGAAGTACGCCTCGAAGCCCACCTTGACAGGCGCGAACGCCTCGTCGGCCGAGGTGTCGCCACTGAGCGGCATCACAGAGCCGATCTTCACTGGGCCCTCGATGACGGCATTGGCCGCTGCCGGGTCGATGCAGTCGTCGGTGTTCACGGCCCAGCCGGTGGGGGCGGGCTCGGTGGTCTCGGTGGTACCACCCTCGGTGGTCTCGGTGGTACCGCCCTCGGTCGTGTCGGTACCCCCGGCCTCGGTGGTGGGCGCTGCGGTGGTGGTGCCGGCGTCCTTGTCGTCGCTGCAAGCGACGACAAGGAGTGAACCGGCAGCCAATGCCGCCAGCACCCGTGTGGACGTGCGTCCCTTCATGGCGTTCTCCCCTTGTGTGGTGATGATCAGGAGTCGGTAGCTACCGAATCCATGGCTGCGAGCGTACCCGTGCCTGCCGGTTTGGGCACGACAGCCACGAAGCGAGCGATCGTCTGCTTCCACAGCCCGACGATGCCGGTGGGGGCCAGGAACATCAGCCCGATCAGCGCGATCGCGAAGATGCCCTGGCCGGGAGCGACATCGCTCCAGCTGAGCAGCGGGCGGATGACGCCCGGGATCTTCTCTGCTTCGGTCCAGCCGCCGGTCTTCTCCTCCACGAACTTGAACACTGCGGCGCCGATGATGGGGCCCCACAGCGAACCGGCCCCGCCGACCACCATGATCACGAGGAACGTGATGGACGCGGCGACGGTGATCATCTCGGTGTCGGCGGTGACGGTGCCGCTGGCCATGGTGGAGAGGCAGCCGGGCAGGGCGCACATCGCCGCCGAGAGGCCGAACACGACGCCCTTGGTGAGCGCGAGGTTGATGCCCATCACCGAAGCCGCCGTGCTGTTGTCGCGGATGGCAACCAGCGCCCGCCCCATGCGGCTCTTCACGATTCCGCGGCAGATGAGGTAGACGACGACGACGATTCCCACGCCCACCCAGAAGTAGAACGGCTTCGAGTTCTCGCCGCGCAGATTGCCCCACGGGTTCCAGCCGAAGATCTCGTACGTGCGGTTGTCCTTGTCGAACTTGTAGCCGGTCTGGTCGAGGCCGTTGGTGCCCCCGGTGAGCCACGCCAGCTTCTTCCACTTCATCATCTGCGGGAACACCAGCCCGAGGGCCAGCGTGACGAGCGCGAGGTACACCCCCTTGATGCGCAGGGCCGGCAACGACACCAGCGCGCCCACCACGAAGGCGACGACGAACGCGACAGGCATCGTCTGCAATGGGCTCCAGCCCCAGCGCGTGACGAAGATTCCCGTGGTGTACACACCGATGCCGAAGAACGCCGAGTGGCCCAGCGAGATCTGGCCGGTGTAGCCCAGCAGCAGGTTCAGGCTCATGGCCGCAGCCATCAGGCCCAATGCGAGGGTGCAGGTGTCGATCAGGCTGCCACTGCCGCGTGTGGGCACCCACACCACGACGTAGACCACGGCGGCGGCCACCAACAGGCGGATGACCCAGCTGGCCGTACCACCCGACTTGATGGCGAACCATGGCTTCCGACGGATGGCGGCCAGCAGACGGCGGGGCCGGCCCGAGTTGGTGGTGGTCGCCGGCTTCATACCCGCTCCACCTTCGACGTGCCGAACAGGCCTGACGGTTTCACCAGCAGCACACCCACGATCACCACGAACGCCACCGCCACCTTCATCGTGTCGCCCACCCACTGATCGGCGTAGCCGGCGACCATCGTCTGGATGACGCCCAAGGAGAGACCGCCGATGACCGCCCCACCCGGGCTGTCGAAGCCGCCCAGCGTCGCGGCCGCCGAGCCGTAGATGAACACCGTGAACATCAGTCCGGTGTTGACGGCGCCGACGTAGCCGGCGAACACCACACCGCCGAGCGCGCCGATGGCGGCGGCCATTCCCCAGCTGACCATCAGCACGGTGCTGGTGCGGATGCCCACCAGCTTCGAGCTCTCCGGGTTCGATGCCACGGCCCGCATCGCCAGGCCCAGCTTGGTGTGGTTGAACACCAGGAAGAGCACGGCGGTGATCACCAGCACCAGCACGAACACGAGGATGTTGAACACTTTCACGTCGGCGCCGAAGATCGGCCAGTTGTCGTCGTCGTTCTTCGGGAAGATGCTGGGGTAGATGCGCTGCGTATCGCCCAGCGCGGTGTTCGGCCGGTTCTGCCCGCCCCAGATCGCGGCGTCGAGCCAGTTCAGCAACTGGAACAGGCCGATGGTGACGATGAACACGGCGAAGGGGCTCTTCTTGGCGATGGGCCGCACCAATGCCACCTCTGTGATCGCACCCAGCACGAAGCCGACGCCCATGCCCAGGAACACCGCCAGCCCGATGGGCACGCCCCACTCGCCGAACTGGTACACGCAATAGGCGCAGAACAGCGCCATCTCGCCCTGCGCGAAGTTGAGGTGGCCGGTGCCGCGATAGATGATGACCAGGCCCAAGGCGATCAGCGCGAACACGCTGCCCTCGCTGAGCCCGTCGAAGAGTCGTTGCAGGAACAGATCCATCAGAACCCCAGGTACGCCTTCCGGATGGCATCGTCGGCGCTGAGCTCTTCGGCACTGCCGCTGGCGGCGATGCGCCCCGTCTCCAACAGGTACACACGGCTGGCCATGTGCATCGCCAGGTTTGCGTTCTGCTCGACCAGCAGCACCGACAACCCTTCGTCGCGGTTCAGCCGCTCGATCACGTGGAACAGCTCCTGGGTGATCAGCGGGGCCAGGCCCAGGCTGGGCTCGTCGCACAGCAGCAGCTTCGGGCGGCTCATCAG
>JAUSLQ010000134.1 GCA_030645675.1 Actinomycetota bacterium | reverse complement strand
AGCGCAGCGTTCGCGGTGCTGGCCGTGCCTGCCCGGCTGGACGATCGGGTCAGCCCCGGCGGGCTCGGCCTCGACGGCCTGGCGTTCTACGGGGGCGGGCTGGTCGACACCGACGGCGTCACCCCGTTGGCCGCCGACCTGCCGCTGATCCGCTGGCTGCGGGCCAACGTCAGTGGCATCGTCACGGTCGCCGAAGCCCCCGGCGACGACTACAGCTGGACGGGCCGCATCGCCGCGCTCACCGGGCTGCCCACGCCTATCGGCTGGCCGTACCACGAGCGCCAGCAGAAGCGACCGTACGGCCCGATCATCGACCAGCGGTTGGCGGAGATGACCGAGCTGTACACCACCACCGACGAGGTGCGAGTGGCCGAGATCGCCGCCCGCTACGACATCCGCTTCATCGTGTTCGGCGTGGCCGAGCAGCGACTCGTGGCCGAACGAGCGGCCGAGGAGGCGGAGGCGGCCGGCTCCGACGAGATCCCCGACCTGCCGGTGGTGGCCACCGGTGGCGCGACCATCCTTGCCGCAGCGTGCATGCAAGTGGTGTTCCGCGAGGGCACCACGTTCGTGGTGCAGGTCGACACCAACTGCGTCAGGGCAACGCCCCCTCGCGGGTGACCAGGTACTGGTCGTAGCTGCCGGTGGGGTTCCATGTGTCGCGGGTGAAGAACCAGCGGAACACGTCCGCCACACCCACGTGGTCGTAGTCGGGCACCCACCAGCGGCGCAGGGACAACCGCTGCACCACGTAGCCGGCGGGCACCACGGGCCGGCCCTCGGTACCGTCGACGATGAACGCGTCGTACCCCTCGGGCAGCGGCCCGTTGGCGAGCTCGAGGTAGGCGATGCCGGAGAACTCGTTGAAGTACCACACCCACGGCCACGAGCCGCCGCCGCGGCTGTCCACCAGGATGCTGTTGAACGCGCCGGCCCGCTGGGCGGCGCGCAGGCGTTCGACCAGCGGCGGCACGTCGGTGGAGGTCTGCACGGTGACCAGCAGCTCACGCGGGTCGGCCCCGTGAGTGATGGCCGGCCGCACGGCCACGAAGGCGGTGAGCGCCAGCAGCACGGCGAACCCGCCGGCCAACACGTGGCGCGTGCGCACTCCGGCGACAGTCACCCGCGCAAGCGCTCCGTAGCGGTCCCACAGCGCCTGCGCCCCGACGCCGGCCAGCAGCACGGCCGGCACCAGCGGGTGCAGCGCGAGCCAGGCGAACTTCTCCGCCGCCCAGGCGTAGACCACGATCTGCCCGAGGCACATGGTGGCCCACCACGCACCCACCACCGAGCGGCGGCGGACCACCACCACCAGGCCGACGGCGGCGAGGCCCAGCAGCAGCAGCTCGTAGGCGCCGTAGATGGTGAGGTAGAAGAACCACGGCTGGCCGCCGCGGCCCACCGGCTGCTGGCTCCACCAGTACTTCACGCCGTCGACCAGGCCCGACTGCAGGCCGCGCGGATAGCGGAACCCGGAGGTGAACACCAGCATGAAGACCGCCAGGAACGCCGTGGCACCCCACATCCACGGCACCCGCCCCATCTCGCCCAGCCGGCGCACGACCGCCCGGCACCGGCCGGCCGGCACCCGCCAGGCCACCAGCGCGGCGGCGAGGAAGAACCACGCGGCGACGAACCCGAACAGGAACGTCGTCTCCTTGATGCTCCAGCTGAGGGCCAGCAGCACCAGCGCGCCGACGATGTGACGAGGCTGCGGATGGGTGAGGATGTACCCCACGACCAGCAGCAGGCCCAGCGACACCAGTGCGGTCAGCGAGTCTTCGCGGCCCGTGCGGGTGACGGTGAGCACGGTCGGGCTGCACACGAACACCAGCGCTGCCATGGGCGCTCCCACCCGGCCCAACGTGCGGCGGGAGCAGGCGATGATCGCGGTCGCCGCCACACCGCTGAGCGCCGCCACCAGCCGCGCCCACCCGGCGCTCTGGCCCAGCAGGTGCAGCACCGGCCCCTCCAGGTAGAAGCGCAGCGGGCCGTGGTAGACGGGGTCGTACTTCATCACGTCGCCGCGCCCGGCCTGCCACGAGAACCAGGCATCGATCGCTTCGTCGTGAGCCAGCGGGCGTAATCCCAAACGCCACAGGTGCGCGGCCAGCGACAGCAGCGTGATCGCGATCGCGACCCGTGCAGCGGAGGCCCGGCGCAGGGCGCCGCGGAAGAGGGGGTTTACGGGGTCCGACGTGGTGCTTAGTATGACGCAACCGACTGATGGGAGGTCGCAATGCAAGGCAAGCTGTCCAACGGCGCGCTCGTCGCCGTGCTGGTGTTGGCGTTCACCCTTTTCGTTGCTGGCCTCACCCACTCCACCGATGGCGAGAACGTCATCACTGCCGGCGCCACGCCCACGCCCACGCGCACGCCGACTCCCGTCAACCTGGGCAACAAGGTGTGGCGCGATGTCGACGGCGACGGCGCGCAGGGCGCCAACGAGCCCGGCATGGGCGGCATCACGGTGCAGCTGTGGAACTCCACCAAGTCGCAGGTGCTGTTCACCGACATCTCCGACGCCAACGGCGCGTACGCGGTGATCGCCCCGCGCGGCGGCACCTACTTCATCCGCTGGGTGCTGCCCGGCGGCATGAAGTTCACCGGCAAGGACAAGGCGAACGGCGACGACTTGCTGGACTCCGACGCCAACCCGACGACCAACGTCGGGTTCACCGATGCGCTCGTGATCGCCGACAACGTGATCTCCATGACGTCGATCGACGCAGGGGTCATCGCGCCCTCCTACCTGGCGCTCACCCCGGCCCGCCTGATGGACACCCGGGCTTCCGGCGTCACCATCGACGGCCTGAGCCAGGCCATCGGCCAGCGGGCGGCGAACTCCTCCACGACCCTGCAGGTCACGGGTCGCGGCGGGGTGGGCGAAGGCGCCAACGCGGTCACGCTCAACGTCGTTGCCGTGGCACCGGCGGGCCCGGGCGCCATCACGGTGTGGCCGTGCGACGAAGCCAGGCCAAACGCATCCTCGCTCAACACGTCGACCGTCACCATCGCCAACGAGCTGACCGTGAAGCTGTCGGCCACGGGCACGGTGTGCATCTTCACCACCGTGGCCACGCACATCATCGCCGACGTGTCGGGCGCCCACGTCGACTGACCTGGGTGTCGGCGCCCTCTCGTCCGCGAGCGCCGCCCGCCGCGCCATCACCACTACGGTCGTGCATGCATGATCCGGTCCGGCCTGCTGCTGCTCGTCATCGTCGCGGCCGGCGTCGGCCTGTGCTACTGGTTGCCCCCCTCGGTGCGGTTGCGCTGGGAGGAGCGGCTGGCCGTGGGTGCGGTTTTGGGCATCGTCGCGTTCTGCACCACCACCTTCGGCATGTTCCTGCTGGCCGGCATGAGGTGGCCGACGGTGCTGGTCGGCGCCGGGGTGCCCTTGGTGGCCGGTGCTGCCGGCTGGTACCGCGCCCGGCAACGGGCGCAGTCCGAGGCCCGTAGTGCGTTGGCCCGGTTGCGGCTGCCGACGCGCCGCGCCGCCAGCCTGCGCCCACACCTGGCCCTGACGCTGGCCGCGGGGGCGGTGGCCACGCGCACCCTCTCGCTGGCGTACCAGACCACCCCGCAGGGCGTCAGTGTCGGCAACCTGGCCATCTACGGCGACTGGTCGGCCCACCTCGCGTACGCCGGCTCGTTCGCCTATGGCGACAACCGCGGCCTGCGTTCGCCGATCGCTGCCGGGACACCGTTGCGCTACCACTTCCTCTCCGACTTCTTCGCCGCCCCGTTCACGGTCACCGGCTCGACCCTGCCACAGGCGCTGACGTTGACCGCCTGGGTGCTTGCGGTCGTGTTCGCCCCGCTGCTGCTGTCGGCGGTGCTGCGCCTCACCGGCTCGCGCCTCACGGCCGGGCTGGCGCTGCTGGTGTTCACGCTCAGCGGCGGAGTGGGGGTGTGGTACTTCGTGCGCGACCTGCGCGACCAGGGCTGGTCGGCGCTGTCGCCCATCCCGCGCACCTACGCCCGCATGCCCGACGAGGCGATCTGGCTGGACAACACGATCTCCGTGTCGCTGTACGCGCAGCGCTCGACGCTGATGGGCCTGTGCATCGGGTTGGCCGCGCTGGTGCTGCTCCTCTCGGCACGCGTCACCCGCGCCCGTGCGGGTTTCGTGGTGGCGGGAGTGCTGGCGGGGGTGTGCGGCATCGTGTTCGTGCACATGCTGCTGTCCGCGCTGGCGCTGGGCGCGCTGGCCTGGCTGTTCGACCGCCGGCGCCGTGAGTGGCTGTTGTTCCTGCTGCCGGCGGCCGTGATCGGGCTGCCGATGGCGTGGGCCATCCGCCCGCCGAACAGCGAGATGCGCTGGCTGGTGGGCTGGATGGCGGCCGAGGAGCACCAATCGTGGCCGTGGTTCTGGCTGCGCAACGCCGGGCTGTTCCTGCCCCTGTTCGCTCTGATCGCAGTGGTTGGCGCCGCCCGCCGCCGGCTGCTGCGGTTGAGCATGCCGTTCTGGCTGTGGTTCATCGCTGCCAACCTGATCTCGTTCCACCCATGGTCGGGCAACAACGCCAAGTTCTTCCTGTTCTGGCAGTTGGCCGGCAGCGTGGTGATCGCCGACGCGCTGCGCACCGCATGGGTGCGCCGGCCCGTGGCGGACTGGCGCTGGGCACGACCGGCGGCCCGAGTGGCCGCTCGGGTGATGGTGGGTGCGATGGTCGTCGCGCTCACCGTCACCGGCAGCATCGACACCGTTCGCGGGATGCAGCGCGAGGCCTCGTTCGGCTGGGTGGCCGCTGACGAGATGGTGGTCGCGGCGTGGCTGCGTGCCCACGCCGGCCCCGACGACGTGCTGGTCTACGGCGCCACCAACACCTCCGCGGTCGCCGCGCTGGGTGGGGTGCCGGCGCTGAGCGGCTACCCCGGCTGGACCGCCGACCTCGGCCTGCCCGACTGGTACACCCGCCAGCTGGCCTCCGAACAGGTGCTGCGCGGCGAGCCCGGCACCGACGCGGTCGTGGCCGACGCCCTGGCGGCCGCCGGCGACGGTGTGCTGTGGGTCGCCATCGGCCCGCTCGAGCGTGGGCTGGTGGGTGCGTCCGACCAGTACTGGGCCGCCCACGGCGAGCTGGTGGTCCAGGCCGGCGAGTACCGCCTGTACCGGGCGCAGGCCCCAGCGGGCCGCTCCTGAGCTGCCGTGGCACCCCGAAATCCTTGACATGGAAGGGTCTGCGGGCTTACCGTTCGCCCCACGGATTGGCCTGCAGGCTGTTGCCTGGCGGCGTTGACGAGCGCGTGCCTCGCGGATAGGATCGACCGTTGCCGTGCGTTCCGTGTCCCGCTTCTTCTTTGTCCCGGTGACCCTACGCGCCCCCATTCCGTTCGTGTCTGGGCCGATTGAGACTGAGGAGTAACACGTGGCCTCTCGTTCCGTGTCCCGCGAGCGCTATTCGTTCGCCAACCTGGCCGAGCCGTTGGAGCTCCCTGACCTCATCGCGATCCAGCGGGAAAGCTTCGAGTGGTTCCTGAACGAAGGCCTCGCCGAGACCTTCCGCGACATCTCGCCGATCAAGGACTTCAGCGAAGCGTTGCAACTCGAGCTCGAGTTCGACCCCGACGACGAGGACCTGCGGCCGCCGCCGAAGTTCTCCGTCGAGGAGTGCAAAGAGAAGGACATGACCTACTCCGCGCCGATCTTCGTGCGGGCTCGCTTCGTCAACGCGGCCACCGGCGAGATCAAGGAGCAGACGGTCT
>JAUSLQ010000123.1 GCA_030645675.1 Actinomycetota bacterium | reverse complement strand
AACGAGAAGCTCGTGGCCAAGCTGCCCGAGCTGGTGCCCACGGTCGACATCCTGCTCGGCAACCTGGAAGACGCCATCCCGATGGCCGACAAGGAAGCCGCCCGCGCCGGCCTGGTGAAAGTGGGCAAGACGGTCGATTTCGGCGCCACCCAGTTCTGGACGCGCATCAACAGCCTCGATTCGCCGTGGGCGCTCGACGACCTGACCACGCTGGTCACCGAGATCGGCGACAAGCTCGACGTCATCATGGTGCCGAAGGTGGAGGGCCCGGAAGACATCCACTACGTGGACCGGCTGCTCGCCCAGCTGGAGGCTCGCGCCGGTCTCAAGAGGCCGCTGCTGGTGCACGCCATCCTGGAGACCGCCCGTGGCGTTGCCAACATCGAGGAGATCTGCGCGGCCTCGCCGCGCATGCAGGGCCTGTCGCTGGGCCCGGCAGACCTGGCCGCCAACCGGCGGATGAAGACCACCCGCGTCGGCGGCGGCCACCCCGACTACGTGGTGCGCGCCGACCCGCCGATGGGCGCCGACGGCCCCGAGTACAACGCCAATCGCACCGTGTACCAGCAGGACCTGTGGCACTACACGATCGCCCGCATGGTGGATGCCTGCGCCACGTTCGGCCTGCTGCCGTTCTACGGCCCGTTCGGCGACATCAAGGACACGGTGGCCTGCGAAGACCAGTTCCGCAACGCCTACCTGCTGGGCTGCGTCGGCGCGTGGAGCCTGCACCCGGTGCAGGTGGACATCGCCAAGCGCGTGTTCAGCCCGCGCCCGGCCGACGTGGCGCAGGCGCAGCGGGTGATCGACGCGATGGGCGACGGCACCGGCGCGATCATGCTCGACGGCAAGATGGAGGACGACGCCTCCGTCAAGCAGTGCAAGGTTGTGGTGCAGTTGGCTCGCGAGCTGGCCGCCCGCGACCCGCAACTGGCCGCGTCGTACGGATTCTGAGTTCGAAGGAGATCGACATGACCGACCTGCGCCCCCGCCGTTCCGTGCTGTACATGCCCGCCGCCAACGAGCGGGCGTTGGAGAAGGCGAAGACGATCGCGGCCGACGCGATCATCTTCGACCTGGAAGACGCCGTCGCCCCCGACGCGAAGGACGCCGCTCGCGTCAACGCCGCGGCCGCCGCCTCCTCGGGCGAGTACGGCTCGCGCGAGCTGACCATCCGCTGCAACGGCCTCGACACGCCCTGGGGCGTCGACGACCTGATCGCCGCCGGCCAGTCGGGCGCCTCGGCGGTGGTGATCCCGAAGGTGTCGTCGGTGGCCTACCTCGACGAGGTGTCGGGCCACCTCGATGCGTCCGGCGCCCACGCCGACCTGCGCATCTGGGCGATGGTGGAGACGCCCACTGCCATCCTCGACGTGCGCGCCATCGCCGCCCACTGGCGGGTCAGCGTGCTGGTGATGGGCACCAACGACCTGGCCCGCGAGATCCGCTCGTCGCTGGGCGCGGCGGGCCGCCACCCGCTGGTGCCGCACCTGGCCACCGCGCTGCTGGCCGCCCGCGAGGCCGACAAGGTGATCCTCGACGGCGTGTGGAACGACGTGAAGGACCTCGACGGTTTCCGCGCCGAGTGCGTGCAGGGCTTCGAGATGGGCTTCGACGGCAAGACGCTGATCCACCCCGGCCAGGTCGACATCTGCAACGAGGTGTGGGCCCCCAGCGACGCCGACATCGAGACCGCCCGCGGCATGATCGCCGCCTTCGACGAAGGCATCGCCGCCGGCAAAGGCGTGGTCACCTACAACGGCCGCATGATCGAAAACCTCCACGTGGCAAACGCCCAACGCGTGCTCGCCGTAGCCGACGCCATCGCCGCCCTGGGCTGACGGCGGCCGGATCACGTCCGAGTTGGGTACCGACCTTAGATTTGAAGCCCCACTGCCTGGGCGAACTCGACGTGGTCGTCACGATTGGTCTTCCTGAGGAGAGCGCTGGGGAACACCTTCTTGCCCGAGGTGAGTTCGATGCAGAGCCACCAATCAACGTCAATACCACGGGTGATCACACGGCCACGGCGAGGCATGGCCTCATCGACTCGACGCACCTCGCCGGAGTTGAAGCGGTAAGTGCGGAAGAAGTTGCATACGACGATCTGGCTCTCACCCTCCACGACGACGCACAATCGAACCACGCGAACGACACAGAGACCTACCGCACACGCCGCAACGATCACGCCGGCAACAGGCGACCAGGCCATTCCTACCGCCACGGCCGCCAAGGCGACTTGGCTCAACACAGTCACGGCGACCCAGAGGAACACGAACGAACTTGCGCCAACCGACCGAAAGACCCTTCTGCCGACGACGGAACACTTCGTGGATTCCCCGCCGTAACCATCAGGGCTTGAGCTTGGCAACAACGTCGACCGGGTTTGCGTCGACTTGCCCTCCGCGCTTCTCCGCCGCCACATGATGTACACCCACAGAGCGAGACCGACGACGACCAGTCCACCTCGCAGAAGCCACGGTCCACTGGTCTGAAGCCCAGCGACGAGGCCCTGGAACGACTTCACGGACTCTCACTCCGACCAGGGCGCATCGGCTCCACGGTAGACGCCAGGGCAACCGGGGTGAGGCCGCCAGCGCGTCGCGCTGGCCGAACGAACATGGCTCACGAGGTCTGGCAGACTCTCGCTGTGGACGCCGACACCCTGCTTCGTGTGACGGGGCTCACCAAGCGGTATCCGGGGGTCACTGCGCTCGACGACCTGACGCTGGAGATCCCGCGCGGGCGCACCGGGCTGGTGGGCGCGAACGGGGCCGGCAAGTCCACCATGTTCCGGCTGCTGCTGGGGCTGGCTCAACCCACCGAAGGGCACATCCAGGTGTGCGGCATCGACGTGGCCGACGACCCGATCGAGGTGCGCTCGCGCCTCGGCTACATGCCCGAGCACGACTGCCTGCCGCTCGACCAGACCGCGGCCGACGTGGTCTCCACGTTCGGCGAGCTCAGCGGGCTGCCGCGGCGGGCGGCGCGCCAGCGTGCTTCCGACATTCTCGACCTGGTCGGGCTCGACGAAGCTCGCTTCCGCCCGATCGGCGGCTTCTCCACCGGCATGCGCCAGCGCACGAAGCTGGCCCAGGCGCTGGTCGGCGACCCCGAGCTGGTCCTGCTCGACGAGCCCACCGCCGGGCTCGACCCGCTGGGCCGCGAGGAGATGCTGGCCCTCGTGTCGCGCCTGGGCACGTTCGGCATCTCGGTGCTGATGGCCACGCACCTGCTCGACGACGTGCAGCAGGTGTGCGACCACGTGGTGATGATCGACGGCGGCAAGCTGGTGGTCTCCGGCGCCACCGACTCGCTGCTGGATCGCACCGGGGTGGTGACGGTCGACGTCGGCCGGCACAGCGACGAACTCGTCGCCGGGCTCGCCCGCGCCGGCCTCGCGGCGACGATCGAGAACGGCCTGGTGGAAGCGACGGTCGATGGTGACAAGGAGATGGATCTGCTGCGCGACGTCGTCGCCGACCTCGGGCTGCCGCTGTTCCGCCTGTCCACCCGGCTGACCTCGCTCGACGAGGTCTTCCTGCGCGGCACCGGGGAATCCGCATGAGCGCCGACGCCGAGATCCCCGAGAGCCGCCGCGGCGCGGTCTACGACCGCGGCTACCGGCCGTACGAAGGGCCGCGTGGCCGGCGCGGCGCGGCAACGGGCGCGCTGTATCGGGCATCGATCCGCCGGGCGCTGGGCCTGCGGCGGGCGTGGCGCCAGAAGGTGGCACCGTTCGTGCTGCTCGGCGTGGTCACCGTGCCGGCGATCGTCAACGTCGGCATCGGCTACATCACCCGCGACCAGCCGATCGATCGCATCGAGATCATCACCTACCGCGAGTACGTGGGCGTGTCGTCGGCACTGCTGCTGTTCGTCGCGCTCGTCGCTCCGGACGTGATGTGCCCCGACCGCCGGCAGCGGGTGCTGCCGCTGATGTTCGCCCGTCCACTGACGGGCACCGACTACGTGGTGGCCAAGGTGGGCTCCATCACCACCATCCTGTTCGCCTTCTCGTTCCTTCCGCAGGTGGTGCTCTTCATCGGCAACATGCTGGTCAGCGACAGTGCGCTCGACTACTTCACCGGCCACCTCGACGTGCTGTGGCAGGTGCCGGTGGCCGTGCTGCTGTTGGCCGTGTACTACGCCGTCATCGGCTGCGCCATCTCGTCGCTCACCGACCGGCGCATCGTCGCCGGCGCGGCGGTGATCGGGCTGTTCCTCGTCACCTCCATCTCGTCGGGCGTCATCGTCGGCGAGAGCGACAGCTTCGACGGCAACGACGGCTCGCTGGGCGCGCTGATCAACGTGCTGGCACTACCGCTGCACCTGCGCGATGTCGTGTTCCTCGGCCACGTCGACCCGTACTCGCAGCTGGGCGGCGTGGACAACGGCGGCCTGCTCGCAGCCGCCACCTACATCGTCGTCCTGTGCCTGGGCTTGGGCGTGCTGTGGCGCCGCTACCGGTGGGTGGAACGATGACCATGCGCCCCGATCCGCAACCGAACGACCCTGGCGCTGCAGACTCGCCCGCCGAACTGGACCCTGCGTTCGTTGCCGACGCCACCGTCGAGGTGCGGGGTGTCTCGGTGTGGTTCGGGCCGAAGGTCGCGCTCTCCGAGCTGAGCTGCTCGTTCGGCCCCGGCGTCAGCGGCCTGCTGGGGCCCAACGGCGCCGGCAAGACCACGCTGATGCGGGCCATCACCGGGCTGGTGGGCGTGAACGAGGGCTCGGTGCTGGTGGAGGGCCGCAACCCGCGGCGCGACCGCGAAGTGCACTACGGGTTGGTGCTGGTGCCCGAGGACGAAGCCGTGCCGCCCGGCCTGACCGCCAGCCAGTTCGTGCGCTACATCGCCGATCTGCACCAGGTGACCGACCGCGGCGCGCCCGATGCCGCCCTGCACGAGGTCGACCTGCTCGACGTCGGCGACCGGCGCGTCGACACGTTCAGCAAGGGCATGCGCCAGCGCACGAAGATCGCCGCCGCGCTGGTCTGCGACCCGCAGGTGCTGGTGCTCGACGAACCGCTGAACGGCGCCGACCCCGTGCAGCGCGCCCACCTCATCGCGCTGTTCCGCCGGCTGGGCGCCACCGGCCGCACCGTCATCGTCAGCTCGCACGTGCTGAACGAGGTGGAACGCATGGCCGAGCGCGTGATCGTGCTGGTGCACGGCCGCCTGGCCGCCGCCGGTGGCCACCGCGCCATCCGCGACACGATGGACGACACGCCGCGCCACGTGCTGGTGCGCTGCGACGACGGGCGCCGCCTTGCGGCCGCGCTGGTCGGCGTGACCGCCGTGACCGGCGTGACCTTCGACCCGAAGCGCGACGGGCTGGTGGTGCAGACCCTGCAGGCCCGCGAGCTGGCCGCCGCCCTGCCACGCCTGGCCAAGGCCGGATCGATCCGGTTGCACGAGGTGCGCCCGCTGGACGATTCGTTGGAGAGCCTGTTCCGCGAGCTGGTGCGATGAACGACGTCACCCATTCCCCCGCCACCGCCCACCGGCGGCCGACGCCGCGCCTGCTGGCGATCATGCTCTACACCCGGCGGTCGTGCTTCCCGCCGAAGCGGTGGGCTGCGCTGCTGCTGCCCTGCGCGGGAGCGCTGCTGTTCGGCCTGCTGTCGCGCGCTGTGGATCTCACGCCCGATCGCGCCTTCGCCAACGTCGCCGCCGAGGGCATCTTCTCGTTGGTGATGCCGATCACCGCGCTCGTCATCGGCGACTCGGTGCTGGGCGCCGAGGTGCGCTCGGGCACGTTCCACTTCACCTGGCTGACGCCCACACCACGATGGCAGATCGTGGTCGGCCGCTGGCTCGCCGGCTCGCTGGTCGCACTGGTCACCATCGCCCCTGCCGCGGCCGTCGCCGCGGTGATCGCCGGCAGTTCCAGCAGCGCCGGCCCCGCCTTCGTGGCGGCCGCCGTGGGCAGCACCGCCTACATCGCGATCTTCATCGCCGTCGGCTGCATCACGCGGCGCACGGCGGCGTGGTCGCTGGCGCTCGTGTTCCTGGTGGAGCGTCTGCTCGGTGCGGCGCTCACCGGCATCGCCCAACTGTCGCCGACGTGGGAGTCGCGGGCCATCTTCGTCGGCCTGCTCGACGACCCGCCGAACCGCCTGGTGCGCGAGGGCATCCCGCAGGGCGGCGATGCAGTGGTGCGCCTGGTGATCGTGACCGTCGTGACGCTGGCGCTGGCCATCTGGCGGATGAAGCGCATGCGCCTGTCGGGCGCCGCCGACTGACGACACGCTTGCGCCGCGCGGGTGTTCGGTGGCGGCGACAGGTGTTGTGTGCTCCGATCGACGGAGGCATTCACCAGCCGTAGTCGCTGGCCACCTTGTGCACCGGCTTCGTGTGCCACGGCCCGGTGGTGACACCGGCAGCGTGCAGCGCCTGCACCACCTCGCCGATTCCCATCGGCCGGCCAGCGGCGAGCAAGATGCCGAGCAGCGCTCGGCGCAGCGTGAGCCCGGAGATCGGTCGCAGTTCCATCACCGGTACTGGGCACGGAAAGCCCGCCGATCCGGCAAGTCGCCCTGCCGAGAGTGTCCATCCTCCGTGCGCGCAGGTTTGGGCCAGTTCACCTCCTTCAGACTCGGTGCAACCCGACGCGGCGGAGAGCCCCGCCAGCGGGTTTCGGTGAACACTGAGAGGGGAGTGCGTCGCGGCGACTCTCCGGCTCTCGCGGCCAGTTGCGCCGGGCCGCGAAGTGCCGCGTCCGTGGAACGGAGCAGAGGTACGTACGTCTGTGGCGTGCCCCAGACGCCGGACCAGGCCGCCAATGCGCGCACCGACACGGAGACGGCCGACACCCGCCGCTCGGGCGAAGTCTGAAAGAGGTGAACCAGGCCAAACGTGGCGGGCTGGGACGCTGAGCGGTGCGGTGACGTGACGCCGCCGGCCTCAGCGGGCAACGACCCAGCCAGCAACGACCCAGCCAGCAATGACCCAGCCAGCAACTGCTACAGCATGGTGCGGAACAGTTCGACGGTGCGGTCGAAGGCGACGGCCGACTCGGCCGCGTCGTACACCTCGGGGCGGGCGTCGTTGAAGAACGCGTGGTCGCAGCCTGGGTGGATGTGCAGCGTCGCATCCTTTCCCAGCTCGCGCAGTTGCGCCTCCAGCGCGCGGGCGGCTTCGGGCGACGCCCAGCCGTCGTTCTCGGCGTACTCGCCGACCACCTTGGCCGTCAGCGCCGACCACTGCGGCTGCACCGACTCCCACGGGATCGCCCCGTAGTACGGCGCGACCGCGGCCACCGCGTCGGGCCGCTGGCAGCCCACCACCAGGGCCAGGCCGCCACCCATGCAGTATCCGACCACACCGACCTTCGGGGAACCCGACCGCTGCTGCAGCAGGTCGACCGCGCCACTGAGATCCTTGCCCGCCTGCTCGAGGTTCAGGGCCATCATCAGCTTCCCGGCGCCGTCGGGCTCGGTGGTCGACTCGCCGTGGTACAGATCCGGCGCCAGCGCGGTGAACCCGGCGGCAGCGAAGCGATCGACGACGTCCTTGATGTGCGGCACGAGGCCCCACCACTCCTGGATCACCAGCACACCGGGGCCGGAGCCGGCGATGTAGCCGTCGCAGGTATGACCATTGCTCTTGAACGTGACCATCTCACCCATGGGGCGCAGAGTACAGCGTGGGCCCCGGGCGGCCCGAACGGTCAGGGCCGGATCGCGTTGAGCGCCGCCATCGCCGACCCGCGAGCACCGGCCATGTCGAGATGCGTGACCACCAGGAACTCGGCCACCTCGCGCTGTTCCGTGCGCAGCAGCGTGTGGCGGCGCACGTTGTCGAGGAACCAGTCGCGGAAGTGCGGCTCGGCCTCCACCACGCCACCGCCCAGGAAGTAGGCGTCGGGGTCGGTGAAGTTGGCCGCGATCGTGAACATCGCCGCGATCCCCATCGCCTGCTGCTCGAAGATTTTCAGCGCCATCTCGTCGCCACGCTGCGCGTAGCTGCGCACCTCCTTGGCCCCCACATCGATCGGTAGCGCGGCCAGCGGGTGCTCGGGGTACTGCGTCAGCCAGAACGGCAGCAGGTTCTTCTGGATGCCGCTGAGCGAGGCCACGCTCTCCAGATCGGCCTCGAACCCACAGTTGCACTGCGGGATCGGCTGGCCGGGCGCCAGCAGGTGGTGCATGGGGATGTGCACGTGGCCGAGTTCGCCCGCCATGCCGGACGCGCCGTGCACGACGGCGCCCATCTCGATCACGCCGCCGCCCAGCCCCGTGCCGACGATGGCCGACACCGACGAGCGGTGGTGCGAGTCGTCGCCGAAGTGCTGCTGGTGCGCGTACAGCGCAGCCGCGTTGCCGTCGTTGTTGTAGATGACGGGCAGGCGCAGCGCGTCTTCCACGGCCGCCCGCACGTCGAACCCCCACCACTCCGGCTGAGCGAAGTTGGTCGCGCCGCGGCTGGAGATCACACCACCGGCGCTTGCCGGGCCCGGCGTGTCGAGCCCGACGGCCAGCACGGTCTGCCCGTCGGCGCCCGCCGCATGCAGAGCGGCAGCGACGACCTCCACGATCGCGGCGACGGCCGCTTGCGGGCCCTCGTTGACGCGGCTGGGCACCTCGATCATCCGGTCGACCAGGAAGCCATCGGCCTCGGACAGCACCGTCGCGTTCGTCTTCGTGCCCCCGACATCGATACCGATCACGACCGTCATGCAGCCACCGTAGCAACCGGCCGCACTCGTCAGGGTCGAGTTTGTACGGGCACAAAGAGTGGTCTGTACGCCATGGCGTGTGACAACTACGATGGCCGCATGACCGTGCTCGACACCCATCCCGCCGACGCCTTCGCCAACGATCGCAGCCACGTGTTCCACTCTTGGAGCGCGCAGGGCGCGATCAACCCGCTGGTGGTCACCCGCGCCCAGGGCAGCCACTTCTGGACGGAGGACGGCACCCGTTACCTCGACTTCTCCAGCCAGCTGATGAACGTCAACATCGGCCACCAGCACCCGAAGCTGATCGCTGCCATCCAGGAGCAGGCCGGCCGGCTGTGCACCATCGCCCCGTTCCACGCCAACGACGCACGCAGCGAGGCCGCCCGGCTGATCACCGAGGTGGCCGCCACCAACCTGCCGGGCAGCGACCTGAACATGGTGTTCTTCACCAACGGCGGCGCCGAGGCCACCGAGAACGCGGTGCGCATGGCCCGCCTGCACACCGCCCGCCACAAGGTGCTGAACCACTACCGCAGCTACCACGGCGCCACCAACGGAGCGATCACACTCACCGGCGACCCGCGCCGCTGGCCCAGCGAGCCTGGCATGCCCGGCGTGGTGAAGTTCTGGGGGCCGTACCCGTACCGCAGCGCGTTCCACAGCACCTCCGACACGCAGGAGTGCGAGCGTGCGCTGCAGCACCTCGACGACGTACTGATGGTGGAAGGCGCACACACCGTCGCCGCCATCATCATCGAGACCGTGGTCGGCACCAACGGCATCCTGGTGCCGCCCGACGGCTACCTGGAAGGAATCCGCGAGCGCTGCGACCGCCACGGCATCATGCTGATCTGCGACGAGGTGATGGCCGGCTTCGGCCGTTGCGGCGAGTGGTTCGCGTTCCAGAAGTGGGGCGTGCAGCCCGACCTGGTGTGCTTCGCCAAGGGCGTCAACTCCGGCTACGTGCCGCTGGGTGGCGTGATCATCAGCGACAAGATCTCGGCCACGTTCCGCGACCGCGTGTACCCGGGCGGCCTCACCTACTCCGGCCACCCGCTGGCCTGCGCGTCCGCCGTCGCCAGCATCAACATCTTCCGCGAGGAGGGCATCATCGAGCACGCCCGCTCGCTGGGCGCCGACGTGCTGGGGCCGGGGTTGGAG
>JAUSLQ010000107.1 GCA_030645675.1 Actinomycetota bacterium | reverse complement strand
AACGAGGGCCTGCTGGGCCACCCGATGCACCTCCACCAGCCGATGGGGTGGATCACGGCCAAAGACGGCATCCCGATGGACGAGCCGATGCCCACCGACACCATCTGGGTCACCCCTGGCGAGCGCTACACGGTGCTCTACATGGGCATGGAGCCCGGCGTGTGGGCGTGGCACTGCCACATCCTCACCCACGCAGAGACCCCGACAGGCATGAAGTACATGGTCACCGCTCTGATCGTGGAGCGTTGATCACATGACCGACCGGCTGGCACGGGTGATCGTCGGGGTCGATGGCTCCGAGGGTTCGATCGAGGCACTGCGGTGGGCTGCCCAGGAAGCAGCCCGCCGGCAGGAGCCGCTGCACGTCATCACGTGCGCCCAGTTGCCGGTCACGGTTGAAGCGGGCATGGTCGGAGCCGGCGCCTTCGCCGGCTCCACCATGGACGCAATCGTCAAGGATCAAGAGCAGATCAACCAGCGCGCCGTCGATCTGGCCCGCTCGTTCGGCCTCGACATCGTGGTCACCGGCGAGACGGTGCTCGGTGCCGCCGGGTACGCGCTGGTCAGCGCCTCGCACGACGACGACCTCGTCGTGGTCGGCGCCACCAGCCACCCCGGCCGGCTCACCGACGTGCTGGGTTCGGTGGCCACGGTCGTGGCCCACCGCGCCACGTGCCCGGTGGTGGTCGTGCACGGCACCGGCCACGACGAGGCCATCTCACGCATCGTCGTCGGTGTCGACGGCAGCGACGACAGCCTGGCGGCCCTGATGTGGGCCACCGAAGAAGCGCTGCGCACCGGTGCCGAACTGGTGCTGGTGCACGGCTGGGTGTATCCCTACGTGGGCACCCGCACCGGCATCAGTGAGCCCCGCGACGAGATGCGACTCGACGCGATGCGCACGCTGGAGGCCAGTGCCCTCCGGGCCGGCGAGGTGGCCCCCGCGGTGCGCTGCCAGTCCATCATCACGGAGGAGAGCCCCGCCAAGGCGATCATCGATGCCGCCGCCGACGCCGACCTCGTGGTGGTCGGCTCCCGCGGCCATGGCGGATTCACTGCCCTGCTGCTCGGGTCGGTCAGCCGCACCGTGGTGCAGCACTCGCCCTGCCCCGTCGTCGTCGTCCGCCCCGGCAACTGAGCGCGCGGCCCGGCCGCACCCGTTGCCGGCCAGCAGCAATCGGTCATGCCGCCGGCAGCACAGCCAGGTAGCATCGGACCGCGCCGGGGAGTAGCGCAGTTGGTAGCGCACCTGCTTTGGGAGCAGGAGGCCGGGAGTTCGAGTCTCCTCTCCCCGACCAGGTCTGGTCAGGCCCGGGGCCGCGTTCGCCGGCTCTCATCCCTCGCCCAAGTCGCCTTCACACGACGCCCAAGGCCGCGCTCTGCGGGTGAGGTCAGAGGGTGAGGTCAGAGGGCGGGGAGGTTCGAGGAGAGGCGGTCGATGGGCATCGGCTTGCCGACGAAGTAGCCCTGGCCCAGGTGCACGCCGGCGTCGCGCAGTGCATTGCGCTCGGCCTCGGTCTCCACGCCTTCGGCGATGATGGCGCACCGGTGCACCTCCGAGAAGGCGACCAGCGTGCGCACGAACGCCTGCCGGGCCGAGTCGTGCTCCAACCCGTCCACCGCCCCGCGGTGCAGCTTCATGAACGCCGGCCTGACGGCCTCGATGCGGGCCAGGCTCTCGTAGCCGGCACCGGCATCGTCGATGGCGATCGTCACGTTCGGCAGATCGGCCAGCGGGCCGGCGAGCAACGCAGCACCGTCCACGCCCTCGCCGATCTCGATGACGAGCGGGCATGGTGCGGCAATGGCGATGTCGCGCAACAGGTCGCCGCGCTCGGCCAGCGACGCCGAGACGTTGACGGCCAGCCACACGTGGTCGGGCAGCGCGCGGGCCGCCGCCACTGCGGCGTGCGCCAACGCGGCGTCGAGGCCGACCCCGATGCCTGCGGAGTGGGCCTCCGCCAGGCTCTCCAACGGCGATTGCCCGTCCGCGAAACGGGTGAGCGCCTCGTACCCCACGGGCTCGCCCGTGGCGAGATCGATGATCGGCTGGAACACCGTGAAGAAGGCGTACTCCTCGAACACCTCGGAGGCGGGGGCGGCAGGTGGCTGCCGGCGACGGTGCAGCAGCGAGGGTGAGGGAGCCGTGGCGTCCGCCACGGGGCGCGGCGCCGGCGCTGCCTTCACCCGCACGCCCGAGCCGGGCGTGCCCAGCTGCAACACGGTGGCCCAGTCGCCCAGCACCCCTGATGGGGTCTGCGCCACACCCGCCTTGGCGGCCGTGGGAGCACCGGCGGTGGTGGGCTTGTACAGCCAACGGCGCAGCTGCACCCACAGGTCGACCAGGCTGTTGCCGATGCCGACGAACGCCACCATCGCGTAGAGCGCCAGGCTCGCGTTCAGCGCGGCGAACGACAGGTGCCCCCAATGATGGTTCTGCACGTCGATGACGATCGCGTAGACCGCCCAGGCGATCAGCGCGAACGGAGCGAGGATGAACAGGGCTGCGGCCGAGGTGCGATCGCGCACCTTCGGCGTGCGCTTGAACGAGCTTTTCTCGCCCGTCACGAGCTGCAGGATCGAGGCGAACGTTCCCGAGAGGTTCACCGGCAGCAGGATCAGGTTGAACCCGTACAGGCGCAGCACGTCGAGGCGTTTGTACCCGCAGTACTTCAGGTCACTGGCCATCATCAGGAAGTACGGCAGGGCGATCAGCGGCAGCACGGGCTTCAGCAGGCCGGCGTTGAACGGGTAGATCAGCATCACCAGCAGGCAGAGCGACGACCAGAAGATCGACGCCATGTAGTTCACGCGCAGGAACACCTCGCCGAAGCGGTTCGGTTCGCCACTCTCGCGTCGCACCCGCGACTGCTTGCGCAGCTTCGACAGGATGAGCAGGCCACCGTTGGCCCAGCGCTGGCGTTGGATGCACAGTGAGCCGAAGTCGGGCGGGGTGGCGCTGTAGGCCAGGCGCTCGGGATAGTTGAACAGCGTCCACCCGTGAATGCCGAGGTCGATGGTGGACTCGGTGTCCTCGATGACCGTTCGGTCCTGGATGTAGCGGCGGATCTCCCAGTTGCCCTGGTGGTCGATCTCGACGATGTCGTCGAGTGCGCGTTTGCGGAGGAGGGCGTTGGCACCCACCCAGAAGGTGGCGTCGTAGTGGGTCATGCCCTGGTGCACGATGTGCTGGATGTCGGTGGTGGCGCCGGCGATGCGCTCGATGCGGGTGGCCGAGCCGGGGGACGAGCGGTACGGCGTCTGCGCCACACCGA
>JAUSLQ010000088.1 GCA_030645675.1 Actinomycetota bacterium | reverse complement strand
ACCATCGTGTACCTCTTCCTGTTCAAGATGATGAGCTTCATGCAGAGCCGGCTCGGGCCGATGGAAGCCGGCCCCTACGGCAGCATGCAATTGTTCGCCGAAGTCGCCAAGTGGCTGCAGAAGGAAGACATCTCGCCGACGCGCGCCGACAAACGAGTGTTCCGCGCCGCGCCGTTAGTGGTGCTGATGAGCACCTTCTTGCTGGTGGCAGTCGTGCCGTTCGGCCCCGACGCGTACTTCACCGACTTCGACGCCGGCGTGTTCTACATGCTGGCCGTCAGCAGCATCAGCACGCTCGGCATCCTGATGGCCGGCTGGAGCAGCGCCAACAAGTACTCGCTGCTCGGTGGCCTGCGTGCCGCCGGCCAGCTGATCGCCTACGAGCTGCCGATGGTGCTGTCGGTGCTGGGTGTGGTCATCCAGGCCGGCACGATGAACCTGCAGCAGATCGTCGTCAAGCAGAACAGCGACAGCATCTTCGGCTTCGACGGCCTCGGCTACCCGTACCTCCTCACCCAGTTCGTCGGCTTCCTGGTGTTCATGATCGCGGTGCAGGCCGAGCTCACCCAGACGCCCTTCGACATGCCGATCGCCGAGTCCGAGCTCGTGTCGGGCTACATGACCGAGTACAGCGGCTTCCGCTTCCTCATCTTCTTCATCGCCGAGTTCGCGACCGCGGGCGTGTTCGCCCTCATCGCCAGCGTGCTCTTCCTCGGTGGCTGGGGCGTGCCCTTCAGTTGGTTCGGCTGGGGCGGCGCCGACGGCGGCGAGATCGACAACTGGATGAACATCGGTGGGCCGCTGATCATGTTCACGAAGATGATGGTGCTCACCGGCATCATCATGTGGGTGCGGTTCAGCTACCCGCGTTTCCGTGAAGACCAGCTGCAGCGCTTCGCGTGGAAGGTGCTCATACCGGTGTCGCTCGTCAACATCATGGTCACTGCGATCTGCAAGGTGGTGTGGTGATGGCCGCCAAGCCGCAAGTGCCCGGCCTGCTGAAGGGCCTGGGCGTCACGTTCGCCACCATGGCCCAGACGCTGAAGCCGAAGAAGATGGGCGGCGGCGCAGCCACCGTGCAGTACCCGCACGAGAAGGAAGCACCGCCCACCCGCGCCCGCGGTGTCATCGCCCTGCGCGAAGACAACTGCACCAGCTGCATGCTCTGCGTGCGCAGCTGCCCCGACTGGTGCATCTACATCGAGGCCCACAAAGAGCTCGCACCGCCGCGCCGTGCTGGAGGAGCTCCAAGGAAGGTGAACAATCTCGACCGCTTCGACATCGACTACGCGCTGTGCATGTACTGCGGCATCTGCGTCGAGGTCTGCCCGTTCGACGCGCTGTTCTGGAGCCCTGAGTACGAGTACAGCGAACCCAAGATCGCCGACCTGCTGCACGACAAGAGCAAGCTCGGCGAGTGGATGGAGACGGTGCCCGCTGCCCCCGAGCTCGAGGCCGGCGCCGAGAAGAAGAAGGGGAAGTGATGCTCGCTTCCGACATCCAGGTCGCCCAGAACATCGGGTTCGGCATCATCGCCGCGATCATGATCCTGGGCGCGTTGCGCGTGGTCACCAGCAGCAACGTGGTGCACGCCGCGCTCTCGCTGGTGGCAGTGATGGCCGGTGCCGCCGCCCAGTACCTGCTGCTGGCGGCCGAGTTCGTGGCCGTCACCCAGGTGCTCGTGTACATCGGCGCCGTGATGGTGCTGTTCCTGTTCGGCGTCATGCTCACTCGCGCCAAGCTGGGCAAAGACGTCGACCTGAACAACGACAAGGGCTGGATGCTGGGTGCACCCGTCGCGCTGCTGATGCTCGGCGTGATGGCCTACGTGCTGATCGACGGCTTCGAGGACACCAAGCTGCCGGCAGGTGCGGTGGCCAAGATCGGCGCCGCCCAGAACAACGCTCTCAGCGACAAGATCTTCTCCGCCTACGCGCTGCCGTTCTGGGCGCTGTCGTTCGTGCTGCTCGCCGCCGTCATCGGCGCCATCGTGCTGGCAAGGAAGGACTGAACCATGCTGGTCAACAACTTCCTGCTCCTCGGCGCGGTGCTGTTCTGCATCGGCGTGTACGGCGTGATCGTCCGCAAGAACGCGGTGCTGGTGCTGATGAGCATCGAGCTGATCCTCAACTCGGTGAACATCAACCTGCTCGCCTTCGACCAGATGCACGGCAACAACGACGGCGGCGTGTTCGCGCTGTACATCATCGCTGTGGCCGCTGCCGAGGTGGGCGTGGGTCTGGCGATGGTGCTGCTGATCTTCCGCAACCGCAAGACGATCTCGCTCGACGACCTGTCGGAAATGAAGGGCTGAGGCATGTTCGCGTCCGAGACGGAATCCGCGATCCACGAGTCGGCCGGCTGGTTCCTGGAACACGCCTGGCTGATCCCGCTGATCCCGGCAATCGCCTTCTTCCTCATCATCTTCTTCGGCAAGCGCTGCCCCAAGGGCGGTAGCGAGATCGCCCTGGCCAGCATGGGCGCCTCGCTGGTGATCGCCGCCGGCGCCGCCTACCAGTGGATCGACCGTGTCGGCGCCAGCGCCGAGGGTGAGGCCGGCGGCCTGCTGCGCGGCTTCTTCGGCGCCGGCCGCGTGGCCGAAGGTGAAGGCGAGGGGGAAGCGGCCGGTGAGGTCGTGCACCACCTCGAGCCCGTCATCCGCGGCCAGCGCTGGTTCAGCATCGGCGACCTCGAGGTGGGCATCGGCTCGCACATCGACGGCCTGGCCATCATGATGCTGCTGCTGGTGGCGTTCATCTCCACGCTGGTGCTGCTGTACTCCACCGAGTACGTGCGCGGCGACCGCCGCTACACCCACTTCTTCGCCAGCATCACCCTGTTCTCGGCCGGCATGCTCACCATGGTGCTGGCGCCGAACATGGCCCAGTTCATCCTCGGCTGGGAGATCATGGGCCTCTGCTCGTTCCTGCTGATCGGCCACTGGTGGGAGGAGCTGCCCAACGCCAAGGCCGCGTTGAAGGCGTTCTTCACCGTGCGCACCGGCGACATGGGCCTGCTGGTTGGCACCGGCATGCTGCTGGCCATGTTCGGCACGCTCGACATCGGCGGCGAGCACGGCATCAACACCCAAGCGGCAGCGTTCGTCGGCGACCACAAGACGCTGGCGTTGGCGGCCATCGCCCTGTTCATCGCCGCGATCGGCAAGAGCGGCCAGTTCCCGCTGCACACCTGGCTCCCTGACGCGATGGCGGGCCCCACGCCGGTGTCGTCGCTGCTGCACTCCAGCACGATGGTGGTCGCCGGTGTGTTCCTGGTGGCCCGGCTCTACCCCGTGTTCCAGGTGGGCCTCGACATCACCGTCGCCGGCAACCACTTCAACCTGATCGCGGTGATCGGTGGCATCACCATCCTCATCGCCGCCGGCCTGGCGTTCGTGCAGAACGACATCAAGAAGGTGCTCGCGTACTCCACGGTCAGCCAGCTGGGCTACATGATGATGGGCCTCGGCGTCGGCGCCTGGGTGCCCGCCGTGTTCCACATCTTCACCCACGCGTTCTTCAAGTGCTGCCTGTTCCTGTGCGCCGGCTCGGTGGCCCACACCGGTAGCCACCACAGCTTCGACATGAAGAAGGACATGGGTGGCCTGCGCAAGAAGATGCCGATCACGTTCTGGACATGGATCGTCAGCACCGCCGCGCTGTGCGGTGTGCCGTTCTTCAGCGGCTTCTTCTCCAAGGACGAGATCATCGACTCGGCCCACGGCAACCACTACACCGTGTTCTTCATCGTCGGCCTGGTCGGTGCGTTCCTGACCACCGCCTACATGACCCGGGCCACCTACCTGACGTTCTTCGGCAAGGCCCGTGGCGGCGCTGCCCACTTCGTCAACGAGCACGAAGACCACCTCCACGAACCGGCCCACGACGAAGGCCACGCGGAGGCGGCCGACGACCACGGCGCCCAGGCTCACGACGACCACGGTCACGACGACCACCATGCGCCGATCACGCACGGCAAGCCGTTGCCGTTCGCTCCCGACGATTCACCGTGGCAGATCACCGTGCCGCTCATCATCCTCGGCACACTGGCGGTGCTGTCCGGCTACCTCAACGCGGCGCCGTTCCACATCGAGAAGATGCACGAGTGGCTGCACAGCAGCATCGGCGTCACCCTGCCCGAGGCCCCCGTGTTCGAGTGGGTCAACGCGCTGCCCAGCATCCTGCTGGTGGCCGCGGGCTTCGCGGTCAGCCTCTACCTCAGCAAGGCCGTGTTCGGCGACGCCCCCTCGCCGCTGAAGGGCCTGACCCGCCGCAACTCGCTGCTCGGCGCAGGCCACAAGTTCCTGGTCAACAAGTACTACCTCGATGCGCTCTACGAGAACGTCATCGTCCGTGGCATCGCCTATCCCATCAGCCGGGCTGCCTACTGGACCAACCAGAACATCCTCGACGGCATCGTCAACGGTGTCGGCAAGAGTGGCAAGCGCACGGGCGAACTGGTCTACAAGTACATCGACCAAGGTCTGGTCGACGGTGTGGTGAATGGAAGTGGTGCAACCGCAACCGGCGCCGGAGGCGCGCTGCAACCGGTGCAATCAGGCAAGGTCAACCTGTACGGAGCGTTGCTGTTCGGTGCCGCAGCAGTCGGTGCGCTCGTACTCGTACTCGTGAACAGCTAAGGGACAGACAATGGATTTCCTTCCGCTCCAAGACAAGCAGTGGCTGCTCAGCCTCGGCACCTTCCTGCCGCTGGCAGGCGTGCTGGTGATGCTCTTCATCCCCAAGAAGGACGAAGTGCTCGCCAAGGGCGTCGCGCTGGCCACCGCCATTGCCACGTTGGCCGTGGGCGTGTACACGATGCTGCAGTTCGACTACGACCAGAGCGGCCAGCTCCAGTTCTTCACCAAGAACGACTGGATCAAGCCGATCAAGGCCACGTACACGGTCGGCCTCGACGGCATCAGCCTGCCGCTGTACATCCTGTCGATGGTGATCACCGTCCTGGTGATGGTCTACAGCTGGAACCATGTGCCCAACCCGGGCAATGCCAAGGCGTTCTTCATCTTGATGCTGGTGCTGCAGACGGGCATGGCGGGCACGTTCATCGCCCAAGACCTGATCCTGTTCTTCGTGTTCTTCGAAGTGGTGCTGCTGCCGATGTACTTCATGATCGGCGTGTGGGGTGGCGAGAACCGCCAGTACGCGTCGCTGAAGTTCTTCCTCTACACGATGTTCGGCTCGGCCCTGATGCTGGTGGCGTTCATCGCCCTGTTCATCGTCACCAAGAACAACGCCGCCGACCCCAACGCTGCCGACTTCAGCTTCCTGTGGTTCAACGAGAACGGCCCAGACATCGCCTAGAACACGGCGATCTGGATCTTCGCCGGCATGTTCATCGGCTTCGCCGTCAAGGTGCCGATGTTCCCGTTCCACACCTGGTTGCCCGACGCGCACACCCAGGCGCCCACCCAGGGCTCGGTCATCCTGGCCGCCATCCTGCTGAAGCTGGGCACCTACGGCTTCGTGCGCATCGCCATCCCGTTCCTGCCCCAGGCAGCGGTGAAGTGGGCGCCGGTCATCGGCATCCTCGCCGTCATCGGCATCATCTACGGCGCCCTCGGCTGCTTGGCCCAGACCGACATGAAGCGCCTCATCGCGTTCTCCTCCGTGGCCCACATGGGTTTCGTGATGCTGGGCATCGCGACGCTCACCCCGCTGGGCATCAACGCCGCCCTGTTCGGCATGGTCGCTCACGGCCTGATCACCGGCATGTTGTTCTTCATCGCCGGTTCGGTGAAGGAGCGCTACCACACGCTGGAGATCAAGCGCCTCAGCGGCATGCTGCTGCAGGTGCCCAAGCTCGGCTGGATCCTCGGCTTCTGCGCGATGGCGTCGCTGGGCCTGCCCGGCCTGGCCGGCTTCTGGGGCGAGTTCCCGGCCATCCTCAGCGCCTGGAACCCGATGCACCAGGTGGCAGGCGAGCCGGCGCTGATGTTCGGCGGCCTCAGCGTGGGCCTGTTCCAGGTGCTGACCATCATCGCGGCCCTCGGCACCGTGCTGGCCGCCGGCTACCTGCTGTGGCTGTACCAGCGCACCGCCTTCGGCGAGCCCACCGCCGAGTTCGCCGGCGCCGGCCACGGTGCTGCGCACGGCCACGACAGCCACGGTCACGATGCGCACGGTGACGACCACGGTTCCGACATCCATGACGTGAACATCTTCGAGTGGGTGGCCTGGACGCCGCTGCTGATCGCCATCGTCGTGTTCGGCGTGATGCCGGCGCTGATGTTCGACCTGATGGACCCGGCCGTGCAGCACATCACCGACATCTTCCAGCAGGTGAAGTGACTCCATGACCGCCTTCTCCTCACCCGTCGTCGACTTCCACGCGCTGGCCCCCGAGCTGGTGCTGGCGGCCGGCATCTGCGTGGTGCTGCTGGTCGACCTGTTCGTGCCCGACAACCGGCGCTGGATCACCGGCACGCTCAGCGGGTTCTTCATGCTCGGCGCACTGCTGCCGCTGGCGACGCTGGCCGTGCTGGGCGACGACGTGCGGTCGGCGATCAGCGACGGGGCCGCGGGGCAGGGCATCACCGGCCGCTACGTGGTCGACAACTTCGCCCTGGCGTTGAAGGCGCTGTTCCTGCTGTCGGGCTACGTGGTCGTGCTGCTCAGCACTCACGAGATGGAAGACGGCAAGTACTACCAGGGCGAGTACTACGTGCTGCTGCTCAGCAGCGTGCTGGGCATGGTGATGATGGCCAGCTCGCGCGACCTGGTCAGCGTGTTCGTGGCGCTGGAGTTCCTCTCCATCCCGGCCTACATGATGGCCGCCTGGAACAAGCGCGACCGCAAGAGCAACGAGGCCGGCGTGAAGTACTACCTGCTCGGCGTGTTCGCCAGCGCAGTGATGCTCTACGGCATGAGCCTGCTCTACGGCATCGCCGGTAGCACCAAGCTCACCGACATCGGTGCGGCGATCACGCTCGAGGGCGACAAGGTCGGTGTGCAGGTGGTCGGCGTGGTGTTCGTGATCGTC
>JAUSLQ010000087.1 GCA_030645675.1 Actinomycetota bacterium | reverse complement strand
GCTCCTGCTCCTGCTCCAGCTCCTGCTGTCCTGCCCGAGACATCGCCACCCGTTGATCCGGGTGGTCACTCGCTCCCTGGGTGCGAGCGCGCACTGGGATGGTGCTCTGTCACTCGGTTGGTGCTCTGTCACTCGGACGTGTTCCGGCCGTTCAGCGGGGTGAGGGAGAAATCGAAATCGAATCGACTGGACCGGAATGCACCAGGGCCAAGCCGGTCG
Source organism: Actinomycetota bacterium (assembly GCA_030645675.1). Taxonomy (GTDB): domain Bacteria; phylum Actinomycetota; class Acidimicrobiia; order Acidimicrobiales; family Ilumatobacteraceae; genus UBA668. The sequence goes on along the minus strand of JAUSLQ010000087.1, from coordinate 4,575 downwards.
CGTTGCGGCAGCGGCCGGTCACAGGCGTCTCATTGCCCAATCCGAGAGACGTTGCCCCGGTCAGGGCGTGGCGCCTGCGGCCTCGGCTTGGCGGACGGCCACGATCTGGGCGACAGCGTCGTACGGCCAGCCGCCGGGCATGGTGACCGGGGCCGGGGGAACGGGCAGCACGGTGAGCCGGATCTCGCCGCGCTGCACGTAGCCGATCTCTTCGCGCGCCGCTTCCTCGATGCCTTCCGGCGTCTGTAGGCGGGCGACCTCGGCGGCGAGCGCGGCGTTGGCCTGGTCGAGCGCGGAGAGCTCGTGCTGCTTGCGTTCGATGTCGTCCTGTTGGCGCATCCACGCCTTCACCGGCAGCACGAAGAGGGCAGCGACGAGTGCGGCCGTGATGACGGTGGCGACGATGGCGATGATGCCGCGCTTGCCGCGGCCGCGCACCAGTTGCTTGTCGCGTGCGATCGGGCGCGTGAAATCGCCGAACTTCGTGTCGTCGCGCGCAGTCAACCGGGCCGCAGCGCGGGTGGGTTCTTTCGGCCGCGCGATCGCGGACGTCTTGTGCCCATGGCGCTGGCTGGTCATCTGGTCATTCTCGCGCCACCGTGGCGCCGCTCGGCATCAGCCGAGCTCAGCGCGGGCTGAGCGCGCTGCGACCGCGGAACTCGGCGGCCTCGCCGAGCTGCTCTTCGATGCGCAGCAGCTGGTTGTACTTGGCGACGCGGTCGCTACGGGCGGGGGCGCCGGTCTTGATCTGGCCGCAGTTGGTGGCCACCGCGAGGTCGGCGATGGTGGCATCTTCGGTCTCGCCACTGCGGTGGCTCATCACGCTGCTGTAGCTGTGACGAGTGGCCAGCTCGACCGTGTCCAGCGTCTCCGACAGCGAGCCGATCTGGTTCACCTTGATGAGCACGCTGTTGGCCACCTTGCGCTCGATGCCCATGCGCAGACGGGTGACGTTGGTGACGAACAGGTCGTCGCCCACCAGCTGCACGCGGTCGCCGACTGCCCGGGAGAGGGCGCCCCAGCCGTCCCAGTCGTCCTCGTGCATGCCGTCTTCGATGCTGACGATCGGGTACGTGTCGACCAGCCGGGTCCAGTACGCCACCATCTCGGCGGGGGTGAGCACCTTGCCCTCGCCGGCCAGGTGGTAGGCGCCATCGCGGTACAGCTCGCTCATCGCCGGGTCCATCGCGATCGCGATGTCGGTTCCGGGCGCGTAGCCGGCCTTCTCGATCGCCTCGACGAGGATCTTGATCGCGTCTTCGTTGCTGGCCAGGTTGGGGGCGAAGCCGCCCTCGTCGCCGACGGAGGTGGACAGGCCGCGATCGTGCAGCACCTTCTTCAGCGTGTGGTACGTTTCGGTGCCCCAGCGCAGCGCCTCGCGGAAGCTGGGCGCGCCGACGGGCATGATCATGAACTCCTGCATGTCGATGCTGTTGTCGGCGTGCACGCCACCGTTCACCACGTTCATCATCGGCACCGGCAGCACGTGCGCGTTGGGGCCGCCGAGGTAGCGGTACAGGGGCAGCTGCAGCTCGTCGGCCGCAGCCTTGGCCACGGCCAGGCTGGTGCCGAGGATGGCGTTGGCACCGAGGCGGCCCTTGTTGTCGGTGCCGTCGAGCGCGATCAGCTCGGTGTCGATGTAGCGCTGCTCGAACACCTCCACGCCGGCCAGCAGCTCGGCGATCTCGCCGTTGACGTAGCCGACTGCGGTGGCGACGCCCTTGCCGAGGTAGCGGCTGCCGCCGTCGCGTAGCTCGACCGCCTCGTGCTCGCCGGTGCTGGCACCCGACGGCACGGCCGCCCGACCGGTGGCCCCGCTGTCGAGGACGACCTCCACTTCCACGGTGGGGTTGCCACGCGAATCGAGGATTTCACGACCGATCACACTGACGATGTCACTCATGCCCCCAACCGTACCGATCTGTGGCTGCGCACAGAAACGCACAACCCGGTCAAGTTGCCGGCGATTCCTGCCGATGACGGCTACATGTCGGACCAGGTTGCAGACGAAGTCACGTTCTCGCCTCTGCCGCAGTTGGCCGCGGCACCGACGGCGAACCCCACCGCCGTGTTGCCGTCGCAGCCGGCCGAAGGCCTGCCATCGCTGGAAGAACCGTGGAGCCCCGAAGGCGCCGCGGTGCAGGCGGAGGCCGACGAGGCAGCGCGCCAGATTCGGGTCGGCCGCGCCGCGCAGCGGTGGGACAGTCCCAGTGGCCAGGTGCCGACGGTGACCCGGCGCGTCACCACCGAGGCAGCGCCCGCAGGCCGCCACCACACGCTGCTGCCGCGCGCAATGGTGGTCGGTGCATGCATCTCCGCGTTCGCGACGCCGCTGATGTTCTACTGGCTGGAGCGCGAAGGCCGCATCGACATCAGCGAGGACTCCATCGCGTTCGACGACGAGGCCCGGCGCCTGCTGCGCGTGATGGTCGTGGGCACCGTCGTCAGCTACACGATCGGCTGGCTGTGGTGGACCGCCGCCGCGGCGATGAACGCGCGGCACCGCTCGCGCTGGACTGTCGCCCCGTGGCTGGCCCCATTGGCCTTCGTCACCATCGCGGTCGCGACCGCGATGCTCCCCGGGCTGACCGACGGTGCGTCGGAGAACGCCCGCATCGGCATCGTGCTCGGGTGGGCGCTGATCGTGCTGACGTGCCACTTCGGGGTGCTCGGCTCGTACCGCCGGGCGGCCTCCGCCGTGGGTTCGACACAGGCTCCGTGGACGCGGCTGATCGTGCTGCCCTGGGTGGCCGGCGGGCTCAGTGTGGCCGTGTCGTTCTTCGCCAGTGCGTGGCAGGCGGGGCTGTTCATGGTGCTGCCCGTGTCGTATCTGGTGGTCATCGGTTGGTACGCGTTGAGCATGTACCAGGCGCTGCAGTCCTTCGACCGTGCCTGCATCGGGCGGCAGATGATGCACAGCGACGACGTGTTGCCCGACTTCCTCAAGCGTCGCCCCTGAGAGAGCGGTACCACCAATGCCTCCCCTGTCGCTGACAACATCCGTGCGGTTGGTGCCGGTGCGGCCGATGCGCGCGGGGATGCTGGCCTACTTGGCGGCGCTGGCTGTGATGGAGCTGTGCTCCGGTGTCGTCGTGGCCGAGGCGTGGCGCCAGCAGAGCACGCTCGCCTCCGTCAGCGCGGCCGACATGCAGGTGCTGTCCGACATGCTGTTCCGGTTGCGGGTCGTGGAAGCCGTGGTGGCGGCGGGTGCCGTGATCACCACCGTGCTGTGGTCGTTCATCGCCGTGCGCAACGCCTCGGCAGCGGGGCGCAATGGCCGCAGTGGTGCGTCAGCTGTCGTGGCCTGGGCGCTGGCGCCCGTGCTGGTGCTGGCGCTGGGCCACGTGAAGGCCGACGACCGGCCGGGTGTGTCCCTGGCCGCGTTGGTGGCGCAGGCCGCCGTGATCGCCCTGCCCTTCTCCGCCATCGCCTGGGCATCGCGCCGGGTGGGTGGAGCGATGGCACCGTTCATGCGCTGGTTCGTCGCGCTCACCCTGGCGTTCCTGGTGCACGAGGCGTTCACCGGCTCGTTCAACCTGTCCGACCCGAAGCCGGCCGACGACCTCGGCCGTGCGGCCGCGATCTACCTCGCCACCGCGCTGGTGGTGGGCGTGATGGTGGTGATGGCCGGGGAGGCCGCTCACTCGATGGAGCAGGCGACGAACGCCCGGCTGAACCTGTACCAATGCCTGCGGGCCGACACGGCAGCCCGCTTCCCCACGGTCGTGACGGCCGAACACCGGGCACTGGTGGCGGCGATGCACGCTGCCGATCCGATGGGTACCGCGCCACCGCACACGATCGCGACGTCAGCGACACCGGTGATGTCTGGGGTGTCTGCGGGTGCGGCGGCCGGCGCGGCCACCACAGTGCTGCCGGTCACTGCCGCGACTTGACCTCGTCCCACAGCGCGTCCAACGCGACCAGGCCGGCGGTGTGCAGGTCGATGCCGCGCTCGCGAGCCAGCGCCTCCACCTGCTCGAAGCGGCCGCGGAACTTCAGCGTGGCAGCGCGCAGCGACGACTCGGGTTCCACACCCAGGTGGCGGGCCACGTTGACCACGGCGAACAGCAGGTCGCCGAGCTCGTCGTGCACGCGGGCGGTGTCGCCGCCGTGGGCCACCTCGCGCAGCTCTTCGGCTTCTTCGGCGATCTTCGGCAACGCGCCGTCCACGTCGGGCCAGTCGAAGCCGACCTTGGCGGCCTTGCGCTGCACGGCGAACGCGTAGCTCAGCGCCGGCTGCGAGTGGGGCACGCCGTCGAACACAGAGGTGCGGCCCTTCTCCGCCCGCTTGATCGCGTCCCAGTTGCTCAGCACGGTGGCGGTGTCGTCGGCCTGCACCAGCTCGCCGCCCTCGGGCGGGAACACGTGGGGGTGGCGGCGCACCAGCTTGTCGTGCACACCGCGGGCCACGTCGGCCATCGTGAACCGGCCTTCCTGCTCGGCAATGGTGGCGTGGAACTCCACCTGGTACAGCAGGTCGCCCAGTTCCTCCAGCAGCGCCTCGGGTCGCCCGACGAGTGCATCACGCACACCACCTGGGCCGAGCTGGATCGCACCGTGGAGGCCGACCAC
>JAUSLQ010000083.1 GCA_030645675.1 Actinomycetota bacterium | reverse complement strand
CAGCGTCCGGGGACTCCCTGGGAGGTCCCGATCCACGCCCCGGTTTGACGGGACTGCCGCAAACGGCACCTACCGGCCCTTCTCAACTGATTGAGGAGTGCCATCACCGGATGGGCCAGCTTCTTGGGTGGCGGCGTGACGTCCGCTCAGCTCTCGACCCTGACACTGCTTGGCGTATGCCTACGTCTGCCCCACGGCAAGCAAGGCCCGCGTCGTGCGGGTCTCTGCATCGGGATCGAAATCAGTCGTGGCTGACAGCGCATCCGCCCTCAGCGGCAAAGGTATTTCATCTGCCCAATCGACAGAACTCCGATCCACGTGACGCCGAGCAAGGAAACGGGCCGCCCGAACGCGGACGGCAGCGTCCTTCGCGTCTCGAGAGTGATGCCCAGCGATCTCGTCGAACAACTCGGTGTTTGCACCATCGATCCCCTGATACACGCGGAGCCAGAGTCCATCCTGGTCAGACATTTCCTGGATTTCGCGGAGGAGCGCCGCCGTACCCTCAGGGTCGACCGGAGCGATTGCGGAAATGTACGCGGGGAGGACGTCGTCATACTCCGCATTCGCGAGAAGCTCGATCGAAAGCGAATTCGGTGGCGCAATCTGGAGACCGGTCATGAGCTGTAGCGTCGTTCGCGTCAGCAGCCGCGCCCCAGAATCAGAGGCTGCCCACGAAGAGGCACTCAGCCGGCGCTGCTCATTCAGCACCGCGTCGACCAGCACAAGCACCGCTTGCTTGTCTTCAGGGTCAACGGCTCGACTGAGCTCCAATACATCGGAGATTTCCAGGGTTCCGTGGTACCAGCCCCATTGAAGATCCTCATCCACGTCGAGCGCAGCAAGTAGTTGTTGGACTATCCGTCCCGTTTCGGGAGATCCGCGTGCTGCCACGAAGTCATCGACGGCCGAGCGCACCTTCGTCCTGGTATCAACGTAGTTTTGGTGTCTGAGTGTCCGTGTTTTCTCCTCGTTCAACTGCAACTCAAGCAATTCGAGCCGATCGCGCACCAGCGCAACGACCTCGTCTGCCACCGACACGGACGGCACCGCGATCCTAAGGTCATCACCGTGCCGAACGAACGCGACGCTGTTCTCGTGTAGCGCTCGGTCGATCGGCGCAAGCATGATTCCGGCGAGCGGATCTGACGGTTCGAGGCCTTGAGGGACGCCTTCACTTCTTCCGGACATTCGACCGAGGAGGTCGATGAGCGTTCCTACTACCTGCGGGTCGCAGCCTGCAGACAGAAGGCGATCTGCGAGCACGCTGTGCCGAACGGTCGCGTAGAAACCTTGCACATCGACCGACACCAGGTAGGGCAGCCGAGAACTTACTGCGAAATGCTCCAAGGCACTCCACTTCTTCTCGGACCGATATCCGGTAGGCCAAAGCACCGACGCGTCCTGGTTGAGGACAGACGCGATCGGACCACGGCAGCGCTCAACTAGTGCGGCGAAGACGGCACGATCAGCGAAAGCCGGAGCCGCGGCCGGACGTGTCCCTCCGCCCTGCTTAGCGACTCGCACAATGTGCATTTTGCATGGCTCGTACTCGCCGCTTTCGATCTCGTCCTTCACTGCAGCGAGCACGCGGCGTTGGTCGGACCACCCGAAACGATCTCCCAAACGGTCCGGCACAAGGTCACTCAACATGCTCTCGAACGACAGGTCCGGCAGAACGGGAGCGACCAACTGTGCGAGCCCTCTCTCCGAACGCGGAACTCCAACGAGTTCGTAGAGGCGTTGGCGACGGTCGACGGAGCCCGGAACGACCTTCAGCCGACCAGCTTCCTGAAGCAAACGGCCGGCGCGGCTGATCTGGCTGACATGCACGCCGAGGTTCTCCGCAATCCTGGTTGGCGGAAGCGGCGCAGCCCGGACCTCGTTCACGATCTCGTCAGCAAGAGTCCGAGTCCGAGTGTCGTCGTCCGCGCCATCGCGCTCGGTCATCGCGCGATCCAGCGATGCGCGTGCGAGATTTCGCAGCTCGGAGAGCTCCGCAGAGTAGCGATGATCCGGCAGTCGCCGAATCGTTCGTCCGAGCTCGGCTCCTATCGCAGCTGCGGTACCCACGGTCGCCCGGTCCAACGCGTCGCGGATCTGGCTGATGACAGTGCCCGACACGCCTGGGTACTGATCCAGCGAGTCCAGCAGCTCTCGAACCTCACGCGCCTCCATGTGTCAAGTATGTCAAATAGTCAGACCGGAACGGTGACGAAGGGCATCCAACCCTGTTGCAGCACGCCTATGACGAGTCCTGGCGGATGTGCCACGTCCGAGCGAAGCACTCGACCGACGTCGTCGCGGGTCGGTCGGGACATCAGTGCATGGACAACGCGTTCACCCTCCCACCCAAGGGGGTTGTTGGCGACGACCATCACCCCCTGCGATCGCCGGATCACCTCGTGAGCAGCGGCCGGGAACTCAGTCATCGTAGGGGACATCGCAGGCACGCCGATCAGGTGGACGCCAAGCTCGCCCACGAGGCGCGCTCGATCGATGTCGAGAATGTCCTTGCAGATCATCGCGGCGATGCGAACATGCGCGCCGGTCGCGACGCGGAGACTCGGAGGATTCTCAAGATCGATGCCCTCGGTGACCCGTTGGCCGTTGCGAGATGTCTCAAACCGCGACATCTTTCGGTGGGTCCAGGCGGGGGCGGTCAACTCGCCAAGCAGAACCGGGGCGAGGTTCATCTTCGCGCCCGCGACCTCGAGGTGCGAACTGCCGGCGAACACGATGGGTTGCGGAGCGGCTTGCGCCACGATTTCGCAGAGTTCGTCCACGCACCGTTGAGGCACAGCGCACTCGGGAGCGACTATGACCCGACAGCCCTCGTCGATCGCGCGACGCACGGCGGCGATCACTCGTGCCGCTTGTGCTTCCGGCTCGTGCGGGACAACCGGGAATGGAACGAAGTCAAAGTCGCCGATGTCCGCATTCGGCAGGATCACCGCTACACGCACCTCGTCGCCGCTGAGCAAGCCGTCGACCTCGTCAGCGAACCGCGGGTCGACGACGATGCGTTCGTGGCCGGGAGTACGCCGTCGGACGTGGGGGAGGTCACCGTCACGGACACCGAGTCGGTCTGGCCGGCTGCTGTAGCGGTCAAGGGCCAGCGGCATGTCCTGCACGGGAAATAGATCCCCGACGGCGAGTTCGAATGGCTCCGTGCGCCCCTGAAGCCACTCGCGCGAGAAGGTGGTGTGAGCGGCATCGTCAAGCCCGAAGGCGATCGCTAACGCCACATCCGGCGCGTTGAGGCCCTCGAAGGTCACCGCTCCAAGCGGCCCCACGGCGGCGGGCCAGTTTCCTGACAACCGCAACGCAGCGCTGCTCGCGTCCCGAACATCATGGAACGCTGTCAACTGGTCGTAGTCGGAACGTAACGCCGATGCTTCAGAATTGGCGAGGTCCATCAACCTGACTGCGGCGCCCAAAGGACCCTGAGCCTCCGACAGCGCAGCTGCCACGTTGCCCACACTGTCGACCCGCGTCCCGACCACCGCTGGAGCCTAATTCGACGGCTGATGCGGTGCCGGTACGTCGAACACACCGCGAACCCAAACCCGGACAAGGCTGCTGTTGGTCGGCGAGCCTGGCACCGTGAACGGCAACTGGCTTGCGAATGGCACACCCCTGGCGCATACTGGTCCTGCCTCGGGCAAGCGCCCTTGGAAGTGGACCCGGTTGCCCACCCGTAGGTGGGGGAACCGGGTTCTGCGCGTTACGGCCGAAGTTCGATGACTCGCTGCACGAGCGGCTCGATGAAGGCCTGCCAGTGCGCTCCTGCACCGGCTGCCCATGTGATGCCGTCGGCGATGCCCAGCATGGGTTCACGCCGGGCCGTGCGGTGCTCGAAGACGAGCGGCGGCTCGGGCTGTCTCAGCTTCGAGATGATCCGCGCGTCCTCGCGATCGTCCTGCCGGCTTTCGAGGACGAGACGATCGACCCGCTGCGATTGCACTTCGCTCACGAGCGCGGCCAAGCACGCCTCGCGGGCCACGAACTCCGTGATGCCATGCCGGCGGTGACAGACCACGACGAACGCTTGAACCGGAAGCTCAGCGATCGATGCCAGGAGGATCCGCTTCTGCGCATCGACCTCGTTGTTGAAGTGAAGGCGACGACCGCGCGTCGGTAGGGCACCGATGGCTGCGCGGGTCGCTGTCAGATGGCGAGCTTCGATCAGCACGCAGCCCATCAGATAGCGCTGGCCGCGGATCGACTCGTCGACGAACGCGTCGGTGGGGCGGAACCTTCGGCTCACTTGCCGTCTCCCTTCAGCATCTCGCCGAGGCCGGCGGCTACTGCTTGGTCGGCGGCGGCGAAGGCGTGGGCGTAGACGCGCAAGGTCATCGCTGGGTTGGCGTGGCCGAGCCGGCCGGCGACGGTTCTCACGTCGTGGCCCTGGCCGATCGCGACCGAGGCGGACCAGTGGCGCAGATCGTGGAGACGCCACCTCGGGTCGATGCCCGACATCTGGCGGGCCCGTTTCCACCACCAACTGATGCGGTCGGGACTGACCAGTTCGGGGCCGAGGCCGCACATCCATGGACCGTACGGCTCACGGACTCGGCGGAGCTTGTCGATCATCTCGACTGTGTCGGCGTCGAGCGTGACGGTGCGCACGTTGGCCGTCTTCGTCGCCGCCTCACGCAGCTCCGGCGCGCCGTCACCGCGCTTGGTGATCTCGATTGCCGAGTCGATCAGCAGTTGGCCGTTGTGCTCGTCGGTCCATCGCAACGACGCAAGCTCGGCACGGCGCGCGCCGGCGACGGCGGCGATGCGGAACGCCAACTCGGCTGCGGCATCGATCGACGCTGCCGCGGTCATCACGGCTCGCACATCATCGACGGTCATCATGGTTCGCGGCTGTGTCTTCGTCGAACGCAACCGAGCGAGCGAGGCGACGTTCGACGACACCCAGCCCCAACGCACCGCCTGCGACAGAGCAGCGCACAGCACGCCGTGCTGGTTCTTGATTCCGGCGTCGGCCATGCCAGCCGCCCGCAGGCGCGTGTGCCAGCGCTCGATGTCGGCCACCGTCAGCCGGGCGAGCGGCAGGCGTGCGATCTGGTCCTTCTTGAGCGACTTCACGCGGCTCTGCTGATCACGCGCCGACGACGGCGCCCACGTGTCGATGTTCTGCTTCACCCACTCGGTGAGCACGTCGCTCACCGAGCGGCCGGCCGGCTTGGCATTGCCGCCCGACGACTCGAGCTGCGCGGCGAGACGCTGCGCGTCGCGCTTTCCGCCGCGGACCGTGCGCGACATCTGCGTTGGGCGCCCACGCGCGTCGGAGCCCGTGAAGACACGGACCTCCCACACCCCGGGGCGCTTCTCACGAATCGTCGCCATGCCCGCGACGATACGCCGAGGGTGTCGCAACGTCTAGGGCTGATTGCTAGGGACGACCTCTGCAAGCGAGAACGCCAGCGGAGCCGTCCCGTCTAGAACTACTCGATACGCAGGCCGGATATGGCCCGAGCGATCACAAGCTGCTGGATCTCACTCGTGCCTTCGAAGATCGTGTGGATCTTCGCGTCGCGGTGCCAGCGCTCCACCGGGTACTCACGGGTGTACCCGTAGCCGCCCAGGATCTGGATGGCGTCTTCGGTGACCCGCACGGCCACTTCCGAGGCCTTGTACTTGCTCATCGAGCCTTCGCCGTTCTTGAAGCCGCCGTTGCGGGCCAGCCAGGCGGCACGCCAGATCAGCAGGCGGGCGGCGTCGATCTCGGTGGCCATGTTGGCCAGCTTGAAGGCGATCGCCTGGTGCATGACGATCGGCTTGCCGAACGCCTTGCGCTCCTTGGCATAGTCCAGCGAAAACTCGTAGGCGGCGCGGGCGATGCCCAGCGCCTGCGCACCGACCGACGGCCGGGTGGCCTCGAAGGTGGTCATCGCCGGCTGCTTCTCGCCGCTGTGGCCCATCTCGCGGGCACGGGCCAGCTTGGCGTCGAGCTTCTCCTTGCCACCGAGCAGGCAGCGGCCGGGGATGCGCACGTCGTCGAGCACGACTTCGGCCGTGTGCGACGCGCGGATGCCGTGCTTCAGGTACTTCTGGCCCTGCGACAGCCCCTTCGTGCCCGGGGGCACGATGAACGACGCCTGGCCGCGGCCCTTCAGCTGCGGGTCGACCGCCGCTACCACCACGTGCACATCGGCGATGCCGCCGTTGGTGATCCACGCTTTGGTGCCGTTCAGCACCCACTCGTCGGTCGCCTCGTCGTACACAGCACGCGTGCGCAGCGACGACACGTCGCTGCCGGCGTCGGGCTCGCTGACACAGAACGCGCCCAGCTGCACCTTGGCGGCGTCTCCGTAGCACTGCGGCACCCACTCCATGACCTGCTCGGGCGTGCCGTTGCCGCTGATGCCGGCGGCGGCGAGTGCCGAGCCCATGATCGCCATGCCGATGCCTGCGTCGCCCCAGAACAGCTCTTCGATGCTGACCGGCAGCGTGAGGCCCGTGGTGTCGGCCATCGCGTTCATCAGGAACTCCCAGCCGTAGAGGCCGATCTCGGCGGCCTGCTGCACGATCGGGTACGGGAACTCCTCCCGCTCGTCCCACTCGTGGGCGGCCGGCCGGATGACGGATTCGGCGAAGTCGTGGACCCACTTCTGGAT
>JAUSLQ010000064.1 GCA_030645675.1 Actinomycetota bacterium | reverse complement strand
GTGCGCGAGCTGGCCGTGCATGTCACCCGCGCGGTCTACTCGCCCAAGGACATGGACGACCAGTCCGCATCGCGCTGCGAGGCGCTGGGCGACGAGGTCGCCGTGCTCTGCAGCGACCGCACCCCGATGGCCACTCGCCTGCGTGCGCTGATCGACCCCCGTCTGATGCGCCAACGCCTCGTCGGTAACTCCTGACCTGGCCACTGCCACCAGGCAGGGGCCGACCGACCGGGGTCAGTCGTCGGCGCGGGTGCGGGGCTGCGGGCCGAACTTGCCGCGCACCGACTCGGACAGGTGGTTCAGGCCTGCCTCACCCAACATGCGTGCCTGGCGCTCGGCGAACAGGGCGGCGACGACCGCGCCGCAGAACGCGACGAACGACAGGAACGGGCTGACCGACAGCAGGGCGATGGTGAGCACCACACCGAACACCGCCAGCGCGGAAGAGACGACCAGCACCCGACGGCTGCCACCCGTGGCGTGATGCAGGTTGCGGCCGAAACCAGGGTCGCGCTGCAGCTGCTCTTCGATCTGGCGCAGAATCCGTTGTTCGTCTTCCGAGAGCGGCATGCGAGCTCCTGAGCTGTGGCCTGCGTGCATCTTCGCACGATTCCGCCGCGGAGACAACGCGTGGCGTGCCCACTGTGCGCCGGCAGTGCATCGCAGTTCAGGACGGCTGTTGATCGGGGCCCCATTGCTGGGCGCCACGGCGCACCAGGCGCAGCCCACGATCACCGACGGCGCTGGCCGGACCGATGGCGCCGCTGCCGAATCGCGACCGGATCGCGTCGATCGTTTCCTCTGCCGCCTGCCACTCGTGCTGCTCGCTCGGCGACCCCTCCAGCAGGTCGTCGAGGGTGAGCTGCTCGGCGGGGTCGCCGAAGCCGCTGGCGCTGACGCCCAGCAGGCGCACGCCGGGTGTGGGGTCGACAGCCTCCAGCAGCGGCTCGACCGCCTTCACGATCGCGTGGGCCGAGGCGACGGGCGAGGCCAGCGTGGTGGCGCGGGTGATGGTGTGGAACCCGGCGAACCGAACCTTGAGCGAGAACGTGCGAGCGCCCGTGCCCTGGGCGCGCATGCGGGAGGCCACGCCGTCGGCCAGGCGCACCAGCTCCTGGTGGAGCTCCTCGTGGGTGTGGCGGTCGGTGGCGAACGTCTCCTCGTGTCCGATCGACTTCATCGCCCTGTCCACTTCCACCGGGCGCTCGTCGACCGCCCAGGCCAGACGGTGCAGGTGCTGCCCGTGGGCCTTGCCCACCGCCGCCACGATCGCCGCTTCGTCCAGCTCGGCCAGGTCGCGCACAGTGTGCACACCCAGCCTGCTCAGCCGCTCCAGCGTGGCCGGGCCCACACCCCACAGGGCCTTCACCGGCAGAGGATGCAGGAACGCCAGCTCCTCCCCGGGCAGCACTTCCACCACACCCTTGCCGGGCAGCACTCCGGCGGGGCTGGCCGTCGGCTTCGCCGCCACCGAGGCCAGCTTGGCCAGGAACTTGCTGGGCGCCACACCCACCGAGCAGCGCAGTTGCAGCTGCTGCCAGACCTGCTCACGAAGGTGGTGGGCGATCTGCGCACCGCTGCCGAGCAGACGGATGGAGCCGCTGACGTCGAGGAACGCTTCGTCCAGCGCGAGCGGCTCGATGAACGGGGTGACCGACTGGAAGATCTCGTGCACCTGGGTGCTGACCTGCGCGTACAGCTCGTGGTCGCCCGGCAGGAACACCGCATGCGGGCAGAGGCGCCGAGCCGTGGTGGACGGCATCGCCGAGTACACACCGAAGCGGCGGGCCTCGTACGAGGCGGCGGCGATGACACCACGCGAACCCGTGCCACCCACCACCACCGGCTTGCCGCGCAGGTCGGGCCGGCGGCGCAGCTCGACGCTGACGTAGAAGGCATCCATGTCGACGTGCAGGATGGACCTCGGCGACGGGCTGGTGCCAGTGCCAGTGCCAATGCCAGCGACAGGGCCAGCGACAGGGCCAGGGCCAGGGCCAGGGACAGGGCCAGGGCCAGGGCCGGGACTGGTGCCAACGCTCGGGCCAACGCCGGTGGCGCTCATCGGCGTCATTCCACCCGTTCGACGCGAGCGCTGCCGCGCTGGGCGCCGTGCAGCAGGAATGCGTAGCGGTTCTCCGTGGAGCCTTCCAGCCAAGCGCCCACCGGGGTGTGCACCCAGGCGGGGCTGGCCTGCAGCAGGCTCGGCGCTTCGCTGGCGGAGGCGTGGCGCACCTGCTCGACGATGCCGTCGGGGTCGTCGATGGCCACCTCACCCTCGACGGCTGCAGCCTCCCACGCCTCGACGCTGAGCCGCCAGCCCATGTCGGGAGCATCGACGGTGACGGTGTACACCCGTGCGGCCCACGAGCTGACCACCAACCCGGTCTCCTCGCGCACCTCGCGGGCCAGGCCGGCCAGCAGGGTCTCGCCCGGGTCGATCACCCCGCCCGGCGGAGTCCACTCCAGCGAGCGGTCGCGCCGCCGGTTGCACACCAGCACCAGGCCGTCGCCGTGCCGGATGAGGGCACCTCCAACGAGCCAACGTCGCATCGTCCCAGTGTGCCACAGGAACGCATGTTCGCCGCCGTCCGAGCGGCGTTCGGCCGGCAGGGTGCGACCCGCGGGTGCGCCGTTCAGCGCCCTTCGGCCCGGCGCCGGCGGCGGCCGCGGAAGTCGTTGACCCACAGCTTGACGACCATCAGCAGCGCCTCGTGGATGATGCTGCCCGACATCTTCGACTGGCCCTCGGTGCGGTCCTGGAAGCTGATCGGGAACTCGACGATCTTGCCGCCGGCGCTGACCAGCCGGTAGGTCATCTCGACCTGGAAGCCGTAGCCCTCGGCCTTGACCGTCTCGAAGTGCATGCGCTCCAGCGCTTCCGCGCTGTAGGCCCGGTAGCCGGCGGTGGCGTCGTTCACCGCCAGACCCAGCACGCCGGCCGCATAGCGGTTGCCCCAGCGCGACAGGGTGCGCCGCTTGCGCGGCCAGTTCAGCGTGCGCCCACCGGGAACGTAACGGCTGCCGATGGCCAGGTCTGCCCCGTGCTCCACGTTGGCCAGCAGGGCCGGCAGCACGGCCGGGTCGTGGGAGAGGTCGGCGTCCATCTGCACGCAGATCTCCGCACCGTCGTCGATGGCCTTGCGCAGCCCGACACGGTAGGCGTTGCCCAGCCCGCTCTTCTCGGTGCGCCGCAGCAACGACACGTGGCCCAACTCTGCGGCCAGCGACTGCACCTTCTCGGCAGTGCCGTCGGGGCTGCCGTCGTCGACCACCAGGATCTGCACCTGTGGGGCGGCGGCCAGCACCCCGCGGATCACCCGCTCGATGTTGTCGACTTCGTTGTACGTGGGAACGACCACCGTGGCGCGCACGAGCGGGGAGCCTAGGTGCAGAGGTGTCCTGGCGCGCTGCCCGGACGCGCCGGGGTGGTTGGAACCTGCCGCGGGCAGTGCGGCCAGCCGTGTGCCCAGCCGTGTGCCCGCCGGTGTGCCCAGCGGTGCGGGCGGCGGGGCGGCAGCCGCGGCGCAGGGGCATCTCGCCCCTACGCTGGCGGGCGTGACCGAACAGGAACGGCCCCTCTCCGCACTGCCCTCCCCCGCTGCCCGTGCAGCTGCATTCGTGGCCATCCTGCTGGGCGGCTTGGCCGGCGGGTTGATCGGCTACACGCTGGTGAAGCTGCAGTGCGACGGCGACTGCGCCGTGGCCAAGGGCATCGGCGCGCTGGTGGGCGCCGTCGCCGCCGCCGGCGGCATGAGCGTGGTGGCCGTGCTGGTGCTACGAGCCGTCGGCGAGTGGCGCCAGATCGAGCAGCACGAGCGGGCGGGCCGCAGCTGATGCCCACTGGGCCGGCCGCGCCCGCCGACGCACTGCGGGCACAGCTGCTCCAGCTGGCCTCCGACCTGGCGGTGCAGGCGGGCCGGATGGCCCGCGACGGCCGCACGGAACGCGGGGTGCAGGCCTCGGCCACCAAATCGTCGGCCACCGACATGGTCACCGAGTTCGACAAGGCCAGCGAGGCGCTGATCGTCGGCGGCATCCTGGCCGCCCGCCCCGGCGACGGCATCGTCGGCGAGGAAGGCACCGACACCGTCGGCACCAGTGGTGTCGACTGGCTGATCGACCCCATCGACGGCACCACCAACTTCCTCTACGGCCTACCGGGATGGGCAGTCTCCATCGCGGCCCGCACCGACGACGGCACCCAGGTGGGCGTGGTGTACGTGCCCAGCTGCGACGAGCTGTTCACGGCCGCCGCCGGCAATGGAGCGTGCCTGAACGGCCGCCCGATCAGGTGCAGCACCACCAGCGACCTACCGCTGGCGTTGGTGGCCACCGGCTTCAGCTACCTGCCCCAGCGGCGCGCGCTGCAGGCCCGGCGGGTCGCGGCCATGCTGCCGCAGGTGCGCGACGTGCGCCGCCTGGGCGCCGCCGCCCCCGACCTGTGCAATCTGGCTGCCGGCCGGGTCGACGTGTACTTCGAGCAGTGGCTGGGCCCCTGGGACCTCGCGGCCGGCGAGCTGATCGCCCGCGAAGCCGGGTGCCTGGTCGGCGGGATGCACGGCGGGCCGGTGCACCACTCGTCGGTGCTTGCCGCCACGCCCGCGCTGTTCGCGCCGATGCGCGGCCTGATCGCCCGCATCGATGCCGAGCTCGGCCCGCCGGACGACCCCGAACGCGACCAGGCGATCGGCACCAAGATCCAATCCGAGGCCTGAGCGCACGTCATCGGGGCTGCGGCCTGGCATCATGGGGAGCGTGGGAACACGCATCCTGACGGTGGAAGACGACGAACGCATTCGCACGGCCGTGAAACTGGCCCTCGAGGACGAGGGGTGGACGGTCGACGAGGCGGGAAGCGGTGAAGAGGCGATCGAGCTGTTCCACCGCGCCGCGCCGGATGTGGTGCTGATCGACATCATGCTGCCGGGCATCGACGGCTTCGAGCTGTGCCGCACCCTGCGCCGCCACAGCGACGTGCCGATCGTGATGGTGACGGCTCGCAACGACACCCACGATGTCGTCGCCGGCCTGGAGGCCGGGGCCGACGACTACCTCACCAAGCCGTTCGCTCCGAAGGAACTGTCGGCCCGCATCCGGGCGCTGCTGCGCCGCATCCGCCCGATCAGCGCCGGCCACGCCAAGCTCACCTTCGGCGATCTGGAGATCGTGCCCGACGAGGGCAAGGTGCTGCGCGCCGGCCAAGAGCTGCACCTCACCAAGACCGAGTTCCGCCTGTTGTGCGAGCTCGCCCAGAACCCTGGCCGCGTGTTCAGCCGCGAAAGCCTGCTGGACAAGGTGTGGGGCTACGACTACTTCGGCGACGGTCGACTGGTCGACGTGCACGTGCGCCGCCTGCGCACCAAGGTGGAATCCGACCCGGCCAACCCGCGGCACGTCGTCACGGTGCGGGGCCTGGGCTACCGACTCCAATCGTGACCAACCCGGCTGCCACGGAGCTGGTCGCCGAACCGCTCGACCGCGGGCAGCGCCTGCGGGTGTGGCTGGGGGGCCTCCAGCCCCGCCGGCTCAGCCTGCGCACCCGCATCCTGCTGATGTTCGCGCTCGGGGCGCTGCTGCTGTCCGGCTTCCTGGCTGCCGCCGCCTACAGCTTCACCCGCAGCAGCGTCGTGAACCAGCGCGACAAGTCGGGCATCGCCCAGGCGTACCGCAACGCCCAGGTGGCGCAGAACGAGCTCAGCGCGAACAACCCCTCGGCGCAAGCCGCGATGGACCGGCTGCAATCGCTGGGCGTGGCGACCTTCGCGATCAACTACCGCGGCAAGTGGAGCACCAGCTCGGCCAAGTACACCTCCGACGTGATCCCTCCGAACCTGCAGAACCGGGTGGTCGGCGAGTCCACGCCCTCGCGCATGGTCACCACCATCGATGGCAAGGCGGTGCTGATCATCGGCATCCCACTCACCGTCACCGAGGCCAGCTACTTCGAGTTCGTGGCGCTCGACGACGCGTCGAGCACTCTGAACAGCGTGCTGCTGGCGCTGCTGTTCGCCGGCTTCATCACCACCCTGGCCGGGGCGTTGCTGGGCACGGTCGTGGCCAGCCGCGCCGTGCGCCCGCTGGGCGATGCCGCCCAGGCAGCGAAGGCGATCGCCGGCGGCCGCCTCGACACCCGGCTGGAACCCACCGACGACCCCGACCTGCGGGTGCTGGCCAACTCGTTCAACGACATGGCCTCGGCGCTGCAGGCGCGGGTGGAGCGCGACGCCCGCTTCGCCAGCGACGTCAGTCACGAGCTGAGGTCGCCGCTGATGACGCTGGCCGCCAGCGTCGAGGTGATGCAGGCCCGCCGCGACGAGATGCCCGAGCGGGCGCAATCTGCCCTCGACCTGCTGGTGGCCGACGTCACGCGCTTCCAGGGCCTGGTGGAAGACCTGCTGGAGATCTCACGCTTCGATGCCGGCGCGATCCGGCTGAACCTCGACGACCTGCTGGTGGCCGAGTTCGTGCGCCAGGCAGTGGCCGTCAGCAGCGTGCCCACCACGCCGGTGCAGGTCACCGAGCGAGCCGAACGGGTGATCATCCGCGGCGACCGCCGGCGGCTGGCTCGCGTGGTGGCCAACCTCATCGACAACGCCCGCCTGCACGGCGGCGGCGGTGCGGAGATCTCGGTCACCGAACCCGAGGGTGAGGGCGAACCGCTGGGCCACATCTGGATCGCGGTGGAAGACCACGGCTCCGGGGTGCCGCTGGAGGAACGCGACTTGGTGTTCGAACGCTTCGCCCGCGGGGCGGTGGCCGGACGGCGCAGCACCAGCGACGGCGCGGGCCTTGGCCTGGCGCTGGTGGAGGAGCACGTGCGCATGCACGGTGGGCGGGTGTGGGTGGAGGATCGCCTGGACGGCGAGCCCGGTGCCCGGTTCGTGCTGGAACTGCCGGCCGACGAGGTTGGGGTATGAGCATGCAAGCCCACCTACCGCACCGCCGACGCCGGGCCACGCTCGCCGCGCTCGCCGCTCTCGTCGCACTGGCGACTTCCGGGTGCGGCATCAGCAGCGACGACTCACCGCGCGACATCCCCGTGATCGACCAGCTGCCGCTGGACCTCGGCATCGGCCGCGACGCCGGCGCGGCCATCGGCACCGCCCGGGTGTACCTGCTGGCCCCCGAGGTGGTGGGCCAGGCGCAGAGCCTGCAGGCCGTGGCCCGCGACGTCAGCGAGACACCCACCGAACTGCTTGCCGCGCTGTTCGCCGGCCCCAACGCCGACGAGCTCGACCGCCAGTTCCGCACCGCGCTGCCCGCCGGCTTGCAGCTGTTGTCGGTCGGGCCGGTGGGCGGGGTGCTGCGGGTGAACGTGTCGCAGGAGCTGCTGCAGCTGTCGGGCCAGGTGTTGGTCGATGCGGTGGCGCAGATCGTGTTCACCGCCTCCGAGGTCGACGGAGTGCGGTCCGTGAAGATCCTCATCGACGGCGCCGATCGGCAGTGGCCGGCCGGCAATGGAGAGCTGCAGACCTCACCACTCACCATCTACGACTACCCCGGTCTGGTGCAGTCCGCACAGCCGGCGTACCCCGCTGTGCCCAGCCCGCCCGAGTCCTGAGCGCCAGAACCCTGAGCGCCAGAGTCCTGGGCGCCAGAGTCCTGGGCGCCGGCGCGATCAGCCGAAGAAGACCTCGGCCACCTCGTGGAACAGGTGCATGTCGACGGGGCGGGTCTTGCCCACCGTCTCGCTGAGCGGGGCGGTCACCACCTCGCCACCGCGCAGGGCGACCATCTGACCCCACGCGCCCATGTGCACCGCGTCGATGGCGGCGACGCCGTAGCGGGTGCTGAGCACGCGATCGAACGCCGTCGGCGTGCCGCCGCGCTGGATGTGACCGAGCAGCACCATGCGGGTCTCGAAGCCGGTGCGCTCCTCGATGACGTTGGCGATCGTCTCGGCAACGCCGCCGAGGCGCACGTGCCCGAACTGGTCGTACACCTTGTCGCGCGAGCGCATGGTGCCGTCCTTCGGCTCGGCGCCCTCTGCCACCACGACGATGGAGGCGTACCGGCCGCGCTCGTGGCGGCTGCGCAACAACTCGCAGACGGCATCGATGTCGAACGGCTCTTCCGGGATGAGGATGGCCGTGGCGCCACCGGCGATGCCTGCGTAGGTGGCGATCCAGCCACTGTGGCGGCCCATGACCTCCACCACCATGACCCGGTCGTGGCTCTCGGCGGTGGTGTGCAGGCGGTCGATCGCATCGGTGGCGATCTGCACCGCGGTGTTGAACCCGAACGTCATGTCGGTGCCCACCACGTCGTTGTCGATGGTCTTCGGCACACCGATGAGGGGCAGCCCCAGATCTTCGTGCAGCTTGCAGGCCACCGACAGCGAGCCGTTGCCGCCGATGACCACCAGTGCATCCAGCCCCATGTCGCGGAACGTGGCCTGCACCTGCTCGAGCCCGTCGGCGTGGTCGTACGGGCTGCCGCGACGGGTGCCCAGCAGGGTGCCGCCGCGGGGCAGCATGCCGCGCAGCGACGACACGTCGAGCTCTACCGTGCGGCGCTCGCGCACGCCGTCCCAGGCGTCGAGGAAGCCGACGAGCGAGTCGCCGTAGACCATCTCGCCCTTGCGGACGACCGCCCTGATGACTGCGTTGAGGCCGGGGCAATCGCCACCGCCTGTCAGAATGCCTACGCGCACGTGTATGAATCGTAAGGGCAAAATCTCCGGAGAGGTGTCGGACTATGGCGTGGGTTTCGGCGAGGCCGGTTCCGTGGAAGCGGTTGAGCATCGAGTGGCTGGTCATCGGTGTCGGCATCGGCATCGTGTCGCTGGCGTTCACGAACAACCGCGACGTGCCCAGCTTCATCGCGATGGTGGTGCTCGGCGGCCTGGTGTACTTCACGCTGGGCTTCGTCCTGGCCAAGTTCGGTTACGCCCGCAAGTCGCTGCGCCAGATGCGCGCCGAGGCCGCCGCTGCGCCGCCCCGCCAGGTGGGCCGCAGCGCGCCCACCGCCCGCCAACGCCCGGCACCCACCAAGCGCACGTCCACCGGCCCCAGCCAGAAGCCGCGCAAGGGCAGTCGCCGCTGAGCTGCGCTGCCTAGAGTGGCGCCCGTGAACGCACCGTCCAGGGCACCCTCCGCAGCAGCGCGCTGCGTCATCGCCATCGACGCCGGCACCACCGGCGTGCGCAGCCGGGCCGTGTTCCCCGGTGGCTCCGCAGTCGTGGCGTCGTACCGCGAGTTCACCCAGTACTTTCCCGAGCCCGGCTGGGTGGAGCACGACGCCACCGAGATCTGGCAGGCCGTGCAGGCCACGCTCACCGACGTGGTGCAGCAGGTGGGCGCCGCCAACGTCGCGGCCATCGGCATCACCAACCAGCGCGAAACGGTGCTGGCCTGGAACCGCCACACCGGTGTGCCGTACGGCCACGCCATCGTGTGGCAAGACCGGCGCACCGCCGGCCGCTGCGACCAGCTGGTCGCTGAAGGCCATCTTCCCCAGGTGCGCGAGATCACCGGGCTGGTGCTCGACCCGTACTTCTCCGGCTCGAAGCTCGAGTGGCTGCTGGCCAACCGCGACATCCCGATCGACGACGAGCTCGCGCTGGGCACGATCGACAGCTGGTTGGTGTGGAACCTCACCGGCGGGCAGGTGCACGCCACCGACCCCAGCAACGCCAGCCGCACGATGCTGTTCGACATCCGCTCACTGGCCTGGAGCCCGCGGATGTGCGAGCTGTTCGGTGTGCCCCCGCAGGCGCTCGCCCAGGTGCTGCCCTCCAGCGGCCGCTTCGGCGTCACGTCGGCGGCATGCGGCGCGCCGGCCGGAATCCCCATCTCCGGCATCGCCGGCGACCAGCAGGCGGCCCTCTTCGGCCAGGCGTGCGTCCGGCCGGGAATGGCCAAGAACACCTACGGCACCGGCAGCTTCGTGCTGCTGAACGTAGGCCCCACCTGCCCTCCCCCGGCCGAAGGCATGCTCACCACCGTGGCCTGGACGCTGGCCGACGGCACCGTGGCGTACGCGCTGGAGGGTGCCATCTTCGTCACCGGCGCCGCGGTGCAGTGGCTGCGCGACGGCCTGGGGGTCATCTCCTCGGCGGCCGAGATCGGCCCGCTGGCGCAGTCGGTGGCCGACACCGGCGGCGTGTTCGTGGTGCCTGCGTTCGCCGGGCTGGGCAGCCCCTGGTGGGACCCATACGCCCGCGGCACCATCGTGGGCATCACCCGTGGCAGCACCAAGGCCCACCTCGCCCGTGCCGTGGTCGAGGCCATGGCGTACCAGACCCGCGACGCGGTCGACGCGATGTCGCAGGCGGCCGGGGTGCAGATCGCCGATCTGCGGGTCGACGGCGGCGCCTCGGTGATGGACTTCATGCTGCAGATGCAGGCCGACCAGCTGGGTGTCACCGTTCGCCGCCCGGCCGACCAGGAGACCACCGCGCTCGGCGCCGCCTACCTGGCCGGCCTCGCCGAAGGTGTCTGGCCGTCGTTGGCCGCCATCGAAGGCGAGTGGTCGCTCGACGCCCTGTTCGAACCCGAACCCGATCGCACCCTGGCCGACCTGGGCCACGCCACCTGGCAGCGCGCTGTCGGGTGCTCACGAGACTGGATCTCCCACTGAACCGCCACCGCATCCCCGACGCATCGCTGTCCGCCGACGCGGTGCTGGAGCACATCCGTCCCAACAGCGACCTGATCGTGCCACTGGCCAACGGCGAGCCGGTGGGCCTGCTCGACGCGATCGAGGCCGCCGCCGCCCGCCACGAGCTCGACGGCGTCACGGTGCACCAGATGCACGCATTGCACGACCGCCCGTACCTGCACGGCGAGTACGGCGATCGCCTGCGGCACGTGTCGTACTTCCTCTCGCACATCACCCGGCCGTGCTACCTGGCGGGCACCGTCGAGCTGGTGCCGAACCACTTCAGCGAGGTGTTCAGCCACATGCAGCGGCGCACCAACGACCCGTTGGTGATCGCCACCGCCTCGCCGCCCGATCGCCACGGCTACTTCAGCCTCGGCGTCAGCGCCGACTACACCAGCAGCTTCATCGGTCGTGCCCGCTTCTTCCTGGAAGTGACCTCGCGCATGCCGCGCACGTTCGGCCGCAACCAGATCCACATCAGCCAGGTGGAGGGGTGGTTCCAGAACGAGCGCCCGATCGACGAGGTGCCCCCGCCGGAGATGGATGCCGACGACCACACGATCGCCGGTTTCGTGGCCGACCGCATCCCCGACGGGGCCTGCCTGCAGACCGGCATCGGCGCGATCCCC
>JAUSLQ010000059.1 GCA_030645675.1 Actinomycetota bacterium | reverse complement strand
CGCGTTCTTCAACACCAACCACGACAACGGTGACGGCACCGGCCGCCACCTGCCCCACATCACCCTGTCCGCCGACGCCGACAGCCTCAACGACGTCCCGGTGGCGGTCAACGACGAAACCGGTGAAGTGATCTCACCGGCCTGTGTCGAGGCGTACCTGTGCGACTGCACGCTGCACGCGATCCTGCGCGACGCCAACGGTGCCCCGCTCAGCTTCGGTCGCACCAAGAAGGCGGTGCCACCGGTGTTGTTCCGTCAGGTCGCCGCCCGCGACGGCGGCTGCCGCTTCCCCGGCTGCTGCCGCCCCGTCAAGTTCACCAACGCCCACCACATCCGCTGGTGGACCCGCGACCGAGGGCCGACCGACTACGACAACCTTGCCCTGTTGTGCACCAGGCATCACCACCTCGTGCACCGGCTGAACATCCAGCTGAAGTTGTTGCCGAACGGTGATCTGCACGTCACCTGGCCCGACGGCCACGAACGCACCACCCACCCACGCGGCGCCCCACCCAAACCACCCGTGTAGGCGATCCGGCACGCGGTACAACCGAGCACGACTGCTACGGCGGCAACCGCCGCAGCAGCAGCGCGCCTGCGGGGGAGCCGGGAGAGTGGACAGGTTCCTCAAATGCGTGCAGTCTGCTCGTTGTGATCGGTAGAGCAGTGCGGCAGGACGAACCGGATGCGGTCGAGACCTGGGTTCGGGACGCTGGTGAACTGCCAGTTGCATTCAGCGAGCAACTCGGTGATGCCGAGATGGTTCTGGACATCGGCGTCGTCAGGTGGGAGACGAGTGGCTCATGGCAATGGACCATTCATTCCTCGGCAATGGAGTTCGTTCGTGAGGACCCCTTGCTCAGCCGAGTGAGGCGAGCGATGATCGATCGGGTCGAGGCGCTGCTCGGTGTCATCGAGGTGAGGGATCAAGACACCGAGACATGGATCGTCGATGGAGCTCCTTCCGGGAGCGAGGTGCTGGTGACCGCCGCTGAGGTGATCGACGACTTCGCGCTCGAGATCGCCGAGCACGTCAGGCTTCAGGAATCCCGACACTCGAGCACCACTCGATCTTCAAGCGGGTTGCACGCAGTCACCGACTATGGCGGGTGGTGGGAGTGCAGTTGTGGAGCAGGTGGGAGGGACCTGACCTGGACGGAGTCGGATCGGCAGGCAGCGGCTCACAGCAGGGAAATGAGGTTCAGCGCGCCGTGAGATGCAGACGAGGCTGTGCCCACGTGCCGCGAACCCTGGTCTCCCGCATCTGCCGTGGCGGCATCGAGAACCAGCGGACCTGCCGCGGCTGGGTTCACCCGTGAACGGCTGAACGCGCCTTGCGTTCGGGCCGGCCGCTAACCGATGCCTGGGCCGG
This sequence comes from Actinomycetota bacterium, assembly GCA_030645675.1. GTDB lineage: Bacteria > Actinomycetota > Acidimicrobiia > Acidimicrobiales > Ilumatobacteraceae > UBA668. The sequence continues at coordinate 14,017 of JAUSLQ010000059.1, read as the reverse complement.
CGATGACGCCGGCGGCGGCGAGGCGGGTGACGGATTCGTCGTCGTAGCCCAGCGTGTGCTGCAGCACGTCGCGGGTGTGCTGGCCCAGCGCAGGGCAGCAGCGGTCGAGCGACAGCTCCAGGTCGCCGAAGTTCCAGTACGCGCCGAACTGGTTCACGTCGCCCCACTCCGGGTGCGGGTAGGTGGCCACCAGGCCGGCACTGCGGTGCTCTGGCCGGTCCCACACCTCGAAGTACTCCATCTGGCGCACGCGCTCGGCGGGCACGTCGGCGGCCGCCAGCGCGGCGAGCAGTTCATCGTGGGTACGCACGGCGAGCGCGGCCTCGATCTCGTCGTCGTCGGTCACCCGCGCCACTGCGCGCAGCGCCGCCAGCCGCCGCGCACTCATCGCCGCGACAGCGACCCACTCGCCGTCGGCAACTTCGTAGATGCGGTAGCCGGCGTTCACGCCGGTCTGCTGCTGGTTCAGCCACACGTAGTCGGCGATGGTGTCGTCGGCCAGGCGCAGCAGAGTCTCGCTGGCAGTGAACGTGGTGGTGTTCAGCAGGGCTCCTTCGGTGGTGCCTGCCTCGCCGGTGCGTGCCCGGTGGTACAGCGCCAGCAGCGTGGCGATCGCCGAGGCGCAGCCGGTGAGGCTGTCGAGGTTGCCGACATGGTTGAACAGCGGCGGGTTGCCCTCGCCGGCGGCCATCAGGTTCCAGCCGCCCATCGCCTGGAACACCGAGTCGTAGCCGGGCCAGTCGGCACGTTCGCCACGCAGGCCGTACGAGCTGACGTGGCTGAACACCGCGTTCGGGTTCTGCGCCTGCACGGTGGGGCCGTCCAGCCGCAGCCGCTCGGCCGCCTTCTCGCGAATGTTGTGGTGCACCACGTCGGCCCAGGCGATCAGGCGATCGATGACGTCGCGGGCCTCGGGAGCGCGGATGTCGAGCGCGATGCCGTCCTTGCCCCGGTTGCAGGCGAGCACGAAGCCGTCGCGCCAGATGCGCAGCGGGTCGCCGGTGGTCGGTTCCACCTTCACCACCTCGGCACCCAGGTCGCCGAGCAGCATCGGCGCCAGCGGGCCGGCCAGGTAGGCACCGAAGTCGACGACGCGGATGCCCTCCAGCGGCATGCGCTTCGCCGGCGCGGCGCCGGCCGTCGGGGCGTGTACGGCGGCGGCCAGTACCCCGGCCGCGGCCGGCACCGGCGCAGCCCACTCGGCGATCACTTCGGCGGTGTGCTCGCCCAGGCGCGGTGCGGGGCGCTGCACCCGTGCCGGCGGCGTGAGGTGGAACAGCGAACCCACCTGGCGGGTGGGGCCGAACACGGTGTCGTCGACCTCGGCGGTGAAGCCGTTGGCCAGCACCTGCGGGTGCTGCAGCAGCCCGCCGAACGGCAGGATCTCCTCCACCGCCACGTCGAGGGCACGCAGCTGGGCCACCCATTGATCGCTGGGCTCGTGCAGCATCGCGGCGCGCATGATGTCGGCGTCGAACGGCTCGTCGCTCTTGCCCATGCGGGCGATGACGGCCCGCATCAGCGGCATCACCGACACGTCGATGCGGTCGGCGGGGTTCAGCACCTGTAGCCACACCCCGTCGCTGCATTCGTACATCGCCACCTGCGTGTGCACCAGCGTGCCTGGCTGGCCGACGATCAGGCTCTCGCTGGGGTGCTCGGCGCGGTTCCAATCCATGTTCATGATCAGGTGCTGGCCCTGCAGCAAGCTGGTGTGCGCCGGGCCGCCGAGGCCGCTGGATTCGCGATGGATCAAGCGGGCGACGATGCCGGCTGCCCCCAGGAAGGCGGCGCCCCAGCTGGGCACGGGGAACCGCCACACGAACGGACCCTCGCGCCAGCCCACCTGCAGGTCCATCAGCCCGCCGCGGGCCTGCACCAGCAGGTCGTAACCGGGGCGCTCGGCGTCGGCGTGGTTCGAGGGGTAGCCGGTGATGCCGCACACCACCAGGCGCGGGTGGCTGGCGGCCAGGGAGTCGTCGTCCAGTCGCAGCTCGCGGGCATGGGACGGGCGCAGCCCGTGCACCAGCACGTCGGCCGTGGCCAGCAGTTGGTGGAATGCCGCCAGGTCGGCAGCGGCGCGGAGGTCGAGCACCACGCCGCGCTTGCTGCGGTTCCACGTGGCGAACGCGGGGGCGGCGCCACTGCGGGTTCGGTCGCCGCCCGGCGGTTCCACCTTCACCACGTCGGCGCCGGCCTCGGCCAGGATCAGTGCCGCGACGGGACCGGCCAGACCGCTCGACAGCTCCACCACGCGCAGGCCGCTCAGGATCGACGCAGACATGTGCACCCCTTCGGTCGCGGGCGCCCCCGGCCCCGGTGGAGAGAGCGTACTGAGTTCCCGGGTTCGAGGCTCGGTACGACAGGACGCGGCTGCTTTCTCTCCCGGGTCCTGTGCAGTTCTTGCCAGGTTCCAAACCACGCCCGGCACGGTGCAGGCGATGACGACTACGGAGTTGCGCTTCCGCGCGATGGGTTCCGACATCCACGTGGTGGTGGTCGGCGGACATGAAGGCCTCGGCGCGCATGCTCGCCGGCGCATCGAAGCACTGGAGCGGCGCTGGAGCCGGTTCCTGCCCGACAGCGAGGTCAGCCGCCTGAACGCGACCGCGGGCCACGCCGTCGAGGTCTCGGTAGACACGCGCCTGCTGGTGCAGCGCTCCGTGCAGGCGTGGCGGCTGACGGGCGGCGGGTTCGACCCAACCCTGCTGGAGGCCCTGCGGCGCGCCGGCTACGAGGCCAGCTACGAGGCCAGCTACGAGGCCAGCTACGAGGCCAGCTTCGAGGCGATGACCACGCGCGACGGCTGTCCGGTCGCGCCGGGCCCGCCGCCCCTGCCCGCGCTGCGGCCGGGCTGCACCGACATCGTGTTCGACGGCAGCCGCGTGATGCTGCCCACCGGCATGGGTTTCGACGCCGGTGGCATCGGCAAGGGCCTGGCCGCCGACTTGGTGTCGGCGGAGCTGATGGCCGCCGGCGCCGCGGGTGCATGCGTGAACATGGGTGGCGACGTGCGGGTGCGCGGCGACAGCCCAACCGGCAGCGGATGGACGCTGGCGGTCGACCACCCGTGCTCCCCGCGGCCGATGGCGCTGGTCGGCCTGCACGACGGTGCGGTGGCCACGTCCAGCGTGTTGCGCCGGGTGTGGACGGTGGGCGGCGCCGCCCGCCACCACCTGCTCGACCCGGCGACCGGCGAACCGAGCACGTCGGACATCGCGCTGGCTTCGGTGATCGCCGGCGAGGCATGGGAGGCGGAGGTGCTGGCGAAAGCGGTGTTGCTGCGCGGCAGCACGCGAGCGTTCGACCTGCTGACCGACGACATCGGCGCGCTCGCCGTGACCCACGACGGCACCGTGCTGGCCAACTTCCGCATGTGTGCCTTCCTCGGCGGCGCGCCGCTGCCGGCCCGGGTGGTGCTGCCTGCCGGCTGACCGGCGGCGAGTTCAGGCGAGTTCGACCACGCGTGCCGGAGTGCTGACCCGCGGCCACGTCCAGCAGTAGTACACGATGGCCGCCAGTTGCAGGGTCTCGATCGCGCTGCCGAGGATGTAGTAGTTCCAGTCGCCGATGGCGCCGCCGACGATGGTGAGCGCGTAGACGCCGGCCAGCACGATGTTGGTGATCCGGCTCGCGTGCGGCCGCAGTACGAGCGACAGGAAGATCATCAGGCAGGGGATGGCGACGTAGGCCGTGGTGCCGAGCAGAAAGCCCTGGTTGATGGTGAACCCGCTGATCTCGCCGGCCTCGATGTCGGCACGCACGTCGGGTCGGTAGAGGCTGAACAGGTCGACGAAGACGACGACGAACATCGTCGATGCCCACAGCGCGGCGATCTTGACCCTGAGGTTCACGTGGAACGGTTCGTATGTGGTGTCGGTGGTCATGAGCCCTCCTGGCTGCGGTTCGGTGTGCACGGCCCTCGGCGGGCCGAAAGTGGCGGCGGAGCGTACCCTCGCCTGTCGGAATAACGCAACGTACCGTGTCGTAATTGGCCAGGGGCCAGGACCTTCCAGTCACGAGAGAGCGCTGCGTCGCCGGTACGGTTCGTAGCGTTATGGCCCGCCCTCCCAGCATGGCGGCCCGGGCGAAGGTGCTGCGGGCGACTGCCGAGATCCTCATCCAGGAGGGAATCGGCGCGGTGTCGATCGAGGCTGTGGCACGCCGTTCTGGCGTCGCCAAGACGACCATCTACCGGCACTTCGGTGGGCTCGACGGCCTGGTGTTCGCGGCCGCGGCAGCCAGCGTCAGCGAGCCGGATGGTCCCGACACCGGCTCGTTGGCGGGCGACCTGCGCGAGATCCAGCGGCAGTACCTCGACATCGCCAGTTCCAGCATCAATCGCGAGGTGTTCGCGTGGATGCTGACCCGGGCGATGAGCGGCCCGGAGGCGGCGGCGATGTTCAGGAAGGAGCGGGTGCAGCCACGTGGCCCGACGGTGGTGGCCCTGCAGCGGGCCATCGCCCGCGGCGAACTGCCGCCGACCACGAACATCGAGCTGGCCATGCACGTCATCCAGGGCCCGCTGATCTCGAAAAGGATCATCGACGACTCCGAACTCACCAGCGACGAGTTCGAGGCCCTGCTGCAGATGACCGTCCACGCGCTGACCGGCAATGTTGGTGCTCCGCGCGAACCCAGTAGGGGGCGCCGCAGCAGGAACTGATGGGCGTGCGCGCCGGTCAGCGGCCGCGATCGGTGCGGTGGTTGTGCACCGAGGCGGCGCCGCCAGGCATCCGCTGTCGCTGCTGCTGCCGTTCGATCGCGTGCACACCCGCCGAGCCGGTTTCACGGGCGATGTGGTGCTTGCCGGGCGCATGCGCAGGGTCGGCATCGGGTCGGGCCGGTTGGCGTAGGGGTTTCGTCGGTTGTCGCTTGTTCATGGTGCACGACCTCCTCATGCCAGTGATGCGCCGTGGCAGTGGCCGTCGTCAAGGGACGAAGGTCGTCGAGCGGCCGCCGCGCCGCCCGCCCGGCGCTTCTACCCGACACCAACGCTGTTCACGTACGGCTCTCACCAACGCTGTGCACGATGCGCACCACGACGTCCACGACAACGACGACGACGACAACGACAACGACGACGACGACAACGACGACGACGACGAGAGGACTCGCACCATGGACACCGACGAACTCCGCGAAGACCACCCCACGCCGACGATGCCCGACGGCCGGCACTCCGCGAGCGGAAGCCGCTGATGCCGCTGTTCACGCTGGACCGCGAGCACGGCACCCGTCGGGAACCCCGTGCCTACTCGCCGCAGCACAATGTGCGGGTGGCCGGTGTGGGTGCTGTCTCGGTGCTGAGCATCGCCGCCATGGTGGTGGCCGGCGGGTCGTCGGGTGGTTCCGCCGCCGCCCCCGACCGGACCCTCGCCGCGGCGACGGCAACCCAGGCGACCGAAGCGACCGCGACACCGACCACGACACCGACCACGACACCGACCACCGTCGTCGCCGTCGTCGCAGCCGCGTGCACCAACACGTACACGGTGCTCGCCGGCGACTACTGGATGCTGCTGGCCGGCGAGGCGTCGATCACCATGGAGGCGTTGCTGGCCGCGAACAACGCCACCACCTCGACGCCGTTGTACCCCGGCCAGGCCGTGTGCCTGCCCGACGGCGCGACCGTGGTCGTGCCCACCACCCCAGCCACCACACCCGCGACCACCAAAGCCCCCACACCCGCAACCACGCCTGCCACCACCGCCAGAACGGTGGCGACCCCGGCACCCGTGGCCACCACGCCCACCACCAGCAGCCACAGCAGCTGACTCAGGGGCGGGCGGCCTCCAGCTCGAACAGTGCGACCGCGCCGCGGCGCACCCACAGCCCCGCGCCGGCCTGCTGGAACCAGGGCTCCAGCAGTCGCCGGTACCAGGTGCCGGTGCGCCGGAACACCTCCATGTCGGAGCGCTCGGGGTCGACCAGCTCCAGCAGGTCGTGTTCGGTGGGCAGCTCCAGGTACAGCACGTAGCGGGTTGCCGTCGCGAGGTGCTCGATGGCCGCCGCCACCGCGGCGTCGTCGAGGTAGTGCAGCACGCTGTGGCACACCACCAGATCGAACGTCTGCGATGGTGTCCAGGTGGCGATGTCGTGCTGCTCGTGGCCCCAGGTGGTGCATGCATGCTCACTGACGTCGATCGACAGGGTGCGCACGTGCGGGTGGGTGGCCACGTACCAGTCGCGCCACATGCCCACGCCTGCGCCAACATCCAGCATCGACTCGGGCGGCACCTCCCACCAGGCGCACAACTCGTGCACCGCCGTCGCCAGGTGGCCGATGCGCGCATGGTCGTGCACGCCTCCGTCGCCGTAGTAGCGGCGGTAGTACGCGTCGTCGAATCGGCTCATCGGCACTCCGTCATCATGCGTCGTGGAGCTTCGCACGCTCGGCCGCCGCCGCGTGCTGCGCGACGTAGCGCAACGCCGTGGTGCCTCGTGGCCACGAGCGGGGCGGCAGGCCCGCCTTCCGCCAGAGGTGGGCCACGAACGCCTCGCCTGCGGGCAGCTCCTCCCACACCACCGGCAGGAAGGTGGCCCGGTGACGGCCGGACTCCACGATCAGCCCGTCGACGCCGGGGCGCAGCGCCGCCACCAGCGCGTCGTAGCTGTCGACCTCGATCGGCTCCGGCGCCGACAGCACGGAGATCGACACCTGCAGGTCGGACAGCTCGTCGGGCCGCACCGCCGTGAAGCGCGGGTCGGTCAGAGCTGCGGCGCGGGCCCGGTCGGCAACTGCGTCGACCAGAGGTGCCACTGCCGCGAGCGTGCCGATGCAGCCCCGCAGCGTGCCGTGGCGGTGCAAGCTGACGAAAACCGCCCCCGGTGCACGTAGCGCCGGCGGGTACTCCGCCGGCTCCGGGTGCAGCGAGCCACCCTGCAGCACGGCCCGTCGCACAGAACGCTCGGCGATGTCGACGAGTGTGTCCAGCTCGGCGGGCGACAGCGTGGTCATCGCACCACGAAGCTTCCGTAGCCCACCACCCGGTCGTCGGACCCGGCGGTGTCGGCCGAGTTGCGCAGGTCGAGCAGCTGCACCGTCTGGTGGTGGCGGCGCACGGCCTCCAGCACGCCGCGCACCGGTACCGCGCCGCAGGCCCGCTCGCCGTCCAGCTCTTCCCAACGGCCGGCCACGATGGTCGCCGCGGTGGCGGCATCCAGCCGCTTGGCGGTGTGCGTGTCGTGGTAGTGGCTGAGGTCGCTGGACACCACCACCAACGTGCCCGGCGCGCCCCACAGCGGTTCCAGTGCGTCGGCGGTGGTGGTGGCGTTCACACCGCCGGCCACGATCGGCACCAGGCTCCACCCGGCGGGCAGCACACGCTGCAGGAACGGCAGGTGCACCTCGATGCTGTGCTCGGAGGCGTGGGCGCGATCGTCGATGTACACCCCGCGGTGGTTCAGCAGTTCGCGGTTCGTGGCCTGGTCGACGGGCACGTCGCCCAGTGGTGTGGTGAAGTAGTCGTCGCCGGAGAGTGCCAAGCCGCGCACGGCCACCCGGTGCGCCGGGCCGATCACCACGACGCGTGTGATCTCGTCGCGCCAGCGGGCGAGCGTGCCGTAGGCGGTGGCGGCGATGGGGCCCGAGTACACGTAGCCGGCGTGCGGTGCGATGATCGCCAGCGGCCGGGTGTCGTGTGCGGTCGGAGCCCCCGGCCCGCCGGGCTCGGCGCCGTTGCCCGGCATGCCGTTGCCCGGCATGCCGTTACCAGGCATGCCGTTGCCCTGCATGCCGTTACCCCGCATGCCGTCGACCAGCAGACGGTCGACCAGTTCCGCCAGCGCCCGTGCTCCACTGGGGTAGAACAGGCCGGCGACGGCAGCGCGCCGAACGGTGCTCATCGTGAACCCTCTTCGCTGGTGGCCAGGCGCACCGGCCGACGGCGTCGGCCCCACTCGCCGGGCGGGCCGTCGAACACGCCGGCGATGCGCTCTCCGCACTTGTTGCACCGCCCGCTACCGGAGAGGCCGTAGCCCTCGATGCGGTACCAGGCGCGCTGCACGGCGGCGACACCGCAGCCCGGGCAGACGGTGGTGCCGCCCTCCAGGTCGTGCACGTTGCCGGTGTACACGTAGCGCAAGCCGTTGGATTGCGCGATCCGGCGGGCGCGGCTGAGCGTGGTGGGCGGCGTGGCGCCGACGTCGCGCATCTTGAAGTCGGGGTGGAAGGCGGTGAAGTGCAGCGGCACGTCAGGCCCGAGGTGTTCGGCCACCCATGCCGACAGCTTGCCCACCTCGGCGTCGCTGTCGTTGTAGCCGGGGATCAGCAGGGTGGTCACCTCCAGCCACACGCCATTGGCCACCAACCACTCCAACGTCTCCAGCACGGGCTGCAGGTGGCCGCCGCAGACGGTGCGATAGAAGTGCTCTGTGAACCCCTTCAGGTCGATGTTGGCGGCGTCGATGCGGGAGAACAGCTCTTCGCGTGGGCCGGGGCACACGTAACCGGCGCTGACCGCCACCGTGCGCACGCCGATGGCATGGCAGGCCTCGGCCACATCGGCGGCGTACTCCAGGAAGATGACGGGGTCGTTGTAGGTGAACGCCACGCTGGCGCACCCCTGCCGCAGCGCAGCGCGGGCGATGGTCTCCGGGCTGGCGGCGTCGGCCAGCGTGTCGGTCTCGCGGCTCTTGGAGATGTCCCAGTTCTGGCAGAACCGGCAGGCCAGGTTGCACCCGGCGGTGCCGAAGCTCAGCACCGACGTGCCGGGCAGGAAGTGGTTCAGCGGCTTCTTCTCCACCGGGTCGACGCAGAACCCGCTGGAGCGCCCGTAGGTGGTGAGCACGACCGCATCGCCCTCGCGGGCGCGCACGAAGCACAGGCCGTGCTGCCCCTCGTGCAGCTTGCACGCGCGCGGGCACACGTCGCACTGCACCCGGCCGTCGTCCAGCCGGGTCCACCAGCGGGTGGGGTAGGCGTTGGGAGGGTTCTCCACACCCTCATGATGCGCCGGCGGCCGCCCGATTCATAGACGGCGAACGTCATCAAACGACGGCGAGCACGCCGTCGTCCATGCCGCCGAACGTGCCGTCGAACATGCGGCGCGGCCGGCTGCGTGACGGGGTGGGTGGGCACCGACGGGTAACGTCCCTCCGTGGCTCGTGGGGGGAATCAGTGGTGGTCGGCGCGCAGATGCGCGGGCCTGATGCCGCTCCCGTTCGCGCTGCTCGTCGCGCTGCTGGCTGCCTGCAGCGACCCGGCACCGACGCGGGTGGTGCGCGGCGCCGACGACGTGCAGGTGATGCAGCCCGAGGAGGTGGCCGCGAACCGGCTGCCGCCGATCGTGCCCGACACGGTGGCGTCGGGTGGCAGCACCGTGCCCGCCGGCTCGCCCGGCGCCACGGCAGGCACCACGGGCACCTTGGCGGGCGGCACGGCGGGCGGCACGGCCGGCGACACAGCGGCGGCAACCGACACCATCCCGCAGAACGTGGACGACCGCCCGCCCGAGCTGCGCCTGTTCGAGGCGTTCGGCGAGTTCCGGAGCTGCCTGGACGACAAGGGCTACGGCATCGAGGGCAACCTGCAGGATCCGAACAACCCGGCCTACCAGGACCCCGAGTACGTCGATGCGGTCAGCACCTGCGCGGCGCGCACCGACATCGTGTCGGTGCTGCAGGAGGTGCAGGCCACACGTGCCAACCTGACGCCCGAACAGGTGCAGCAGCGCAACGAGGTGTTCACCACCTTGCGCACCTGCCTGGAGGCCAAGGGGTGGACGGTGGAGACCAGCACCAGCGAGATCGGCCTGCTGGAGCCGGTGGTGTTCCAGAACGCAGACGGTGTGCTGGACGAGCGCGACATCAACCAGTGCCTGACCGAGCAGAACCTCGACGGCGACTGAACAGCTACTACCGGGCGACAGAGGGCTAGAAGGGAAGCGGGAGACGACGTGCGGCGCAGCAGGGTGGTGGGGGTGACGGCGGCTCTTGCCGCGCTTGTCGGCGGTGGGGTGCTCGTCGGGCGGATGACGGCCGACGAGGCAGCGCAGAAGGAGCTGCTGATCGTGCCGCGCGCCGTCGAGCGGCGCGACCTCGACGACGTGCTCACGATCAACGGCGAGGTGCGCCGCGAGGAGACCCAGGAGATCAACCTGCCGGTCGACGGCAAGGTCAGCAGCATCGCCGTCAACGACGGCGACACGATCGCCGAGGGCGAGCCGCTGTTCGCGCTCGACGGCCGCACCGCGGTGGCGGTCGCCGGCGACTTCGCGTTCTACCGCATGCTCGACGTCGGTTCCGACGGCCCCGACGTGTCGCAGCTGGAGCACATCCTGGCGGCGGCCGGCTACCCGATCTCGTCGGTGGACTCGTTGTTCACCGAGGAGACCCGCGCCGCGCTGGCGCAGTGGCAGATCGATCGTGGGTACGGCGGGGCCACACCCGAACCGACGGAGACCATCACGGTCGGCCTCGCGGCCAACCCCGCGGGCTACACCGTGGGCAAGGCGAACACCGTCGCCTTCGAGATCGTGCCCAGCGCCCCTGGCTTCGGGGCGGCCCACCCGGCGGCCGGGGTGCGGCCGGCCGGCACGCCGGAGAAGCCCGTGATCGAGGTGGCGGCCGACGTGCAGGAAGTGGACGAGGGCGGCCAGGTGGTGTTGACGTTCACGTCCGCGCCGGCGCCGGCCAGCAACCTGACGGTCGACCTGACGATCGGAGGCGACGCCGACGGCGGCGACAACCCGGCCAACGGCGACGACTACGGCGCCTTCGACGACAGCTTCGTGATGCCTGCCGGCGAGACGGTGTACTCGATCACGGTGCCGATCTTCGTCGATCAGGTGAAGGAAGCCCAGGAAGAGCTGACCGTGTCGCTGACCGATCAGTTCGGCAACGACCCCACCTACGTCGTCGGCCCGGAGAACGAGGTGCGAGTGCGCATCCGCAAGAACGGCGACGACCTGCTGCCGGTGATCACCGTCAAGTCGTCGACGGCAGTGGTGAACGAGGGCGGCTCGGTCACGTTCACCTTCACCTCGACGGTGGAGTCGAACGAAGACCTCGACCTGGTGATCGCCCTCAGCGGCGGCGCTGCGAACGGACGGGACTATGTGGAGGTGGCCACCGACGACGTCACCATCGCTGCCGGCTCCACCACTGCCACGCTGCAGGTGCAGACCCGCGACGACGACGCGGTGGAAGGCGACGAGCGCCTGCTGGTCAGCGTGGTGGCCGACCCGGCCGGCGACCCGGCCCAGCCTGCGTACGTGCCCGGCAGCCCGGCGCAGGCCTCGGTCACCATCGAGTCCACCGATCTGCCGGAGCTGACGCTGCGCGGCGGCGGCAGCGTGGAGGAGGGTGGCTCGGCCACGTTCACGATCGTTGCCGACGCACCCGTCACCGGCGACACGTCGATCAACTACCAGGTGGGTGGCACCGCCCAGTCGGGTTCCGACTTCGAGACGCTGACCGGCACCGTCATCCTCCCGGCGGGGCACTCGCAGGTCACGGTCGTCGTCAGCACGATCGACGACGACGTGGTGTTCCTGCCCAGTGACATGGTGGTGGCCGACTGGCCGGCCCGCGTCGGCTCGGTGCAGGTGGACGAAGGCGAGTTCGTGCTGCAGGGCTCGCCGGTGCTGACGCTGACCGAGCCGGTGTTCACGATCACGCTTGCCGTCAGCGCCGGCGACCGCGCCGAACTGCAGGTGGGTCAGCAGGTGCTGGTGGGCCTCGACTCGTCCGATCTGGAGCTGTCGGGCGTGATCGCCACGCTCGACGACAACGCCACCGTCGACGAGGCCGGTGCCGAGCAGTACGAGGGCACGGTGCAGGTGCAGGGCGAACTGAACGCAGTCGACGGCGCCCGCGCCACCATCGACGTGACACTCTCCGAACGGCTGAACGTGCTGGCCGTGCCCGTCGCAGCCGTGCTGCGTTCGGCGGGTGGCGACGAGGTGCGGGTGATCAACGACGAGGGCACCATCAGCCGCATCAGCGTCACGATCGGCCTCATCGACGGCGAGTGGGTGGAGATCACCAGCGGGCTGGTGGGCGGCGAGCTGGTGGTGGTCGATGTCGACGCCGAGGCCGACCCCGGCGCGGGTGGTGGCTGACACGTGAGCGCCGTCGCCTCCACGCTCGTGCCCGGCGTCGTCGCCGCCGGCGACCCGCTGCTGGAGCTGGTGGACGTCACGCGTCAGTACGGCAGCGGCGAGGCCTTGGTGACCGCGCTCTCGCACGTGTCGCTGCGCATCATGCCCGGCGACTTCCTGTCCATCATGGGGCCTTCCGGCTCGGGGAAGAGCACCATGCTGGGCCTGCTCGGCTGCCTGGATCTGCCCACCACCGGTGTCATCCGCGTTGGCGGGCACGAGGTGACGGCGATGGCCGACGACGAGCGCAGCAAGGTGCGTGGCCGCCAGATCGGCTTCGTCTTCCAGCAGTTCCACCTGATCCCGCACCTCGACGCGCTGGGCAACGTGGAGACTGCGTTGTTGTACCGCGGCCTGAGGGCGAAGGAGCGCCGCGAGCGGGCGATGGCCTCGCTGGCCCGTGTGGGCCTGGCCCATCGCCACGACCACCGGCCCGTGCAGCTGAGCGGGGGCGAGCAGCAGCGTGTGGCGCTGGCCCGAGCGCTGGTGACCGAGCCGAAGATCGTGCTGGGCGACGAGCCCACCGGTGCGCTGGACTCGAAGAACGCCGAGAACGTGATGGAGATCTTCGCCTCCCTGCAGTCGCCAGAGCGGGCGATCGTGCTGGTCACCCACGACCCCGGTGTCGGCGAGGCCGCCGAGCGCCGCATCCGCATGCGCGACGGTGCGATCGTCGCCGACGAACTGCGGTCGCGGCCGTGAAGCGCTTGCGCGAGCTGATCGCAGTCGCGTTCACCGGGCTGTTCGCCCGCAAGGTGCGCACCGCCCTGCTCCTGCTCGGCCCCACCATCGGCGTCGCCGCGATCATCGCGGCCGTCGGGCTGACCGACAGCGCCAAGGGCGACCTCAAACGCAAGGTGGCCGAGCTGGGCACCAACCTGATCGAGGCGTCTGCCGCCAGTTCGTTCGGCGGGCAGAACCCGACCCTGCCTGCCGATGCGGTGCAGCGCGCTCGCACCGTGATCACGGTGCAGAGCGTGTCGGCGGTGGTCGAGCTGTCGAACATCGTCGTCGCCCCGTACGAGGAGGCGACGGAGCAGTTCGAGACGGTGCCCGTGCCCGTGCTGGCCGGCGACGCCGCGTTGCCGGAGGTGCTGGAGGTACCGCTGGTCAGCGGGCGCTGGCTGAACGAGTTCGACGAACAGACCGGGTCGCGCACGGCGGTGATCGGCATCGGCCTCGCCCGCGAGTTCGACTACCTGCCCGGCGAGGTGCGTTCCATCCTGCTCAACGGGCTGGAGTACTCCGTGATCGGCGTGTTGTCAGAGGTGGAGCTGGAGCCAGCGTTCACGAATGCCGTGTTCATCCCGTTCCACGCGGCCGACGACGACTTCGTCGACGACGACATCCTCCCGAACAAGCTCTACGTGCGAGCTCAGGAGGGCCGCGAGGACGCGACAGCCGAAGCCTTGAAGGTGGCGGTGAACCTGGGCGGCCCCGACGAGGTGCAGACCGAGCTGAAGTCGGAGGCGCTGGAGCTGGCCTCGCAGAGCGACCGCCAGCTGCAGCTGATCGTGGTCTCGATGGGCCTGCTGGCGATCATCGTCGGTGGCATCGGCATCGCCAACGTGATGTCGATCTCCGTCATCCAGCGTTCCAGCGAGATCGGCATCCGCCGTGCGCTGGGGCACACCCGCAGCACGATCGCGCTGCAGTTCATCTTCGAGGCGATCGTCGTGGGCGTGCTCGGCGGCATCCTCGGCGTGACCCTGGGGGTGCTCTCGATCGCGGTGGGTGTGGCCGTGGCCGGCTGGGTGTTCACCCTGCAGCCGGTGCTGGTGCCGGCCGGCATCGCGCTGGCCGTCGTGATCTCGGTGATGGCCGGGATGTACCCGGCGGTGCGGGCGGCGCGGCTGGAACCGCTGGAGACGTTGCGCCTCGGCTGACCCCCCGCCGCGGCTGACCCGCTGGCG
>JAUSLQ010000057.1 GCA_030645675.1 Actinomycetota bacterium | reverse complement strand
ATCTGGGCGACCCCCAGCTCGCCCTGCGAGGCGTGTTCGGCGGCAGAAGGGAAACGGGCGAGCATCGCCCCGGCGCGTGCGAAGCGCCCGGCTTCACCACTGGACCAGTTGCATGCCGCTCGGCCCCACGCCTTCGGTGTGCGATGCCGATCGACCAGGTGCGCCCCGGCTTCACCGACCCGGTGCACCAACGTCGCGATCCGCGCCTCGATGACACGTCGTTGAGCATCCAGTTCGCGTGCCAGCGCTTCGAGGTCGCCCGGTGCCATGTCCTGGATCTCTGCCACCGGCGGCACACCGAACGAACTCATGTACGCATCATCGCATGCGGGTCTGACACAGTTCCGGCGCCGGCCGGCGCCGGTCAGCCGTCGACCTGCAGCATCCACACCGTCAGGTCGAGCGACGAGACCAACAGCACTCCGTCGCTCGTCGGCGCCACCACCGTCGCCCAACCGCTCTCGCCGGAGGTCGTGAAGGGCACGGTGGGCACCTGGGTCGCGACCGTGTTGTCCACGTACACGAACTGCACGGTTCCGTCGGTGGCCTTCGTCGCCTGCAGGTAGCGGCCGAGACCCAACGCGTTCGGCTCCCAGCTGGTCTGCACCGGCGCGCCGGGGAAGGCCCGCCAGTCGGCGTACGGGGCGTCGAGCGTGAACCAGCCCTCGAACGACTGGCCGAGCAGCGAGTGCCGCTGGTGCGAAGTGGAGGGCAGTTCGTCCGCCGGGGTGACGTCGTCGTGGGCTCGCACCAGCTGCCAGCCGATGCCCGGCGCGTACAGTGCCGTCTGCCACGAGCCGCGCTGGAACGCAGGGCTCTGGCCACCGCTGACCACCAGCGCCGTACCGGCGAACATCAATGTGGGCCCCATCGACCCCCGCAGGGGCGACCGCTCGATCATCTGCCAGGTGTCGGTGGCGACGTCGTAGATGGCACCGTCCAGCGCGGCGAGCCCAGGCTGCTCGGCCAGCCCGACCGTCGGACCGGTGACAGCTGGGTCGCCGGCCGGAAGCGGCTCGGTCGCTGCGCCTGCTTCGTCCGTCAGGCCGCCGTAGACCGCCAGCAGTGGGCCGTCGTGGGTCAGCCCGGGCCAGCCGCGCTGTGCCAGCGGCGAAGGCGCGCCCACGGTCCAGGCATCGCTGCCGACGACCCAGCGGGCGATGGCCATCGTCGAGACGTAGTCGAACGGTGGCGCAGTGAGCGCTGCGATCGTGGTGCCGTCGTAGGCCCACTCCAGCGACCCGGCGGCAACGTCCATCTCGGGGGATGCAGTCCACGTATCGGCCGCGGGGACGTACACCGCGAAGCGGTTGCCGATCGGATCGTCGCCGTTGTCGTACTGGCGCACGACCACGTGGTCGCTCACCGACACCTCGGCGTCGTTGCCGAACTGCTGGGGGACCGGGAACGGAGCCGAGCGTGTCCACGAATCGGTGGTCGCGTCGTAGAACGCCAGCCGCACGTCGCGGGGTTCGTCGACCGCTTCCATCGACTCGGTGCCGTTCCACAGCACCAGGCGGCCGTCGGTGAACGTGCCGACGTACGAGTAGCCGGTGAGGTCGAACGCAGGCTGGGCCAACTGCTGCCAGGTGAGCCTGTGCTCGCTGCCGACCGTGCCCGCGTAGGTGGGCACGGGCACCACCGGCTGCACCGTGGTTGCGGCGGAACCTGCGGGCACCGAGCTGCCCGCCGGGCGTAGCTCGTGGCCATCACGCATCGACAGTGCACCCACCGCCGCACCCACCAGTGCGAGCACGGCGGCGACGCGCACCACCTGCCCGCGGCGGCGACGGCCGCGGCCGGCATGCCACAGCCACTCGGCGTCGGGCGCGATGGTCGGGTCTGGGGCAATGCGCTCGAGCAGATCGGTCAGGTCAGACATGGGGCACTCCCTGTGGGGCATCGGCGTGGTGGGCATCGGCGTGGTGGGTGTCGGCGGGGCTTGGTGCAGCGCGGCGGGTGTCGGCGCCGGCGATGTGGGCTCGCAAGGCGGTGATCGCCTGGTGGGTCAGCGCTCGCACGGTGCCGTCGGCGCACCGCATCGACTCCGCCGTCTCGGCAACCGAGAGCTGGGCGTAGTAGCGCAGCACGATCGCCTCGCGCTGGCGGGGGCTGAGCTGCAGCAGGCCGTCGTCCAGTACCTCCAGCCGGTGGTCGTCGGCGAGTTCGGGCACGGTGAGGTCGTGAGCGCCGCCGTGGTGGGGCACTTCCCGCCAGCGCACTCGCATCCGCCGCCAGCGGCTGCGGCACAGGTTCAGTGCGATCGTCACCGTGTACGGCCACGGGTCGGTGCCGGCCTGCACGCGATCCCAGTGCTGGCACAGGCGCACCCAGGTCTCCTGGGCGATGTCCTCGGCGTGCTGCCGATCGCCCGTGCTGAGCGCGGCCACGCCCACCAACCGGGTGTGGTGGGAGGCGATGAACTCGGTGAGGTCGGTGGGCGCGCGCATTCAGGAAGTAGTACGCAACGTACGCCCGCGCCGTGTAGGGCGATGGCGTTCGAGCGGCAGAGATGGTCATACCTGGTTATACTCGTGGTCGTGAAGACGGCTGTTTCGGTTCCGGATGTCACGTTTCGCCGCGCAGACCTCGTCGCGCGCCGGCTCGGCATGTCGCGCAGCGAGTTGTACGTGCGCGCGCTCGAGGCGTACCTGGGGCCGCCCGGCGACGACGAACTGACGGCTCGCTTCGACGCCGTTTACTCGCACGACGGCGTCGACTCGCGTGAGCCGCTCTCGGTCGATGCCGAGGTGGTGGCCGCGCAGGTGCGGGCGATCGGCGACACCTGGTGATCGAGCGGGGCGACCTCTGGTGGAGCGACCTCGGCGGTGGTCAGGGGGCGGCGCCCGCCGGCAACCGGCCGGTGCTCGTGGTGCAGTCGGATGCCGTGAACCGCTCCCGCATCGCCACGGTGGTGGTCGCGGTGGTCACCTCCAACCTCGCGCTGGCGGAGGCCCCGGGCAACGTGCTGGTGCGGGCGGAAGAAAGCCGCCTGCCGTGCGACTCGGTGGTCAACGTCAGTCAGCTGATCACGATCGACAAGCGGGCGCTCACCGGGCGGGTTTCGCGTCTGCCCTTCGCGCTGCAGCAATCCGTCGACGATGGGGTGCGGTTGGTCCTGTCGCTCTGACGCCCGCGCGCCCGTCGGCCGGCTGGCGCACCTCGCACGTCGTGCGCGGCAGGTAGGCGTTCGCGCGGGTGGGCGTTAGCCTTCCTGCGACAAACAAACCGGTCGCTCGCCGTAGACCGCTGGCCCACCGCCCCTTCCGATCACACGTCGGATGTGGCACCGGACAATGGATTCGTTCCACCAGCCGAGGTGAATACTTCGCCGGATCGTTCGCAGGTTTCCTCCTGTGCTCGCTCCTCGCGGTGTTCGCTGCAATGCGAGCACCCCGAGTTGAAGCGAGAGGAGGAAATTCATGACTACAGAGAACCCCCGTGCAGAGAAGGTCGCGGTGGTCGACGAAGTCGCCGCCAAGCTCACTGCAGCCGATGCGGTGATCATCACCGAGTACCGCGGTCTGCGCGTCGGCCAACTGGCCGGCCTGCGTCGTCAGCTCCGCGATGTCGGCGGCGAGTACAAGGTGTACAAGAACACCCTGGCTCGTCTCGGCGCCGCGAAGGCCGGCGTGGAAGGTCTCGACGAAATGCTGTTGGGCCCGTCCGGTGTCACGTTCGTCAGCGGCGATGTCGCCGGTGTCGCCAAGGCACTGCGTGATGCTGCCAAGGCCAACCCGATGCTCGTCATCAAGGGCGGCGTGATGGACGGCAAGGTGCTGACCGCGAAAGACGTCGAAGCCCTGGCCGAGTTGCCGAGCCGTGAAGTGTTGCTGGCGATGTTCGCCGGTGCACTGCAGGCGCCGCTGGTGAAGACCGCAGGTCTGTTGCAGGCACTGCCCCGCAACTTCGCCTACGGCCTCAAGGCACTCATCGAACAGAAAGAGGCTGCCTGAGCAGCCGACCACTCATGGCCGGCGGAGCGATTCGCAGGCCTCGTGTCGGCTCGCCGACGCACACCCACTGAAGTACACAAGCACTCACTAGGAGAAACACCGCAATGTCGAAGGAAAGCATCCTCGAAGAAATCAGCAACCTCACCGTCATCGAGCTCAAGGAGCTCCTCGACGCATTTGAGGAGAAGTTCGGCGTGACCGCCGCTGCCCCGGTGGCTGTTGCCGCCGCTGGTGGCGCCGCTGCCGCCGCCCCGGCCGAAGAGGAGAAGGACGAGTTCGACGTCATCCTCAAGGACGCCGGCGCCCAGAAGATCCAGGTCATCAAGGTCGTGCGCGAGCTGACCAGCCTGGGCCTGAAGGAAGCCAAGGACCTGGTCGACGCGGCCCCGAAGCCCGTGCTCGAGAAGGCCAACAAGGACGCCGCCGAGGCGGCCAAGGCGAAGCTGGTCGAGGCCGGCGCGACCGTAGAAGTCAAGTGATGGCGGCGGCCGCAAGGCCGCTCGCAGCTTGCACGGCGAAGCTGGTCGAGGCCGGCGCGACCGTAGAAGTCAAGTGATGGCGGCGGCCGCAAGGCCGCTCGATCTGAACAGAATGCTGCAGGACCCGGGGTTTCGGCCCCGGGCCCTGTCGCGTTTCGGCTGCAGGTGAGGGCCGACGGCTACAGTCGCCACGATGTCGCCGCTGCCGGTGAGCCTGTCGGTCGTGGTGCCGTGCTACGACGAAGAACGCCGCATCGGCGGCTCGTTGCAGGTGCTGGTGACCACCCTCGCGGACATGCCGGTGAACGGGTGGGAGGTGGTGGTGGTCGACGACCGCAGCACCGACCGCACGGCGGCCATCGTGTCGGCAGCGGCAGCCGACGAACCGCGCGTGCGTCTGGTGTCGACCGCCCGCGGGAAGGGCAAAGGTGCGGCGGTGCGCGCGGGTGCGCTCGCGGCCACCGGCGAGGCGGTGCTGGTGATCGACGCCGACCTGGCCGCCGACCTGGCGGTGCTGCCGGAGATGCTGCGGGCGGTGGCTGCGGGTGATGCCGATGCCGTGCTCGGCAGCCGGCTGATCGCCGGGGCGCAGATCGAGCCGGCCCGCAACATCGGGCGGCGAGTCGCCGCGGCGGCGTTCCGCGCTGCGGTGCGGGTGGTCACCCCGTTGCGCGTGTCGGACCCGCAGTGCGGCTGCAAGCTGTTCCGCGGCGACGTGCTGCGTGAGCATGCCGCCCGGCTGCAGACAGACGGCTACGCGTACGAGGTGGAGCTGCTGCTGCGCCTGCACGCGGCCGGAGCGACGATCCGCGAGGTGCCGGTGCGGTGGTGCGAAGGCGGCGACAGCAAGGTGCGCGTGGTGCATGACGGGGTGGCGATGTTCGCCGACCTGTGGCGGGCCCGGCGACGGGCACAGCGCTGAACCGGTGGCGCCGCGGGCGCGACCAGGTAGCTCAAGTGGGGCTTGGTCGGCCGGTCAGCCGGTCGGGCGGCCGGATGGCTTCGATCGCTTGACGGCGACGACACCCAGCAGCAGCACACCGAGCAGCAAGGCGGTGATGCCCAGCGGTGCCAGCGTCGAGGGGTTGCCACCGGTGCTGGGCAACCCACGGCTGGCCGTGGTGGTGGTGACGCCGCCACCGGAGCCCTGATCGGTGGTGGGCGTGGGCGACGGCGTGGAGCACGGGTCTTGTGCCTGCGCCCGACCGGGCCCCGGAGGCGGTGTGGCCGTCGCAGTCGGGGTGGGCCCCGGCGGCGACGTGGCAGTCGGGGTTGCCGTTGCCGTTGCCGTCGCAGTCGGGGTGGGCGTCTCGGTGGGCGTCGGCGTCGCAGTCGGGGTGGGCGTCTCGGTGGGCGTCGGCGTCGCGGTCGGGGTGGCGGTGGCGGTCGGGGTGGCGGTTTCCGTCGGCGTGACCGTTGCCGTTGCCGTTGCCGTCGCGATGGCGGTTGCGGTGGGCGTGATGCACGGGTCGATACCGGCCGGGGCCGCCGCCTGGATGCCGTTGTTGCCGGCGACGACCATGCTGAACGCGAGCGCGACAGCAGCGACCAGCGCCCCGTTCGTCACCGCTTTCCGCATGGTCTGCTCCCGTCGTTTCACGTTCTCACAAGGCTATCACCCTGCTGCGGCCACGCTCGGCGACGTGACGGCAGGGTGCGGCTAGCCTGCGGCGAATGTCACCGGGGCGCATCGTCGTTGTCGGCGCCGGCCCGTGCGGCATCGGCTGCGCGAGGGAGCTGCTGGCGCTGGGGCATGCCGACTTCCGCGTGCTGGAGGCGGCCGGGCACCCCGGCGGCCTGGCCTCGTCGGTGGTCGACTCGCAGGGGTTCACCTGGGATCTCGGGGGCCACGTGGTGTTCTCCCACTACGGCGAGTTCGATCGCGTTCTGGCGGAGGTGATGGGCAGCGATCTGCTGCATCACGAGCGGTCGTCGTTCGTGCGCATTGCCGGGCAGTGGGTGCCCTACCCGTTCCAGAACAACTTGCATCACCTGCCCGCCGAGCTGGCCGAGGAGGCCATCGTCGGCCTCGTGCAGGCGGGCCTCGCCGCCCCCTGGCCGGCGGAGCCGGCACCTGCACCATCGGACGAACCCGCCGCCGCACCGGACGAGCCTGCTCTGGCCGCCGCCGACGACTTCGGCTCGTGGATGGCGCGCACGTTCGGCGCCGGCATCGTGCGCCAGTTCATGCAGCCCTACAACGAGAAGGTGTGGGCCCACCCCGCGCACGAGATGAGCGCCGGCTGGATCGCCGAGCGGGTCTCGGTGGTGCCGTGGCAGCAGGCCCTGCACTCGTTGGTGCACCGCACCGACGACCCCGGCTGGGGCCCGAACAACCTGTTCGCGTTTCCTGCGGCCGGCGGCACGGGCGAGATCTACCGCCGCGCCGCGCAACCACTTGGCAAGCACATCAGCTACGACAGCGCTGTGCTGTCCATCGACCCCGTGGCCCGCATCGTCACCACCGCCGGCGAGCAGATCCACTACGACCACCTGGTCTGGACCGGTGCGCTCGACGCGCTGGTGCGCTGCCTCGCGAGCGCACCGGAACGGGTGCTGTGCGCGGCCGATGCGCTGGTGCACAACAGCGTCACCGTCGTGGGCATCGGGTACGAGGCCCCGCTGGAGGACGACCGCTCGTGGTTGTACTTCCCCGAGCCCGATGTCCCGTTCTACCGCGCCACCAACTTCGCCAAGTACGCACCGGCAAACGTGCCCGAGGGCCGCACCGACCGGTACAGCTCGTGGATGACCGAGATCGCCAGCTCGCCCTGGAGGCCGCTGGAGCGCAAGGGGCTGGCCGAGCGGGTCGATGCCGCCCTGCGCCGCGCTGGCCTGGTGCCGCCGCACGCGGGGATCGCCAGCGTGCACGTGGAGCACATCGACTGCGCCTACCCGGTTCCCACGTTGGGCCGCGACGCCGCACTCGCCTCGATCCAGCCATGGCTGATGGAACTCGGCATCTACTCGCGGGGCCGGTTCGGCGCGTGGCGCTACGAACTGGGGAACATGGATCACGCGGTGAAGATGGGCATCGACACGGCGCGCCTGCTGGTGCGGGGCACACCCGAAGAGGCGTGGTCATGACCGGCGAGACGGATGGCGGAGCGGCGGGCTGCCCGCTGTCGGTGGTGATGCCCGTCTACAACGAGGCAGCGGTGATCGCCGACGTGCTGGCCGCGATCGTGCAGCACGTGCTGGACGCGGTTCCCGGCAGCGAGTTGGTGGTGGTGAACGACTGCAGCACCGACGACACCGCTGCGGTGTTGGAGACGGCGACGGCAGCCGATCCGCGCATCCGCGTGCTGGCCAATCCGGCGAACGTCGGCCACGGCATCAGCGTGCGTCGTGGTTGGGATGCGGCCCACGGCGAGTGGATCTTCCAGATCGACTCCGACGCCCAGGTCGATCTCGCGCAGTTCGCCGGCTTCTGGAACGTGCGCGAGCAGAGCGACCTGCTGATGGGGGTGCGCGCGACGCGCCACGACCCACGGCACCGCCTGGTGCTGACTCGCTTCACCCGGCTGATCGTGTCGTTGCTGGCCCGGCGGCACCTGCGCGATGCCAACGTGCCGTTCAAACTCGTGCGCTCCAGCCTCTACCGCCATGTGGCCCGGCGCATGCCCGCCGATGCGTTCGCGCCGTCCATCCTGCTGGCCGTTGGCGCGGTGCGCTCGGGCGCCCGCATCACCGAGATGGAGATCCGCCACCTGCCGCGGTTGCACGGCAAGTCCACCCTGCGCGTGATGCGCTTGGCCAGGGCCTGCGTG
>JAUSLQ010000129.1 GCA_030645675.1 Actinomycetota bacterium | reverse complement strand
GCGGGCGCTGCGGGTCGGTCGGGTGCCACGGGCGCCACGGGCGCCGCGGGTCGGTCGGGCGCCACGGGCGCCACGGGCACCGCCGGGAACGCCTGCTCGCTCGCCGGCGGCACGGCCGGAACACCCACGTCACCGGGGGGTGGCGACTCGGCGGGCAGCTCGGCGGTCGCCACTTCGGGAACGGCTGCGGGCACGACCGCCAGTTCGGGCACGGCCGCCACTTCGGGAACGGCTGGAACTTCGGGCACGGCTGCGGGCACGACCGGCACGACAGGCGGCCCGGGCAGGGCGGGCGCTGCGGGCACGACTGTCGGCGCGGCGACCGACCCGTCGTGAGGCAGGCCGGCGTCGGTGAGGATCACCAACTCGCCGGGCACGATCAAGGTTGGGTCGCGGTGGCCCAGCAGGTCGTCGTTGAACTCGATCAGCGCGTTCGTGTACGCCAGCACCTCCGGTGGCGTGGGGTCCCGGTCCAGCACTCCCGCCAGGTGGTCGTCGGCGATCTGCCAGTAGCAGTCGCCCGCCTCCACCTCGTGGGCCGCGCCCAGCAACGTCGGCACTGCCTGCGCGACCGCATGCGGGGCCACCTGTGCCGCCGGCCGTGCATCCGCTTCCTCCGGCAGCACCACCTTCATCCCCAACGGGAACACGCCGCCCTGCCAGGCCGAGCCGTCGGGGGCCTGGCGGCCGCTGTTCAGCTCGATGATCCGGTCGCGCAACTCGGGCCGGCCCAACTCGCGCGCCACGGAGAACGGTGTCTCGCGCCCATTGGCCTGATGAGTGGGACGACCGGCGTGAGCAGCCGCCGACGAGTTCGACGACACGACCGCCGATGCCACCGGGGAGCGCGGCGCCACCGCCGACGCAGTACGGGCCACCGGCACCAGGCTGCCCAGCGCGGCGGTGGCCGACACCGACGAGACGGCCACGAAACGCACCAGTGCGCGCACCCACCCCGACGGACCGGGCGGCACCGGCGCCAACCGGGCCCTGCCCCCGCCCAGCCGCCACGACAGCACGTTCCACAACTCGGCCAGCGCGGTGAGGGCGAACCACAGCCACAGCACGGAGAACACGGCGGCGCCGATGCGCAACACCAGGTCGCCATCGACACGGCGGTGCTGCCAGGCAGCGCGGATCTGGTGCGCACCGGGCAGCGGCATGCCGATGAGGCGCACCACCAACACCGGTACTCCCACCAGCAGCACGGCCAGCAGGGCAAGGGTGAGCACTCGTAGCAGGGCGCGCGTTGCACGCATCGCCGGCCGTCCTTTCGATCTGATCAATCCGAGTAGATGACGCGGGCGGTGCCCGTGGCGCGCACGGTCATGGTTTCCTGCCCACCCAAGATGAGGAACACGGTCGAGCGCCGCTCGACAACGGTGACCGACACGAAGTCGGCACCCACTTCCACGGTCACGTCGCGGGCGGGTACCCCGGCGCGGGCCGCGTAGTCCAGCGCGGCAGCCCGCGCCTTGCTGCGGTCGAACCCGCTCAGCGGCGTGGCGGTGGACACGGCGGCCCGCGCCGCGGCCTCGGCGGTGTTGGCCGCATGGCGGCGGGCCACCATCGCCCGCCCACCGTCGACCACCAACCCGGCGCCACCCAGCGCAATGACCAGCAGCAGCAGCATCACCACCGAGATCGAGCCGCGATCACGCTGCTGCCCGTGCCCGTACCCGTGCCCGTGCCCGATCATCGCTGGTACCTGTCGATCGGCTGGGTGTCGCGCATCACGACGGTGCGCACGCCGGGCGACCACACGCCGGTCAGCGTCTGGTTGCGCACGGTGCACGAGACCTCGACGGTGACCGCCCCGCCCTGCCAACTGCCCGTGGCCGACGGCGCCCACGACATCGCCGTGCGCGGGCCCCCTTCACACCGTCGAGCAAGAGCGGATGCGGCGACAGCATCGGCCACCGCCCGCCGACCTTCGGACGGGCCCGCGGCCTGCGACGCCGCCCGTGCGGCCGATTGGGCGGTATTGGTGACCTCGACACCGGCGGCATGCAGCCGCCCGACGAAGCCCAGGAACAACACCGCGACGATGCAGAACACGAGCAGGTACATCATCTCCACAGGCGTGGCGATGCCCTCCTCGTCGCGCCAGCGGAGAGCGGTGGATCGCAGAACGTGGCGCACGTCAGCCCTCCTTCGGCGCCGACTCGGAGACGCTGGTGCGCAGGCCCAGGCCGTTGCCCAGCACACCCGGCGTGCGGCCGGCGACAGTGACCGTGACGATGGCCCCGTCGGTGCACGTGACCCGCGTGCCGCTGCCCCATGTACCGCCGTGGCGGCGCACCATCGCCTCGGCCGCAGCGATGCCGTCGGCACAGTCGCCGTCGTATGCCGCGGCCACCCGCACGCCCTCGGCCGCCGCTTCGTCGAACACGTTTCGGGCGTGCCAGTAGGCCACCACCTCGAACAGCAGCAGCAGTGCAAACAGCACGGCGATGAAGCCGAACAGCATCTGCACCGACACGTCGACCGCGCCGTGATCGCGAACGGGAGCACGGCGCACCTGCGGCGCGCAACTTCGTTGACCGGGTTCGGAGCGACGTTGTGACGGCATCGTGATCAGGTGGCGAGGCTCAGGACGGAAGTGCTCAGGGCACCGGGTCGGGGACGCTGTCCTTGGCCTGGTTGAACTTGGCGAGGAAGAACGCCGTCGCGGCGAGCGCGACCACGATGCCCACCGCCAGCCAGATCATCTTGGTGACGGCCTCGTCGACGCCGTCCTCCTCGCCGCGTGCGGCCCAGGCATCGAGGGCGCGGGCGTGCAGGTTGCCATAGGCCACCTGCACCCACACCGCCAGTGGAAGCAGTTGTTCAGTCATCCGCCGATTCCCTTCTGAGGTTTGCTGTTGTTGTTGGTTGAGACTTGATGAGTTGATGCGTCGATGAGTTGCGGCGCCAGGCTGCGCAGCCGTGCAACCGCGCCTAGCCGCCGAACGCCTCGCTGATGCGCTGCGCGAGTGGGTAGGCCAGGAACACGATCGTGGTGACCACGAAACCGATGGTGGGGCCGGAGAGGTTGGCGTTGGCCTTGTCGGCCTCGCGCTCCAGCTGGTCGAGCGCCTTGGCGCGCATGGCCGCGGCCAACGATGCGACGGTGTCGCTGATGGACACGCCCTGTGTGCCTTGCCGTTCGATGGAAGCCGCGAACTCGGCCAGCTCGCGCACGTCGTAGCGCACGCCGAACTCGTGCAGCGCCTCCCACACGGGCACGCCGCGCTGGGGTGCGGTGTGCAGCTCTTGGCGCAATGAGTCGAACGCGTCGCTGGCGCCCACCGCCAGCGCGAAGCGGATTGCCTCTTCCACGCTCTGGTCGGTGGTCAGCCCGACAGCCACCAGCTGCACGAAGTCGTTGGCCGCGTGGCGCAGCTCGCGACGGCGGCGCTCGATCTTGGTGGCCACGTCGTGGACAGCCGTCCAGCCCGCCAGCCCGGCCGCCACCACTGCCAGCACCAGCCACGCGGGCGACAACGGCAGCATGCCCATCGCGGTCAGCGCGGCCACCGCGCTGACCATCGCGAACAACATCAGCCCGGCTGCCGCCAGCACCCGTGAGACGACGTCGACGGCGCTGAGGCCCACCACTTGCAAGCCGGCGCCGAAGTAGCGAACGGCCCAGCGCCCGGCCGGGCCGGCGGCCAGTGTGCCGGCGAGGTGCTCGGTGAGGCCGGCGACGGGCGACCGGCGTACCCCCGCGGCTGCGGCACCCAGCTCCGCACCCACCGGCCCGGCGGCGCTGCCGAACATGCGGTGGTGGGCTGCGGCCACCGAGCGCGGCGCGCGCTGAAAGGCGCGGGCTACGCACCACACGCCCCCGGCCACCAGCACACCCGCCGCGGCGCCGACCTGCAACGGGTTCACCTGGCCACCTCCGCGGCATCGGAGCCGACGATGCGGTAGCGGGCGGGCAGCTCGTACCGGCACAGCGAACGCAGCCACAACACGCACCCCAGCCACATCCCCAACGGCAGCAGCAGCACCACCTGGCCGACCGCGGTGTCGTATGGCCGCAGCAGGTCGCCGCCGGCGACCTTCAGGTACGCCACCAGCACCGCCCCGATGACGACCAGCCGCTTCATGCTCGACTGGTACACGGCCCGAGTGCGGTCGATGCGCTCGCGGGCCGTCACCTCGTCGCGCGCGGCGGCCGCAAGGGCGTGCACGGTGCCGTACAGCCGGCCGGCGCTGGTGGAGCCGCCGATCACCAGCCGGATCGCGGCGATCGCTGCGTCGGCCGTGGGATGGGCCAGTTCCTCGGCCAGATCTGCCAAGGCGTCTTCGGTGCGGAAGCCCTGGCGGCGGCGGAGGGCGAACGTGCGCAACGCCGCCGCGATCGCGTCGGGCGGGCGCAACGCCACCTGCTCCAGCGCTTCCTCGGCGCCCATCGCCGAGCCGCGCAACGTGTCACGCAGGTCTTCCAACCACTTGGCGATGCCTTCGATGCGGCGGCGTTCGTCGTCTGCCCGGGTGTCGTGCAGCAGCCGCCGCCAGAACACCACCAGCGCACCAACCAGCACGGCCAGCAGCAGCCAGCGGGTGGCCAGCAGCACCAGGAAGCCAGCGGCCATGCCCACCGCCGCCCGGTTTCCGTTGATGCCCGCCAGGGCCGACGGGGTCGATGCCGCCGTCGCCACCAGCGGGCGGCGCGGTGCGAACGCGCGCAGCACAGCGAGCAGTGCTGCGGCCAGCAGCACGCAGGTGGCGAACGCCACGGCCGTGGGCGGCAACGATGCGTTCATGTCAGCGCACCACCTGCGCACGTGCGCCGCCGGCGTGCAATGGATGATGCGTCTCGCTGCCGCCGTGCCACCAGTGGGTGGAGAACTCGGGGCTGGCCGCGCGCAGGCGATCGAGCATCTGCCGCTGCGGCTCGGATGCCGGACGGGCGCGGCGGTCGTGGGCGTCGGAGCGGGGGCTGAACAGCCGGTGCAGGATGAAGCGGGCGCCGTCCTCCTCCACGGATGGCGATGCGATCTCGGTGACGAAGCGGCCCGACGCGTTGTCGCCGGTGACGTGCACCACCAGATCGATGCTGCGGTACACCTGCCAGCGGGCCATCCGCAGCTCGACGCCGTTGTGGTAGCCGATCAGCTCGGCCAGCCGCTCGACGCCGTCTCTGGCGGAGCCGCCGTGCACGGTGGCCATCGCTCCCTGGCCGATGGACATCGCCTGCACCAAGGCGCCGCCCTCGGCGCCGCGCACCTCGCCCACCACGATCCAATCGGCACGGGTGCGCACGGCCGGAACCATCATGTCGTGGCACGAGATGCCGACGCCGTCGTTCGTGCTGGGCACCCGCGACTGATACGCGTGCACGTAGCGGTGGCGGCCCATGGTCGCGATGTTCAGCTCGAAGTCGGTCTCGACGCTGACGATCACGTCGTGCTCGTCGACCTCTGCCACCAGGGCCCGCAGCAACGTGGTCTTGCCCGAGCCCATGCGGCCGCAGACGACGATGTTCATGTCGGCGGCGACCGCCGCTCGCAGCAGGGCCACCGCGCCGTGGTCCAGCATGCCGCGCCGGGCCAAGTCGTCGAGCCCCAGCCCGAACACGGCCGCGCGGCGGATGGTGACCAGCGGGCGCTGCACGACGTCAAAGCCCTCGCCGTGGAAACGGACACCGGGCTCCAGCTCCAGGTCGACGAAGGGGTTCTCGCGGTTGAACGGGCGGCGGCGCAGGGTGGCCGTGTCGTAGATGATGCGCTCGAGGTCGCGATCGCGGCGCACCAGCGGCGGCAACAGCTGGTGGCTGCCGTCGGTGCGCTCGACGCGCACAGGGTCGGCGCCGAACACCAGCACGTCGGTGACGTGTGGGTCGCGCAACACGTTCAGCAGCCGGGGCAAGCCGAAGATCTCGGAGACGACCAGATCGATCAGCGTGGAGTGCTGCTCCAAGGTCAGCGGGGTGAGGCGGGCCACCATCCGCTGGTGCTGCAGCTCGGGCAGCACCACACGGTCCAGCACGTCGCGGGTGATCTCCTCGCGCAGCTCGCGGTCGGCGGCGGTCTCGTCGCGTGCGGGCAGCGGCAGGCGGTCGCCCCACTGGCGGCGCACCTCGGCGGCCAGCTGATCGAGCGCCTCGTCGGTCATCGCCCCCCTCCGTTCGAATGGGTGCCAGTCGGAACGGTGCCAGTCGCGAGGGTGCCAGTCGCAACGGTGCCAGTCGGAGGCGTGCCAGTCGGAGGCGTGATGGCCAGCACCATCTGGTTCACGGCTGCCATCAGCGCGCTGCGCCGCAAGCGGCGATCGTTCGCGGTCGCGCCGCGGTGCACGAGGTCCACCGTCGCCGGCTCCCACGGCAGCCAGCCGGCGCACGTGTCGCCCAGCTCGCCCAGCAGGGTGGCGCGGGGGAACGCCACCCCACCCGGCGAGTCGACGAACACCAGCCGCGCCTTCGCATCCAGTAGCCCCGGGTCGGTCGGCGACACACGGCCGGCGGCGTGCATCCACTCGCTGCCCGCCACCGCCGCGCTGACCTCCGGCGAGCACACGAGCAGCACCACGTCGGCCAGCACGAGGATGGGCCACACCGGCGTACCGCCACGCAGGGTCCCGACGTCGACGACCAACGAGCCCGGCAGGTCGCGCAGCGACTGCACCCACGGCAGACGCGGCTGGTGGCAGGCGTACGAGCGGAACGGGTCGGCGGGGGCGGAGACCACGCGTAATGACCCGGCGGTGTGCGCCACGGCAGCGAACGCGTCGGCTGCGGAGCCGCGCTCGGTGGGGAACGCCACCCGTTCCAGCCCTCCCACTGCGGCCGCCGGTAGGCGCACGCGGCCGGCCAGCACACCGCCCGCGGGGTCGGCCTCCAGCAGCCACGCACCTGCGGCGTCGGAGAGTGCCAGGCAGTGCGCAGCCAGCAGGGCGGTGGTGGATGCACCAGTGCCGCGCCACGACCCGACGGCGATGATCACGGCGCGACCTCCTGTGCCCGGCCAACCAGCACCAGCTGGTCGTTGGCGGCCAGTTGCGCCACGCTGACGCTGTCGGCCTGGGCGACGGCGAGCGTGACCGACAGGTCGCCGTCGTCCAGCACCTGCAGGTCGATCACGCGCACGACCACCACCGGGCCGGTACCGGCAGCGTCCAGCGGAGCCGCCACCGCGAGGTCGCCGCGCACCAGACCGGCCGGGAAGCGGCCCAGCTGCAGCAGCGCGCCCACGCTCTCCTCGCCGGCGGCGAGCTGCGGTGCGTCGCGCCACATGCCCACCTGCAGCAGCGAGCCCGGCTGCATGTCGACGGCGGCGACGCGGCCGACCAGCTTCTCCAGCGAGCCGGCCGGCACCAGCCCCTGCACTTCGGCGTCGAAGGCCACCCCAGTGACGGTGAGGTCGGCTGCTTCGATCACCTCGCCGGCCGGTACGGCCTGGGCCACCTGCACCACTTGCACCCGGTCGGCTGCCTGGGTCAGCGCCCATGCCACCAGCACCCCGGCCAGCACCACCAGCGCCGCGCCCAGCGCCAGCCACTGGGTGCGCACCCGGCTGCGCACCCTGCCGCCCGCCGCGCTCATGCCCACCACCCCGATGCCACCAACCCAAGCGACACTGCCCAGCCGAACCACAGCGAAGGGCCGAGCGCCAGGCGGCGCCGGCCGGCCGCCAACCCGTAGCAGCCAGCGCTGAACGCAGCGACAGCGATGGCCACCGGCGCGGCGGCGACGGCGAACGCCCCCGTGCTGGCACCCACCACGGCGGCCATCTTCACGTCGCCCATGCCCACACCCCGGGTCAGCCGCACGGCCAGCATGCAGCCGCCGCCAAGGGCCAAACCGGCCAGCGAGCCCGCAAGGGCCGTGGCGCTTCCCGTGGCGGCCGCGCCGGCTGCGGTTCCGGTGAGGGTGACAAGCAGCGCCGCAGCCAGCAATCGGTTGGGCAAGCGACGTTCGTGCATGTCGACCAACGCCGCGGCTGCGAGCAGCGCGCCCGTCGCTGCGCACGCCCACTTCACCACCATGGGCGCGCCGACCAGCGCGCTGAGTGCCACCGCGGTGACGAAGGCCGCCACCAGGGCGCGCCGAGTCACCGGGTGGGCCGCCGCCCATGCCCGTTCGATCCGATCCGCCGTCCGCGCGGGCGCAGCCCGCGGCGTGTCGATGATTGTCATGTCAAAACCTCACCCGTCCCACCCGAGCGCGGGGAAATACTGTCCGATGCGCGGTGGGCCGTGCAAGCCTGCGCTCACCCTGTGTGCTGTTCACACCACTACTGGGCACGGCGAGATCCGCGAAACGGCAAACAAATCGGCCGGGTCTCAGCGTGGGTTCAATTCGAAATCGAATCGACGAGACCGGGCGCATGCCCGCCGACCCGCCGCCACCGCTGAGGGACGCCGCTGCAGGACGCAGCTCGCCGGCACCCGGTCGCGTCCGGAACTGGCAGGACTGCGGGCAGAATGGGCAGATGCGCGCGTTCGTACGGGCGATCTCGATAGCGGCACTGCTGGTCGCAGCGACCGACGTGGGGGCGCCCACCGTGCGCGCCGATCTTCCCGAGATGGGCACGTGCGTCGCCGACGCAGAACTGATCGTCGGCAGCGTGGGTTCCAGCGTGTACTGCGTGCAGTGGACGCTGGCGTGGAAGGGGCTGTACGGCGGCCCGATCGACGGCAACTACACCCAGCAGGTGTTCGACGGCGTCATCAGCTTCCAGCAGGCCAACCCGCCACTGACCGTCAACGGCCACGCCGGCGAGCAGACGTTGTCCGCGATGGGCATCTACTCGGGTGTCGACAACGCCCCGCCGCCGCCGTGCCTGGCCGACGCGCCGGTCAGCCCCGGCGACCGCGGGCCGTCGGCCGAGTGCGTCCAGAACACGCTGAAAGCCCTGGGCGTGTTCAGCGGCAACGTCGACGGCAGCTACGGCAACAGCACCCGCGACGCGGTGAAGGCGTACCAGCAGGCCAACCCGCCGCTCACCGCCGACGGCGTGGCCGGCACGCAGACACTGGCTGCGCTGGGCATCTGGAGCGGCTTCACCCGCGACGACAGCGCCGCGACGTTCGTGGGCGGCGAATGGTGGCCGGCCTCCATCCAGGCCGAACCCACCTGGCGGGTGATCAACGGCATCCCGCAGTACGGCAACCGCCGCGGCTGC
>JAUSLQ010000039.1 GCA_030645675.1 Actinomycetota bacterium | reverse complement strand
TCTCGCCCGACATCGACACCGTCACCTACACACTGGCGGAGGCCATCGACCCCCAGCGCGGCTGGGGCCTGCGCGACGAGACATGGCGAGCGATGGAGGCCCTGAGCCGCTACGCGGCCGTGCGCCCGGCAGGCTCTGCCGCCGCGCCCACCTGGTTCAACCTCGGCGACACCGACCTGGCCACCCACTTCTACCGCACGGCCCGCTTGGCCGAAGGGGCGACGCTCACCGAGGTCACGGCCGAGATCACCAGCGCATGGGGCCTGCGCCAGCGCCTGTTGCCGATGACCGACCAGCAGGTGCGCACGATGGTCACGCTGCGCGACGAGGCCCTGGAAGTGTCGTTCCAGGAGTACTTCGTGCAGCGGCGGCACTCGGTTCCCGTGTCGAGCGTGCGCTTCGACGGCGCAGCAGCAGCCACGCTCGCCGGCGGTGCGCTAGCGGCGCTGGCAGGCGCCGAGGTGGTGGTGATCGCCCCCTCGAACCCGCTGGTGTCCATCGGCCCCATCCGCGCCCTGGCCGGCGTCGACGATCTGTTGGCCGCCCGCCGCGACTCTGTGGTGGCCATCTCCCCCATCGTCGGCGGCAGTGCGCTGAAGGGCCCAGCCGACAGGATGCTGCATGAGCTGGGGATGGAGGCGTCAGTGGTCGGCGTCGCCCGCCTCTACGCCCACATCGCCGGCACCCTGGTGATCGACCCGGTCGATGCTGCGCTGGCACCTGCAGTGGAAGCCACCGGCATGCGGGCCGTGGTCACGCCCAGCGTCATGTCCACTGCGCAGATCGGGGCCGAGCTGGCACGCCGCTCGCTGGCCGCCGCCCTGCCCACCAACCGCTGACACGGCCCGCCGACACGCGCCACCGGCACCTCGAAAGCCCAGAACCTCGAAAGCCCAGAACCTCGGGACGGCGTCAGCGGAACGGAAAACGACCGATGCAGCTCCACATGCCGACGCGGTCGCTGACGTAGAGCGCCAGCGCGGTCGCCACGCATGCCACGGGCAGGGAGCCTTCGATGCCTACGGCCAGCGCCTGGCGAACCCGGGCCTGGTCGTCGGGCTTGGCCAGGCGGGCGACCACCAGGGTGGGCTGCGCGTCGCCGAGCCCCTCTGGCGGCGGGCGGTCGGGGAAGGCTTCGGACAACCGCGCCGCGAGCATGCGGAAGTGGTTGTCGGGAACCGGCCGCAACGAGATGGCCCCGGGCTGCTCGTCGATCGCCGAGAGCGCGAACTGGAAGCGATCGGTCTGCGCCGCGAGGCGGGCCAGGCCCCCGAGGTCGCGCTCGCCCAGAAGTTCGGGTGCACGGAACGGGTACAGTGCCGTGACGTGCGCCGGCAGGCCGAGGGCGGCGTTGGGATCGTACTTGCGCCGCCAGTGACGCACGAGCGGCTCGGCCTCCTCCACCTCCACCACCAGCATCGACTCGGCCATACCACGGATCATTGCACGTCCTGGCGGGAGCAATCGCGTCAGCGGTCGCCGCGCCCCAGACCGCGCAGCCCCACGGCCAGATCCGTCCAGGGCGCCCAGGCCAGATGGATCCGGGCACGTGTGGGCGACAGCACGAAGCGTGCGACGTCGTCGGGCCGACGCGGCGACGGAGCGGGCGGCCGCCCGTCGGGGCCGGCCATCAACGACCACAGGTCGCGGATGCTGGTGGCCACGCCGGTGCCGACGTTGACCACCAGCCCGCTGCCCCGCTGCGAGGCACGGACCAGCGCATCGACGGCGTCGTCGATGTAGAGGAAGTCGCGGGTCTGGCGGCCGTCGCCCTGCAGCATGGGCGTGACGCGATCGTGCAACGCCCGCGCGAACGCACCCACCACGCCACCGTCGGGCCGCTGTCGCGGCCCGTACACGTTGGCCAGCGCCAGGGCCGTGAACTCCACGGCGTGGCGCTCGCGGTAGACGGTGAGCAGCTCGGCCACCGAGCGGGAGATCACGCCACGCACCCCCACCGGACTCCAGGGCTGGCTCTCCTTCACCGGCTGCTCCTTGGCCGGAACGTCGCCGTACAGCGACACCGCCGACAGGGGCACCACCACCTTCACCCCGCCCAGCGAGCGAGCGGCCTCCAGCACCGACATCAGCGAGCCGATGGCGGCTGCCGCGTTGGCCTCGGCCGGCTGGCCAGGGGGCAGCAACCCCAGGTGGTAGATGACGTCGGGTGTGCGCAGGGCCACCAGGGCGTGGAACTCGTCGGCAGCGGCATCGAGCGTGTGGATCTTCAGCTCGCCGCCCATCGAGCGGGCGTCGGCCAGGTTGCCCAGCGAACCGGACCGCAGGTCGTCGACGACGTCGACGGTGTCGCCACCGGCCAGCAGGCGCTCGGTGAGGTGCGAGCCGAAGAACCCGGCGCCACCCACCACCAGCGCGTTCACGTCTGGTTCGGGTCGGGGCGGCGCTCGCCGCTCAGCTGCTCGCCGGGCGCGACAGAGGCGTCGGCGCCCAACACGCTGTCGTGCACCATGGCACCGGCACCAACCCTGCCCATCACCACCGAGTCTGCCACCGTGGCACCGGCCTCGACGACGGCGCCGGGCAGCAGCACCGAACGGGTGACGGATGCACCGGCCTCGACGCGGGCACCGGGGCCGACGATGGCCAGGTGCAGCACTGCCGACGGGTGGACGACCGCCTGCGGGTGCACCGGTACGCAATGATCGTGCCGGCGGATGCCGCTGAGCAGGTCGAGGTTCGCCTGCAGGTACAGCTCGGGGCGGCCGGTGTCGACCCAGTAGTCGTCGGTGGCCATCGCGTACAGCCCACCGTCGGCGGCGACTGCGGGGAACGTGGCCCGCTCGATCGACACCTTCTGGCCGGCAGGAATGCGGGCCAGCACCGAAGGCTCGAGCACGTAGGTGCCGGCGTTGATCAGGTTGCTGGGGGCTGTGCCGGGGGCCGGCTTCTCCACGAAGCGCTCGACACGGCCCGACGCGTCGAGCGCGACCACGCCGAACGCAGAGGGATCGGGTACGCCGATCAGGTGGATGCTGGCCTCGGCGCTCTTCTCGCGGTGGAAACGCACCAGCTGGGCCACGTCGAGGTCGGTGAGCACGTCGCCGTTGACCACCACGAACGTGTCGACGATGCCGGCGGCGTCGGCCGCGAAGCGGATGGCCCCGGCCGTGTCGAGCGGCTCGGGCTCGACGGCGTAGCGCATGGCGACGCCCGAGCACTCGCCGTCGGGGAACGCCTGCACGAACGGCTCGGGCTTGAAGCCCAGGGCGAGCGTGACCTCGGTGACGCCACTGCGGCCGAGGTTGGCGACCAACCGCTCGATGATGGGCACGTGGCCCACCGGCAGCATCGGCTTGGGGATGGACGAAGTGAGCGGCCGCAGACGGGTTCCGAACCCGCCGACGAGCACAACCGCACGCATCAGGTGGTGGCGGTGGCCGGCGCCGTGGTCGTGGCGGCCTCGGTGCTGTCGGGCACCGTGCTGTCGGCCGGCACCGTGCTGTCACCGGGGGCCGTCGTGTCGACGGGGGCCGTCGTGTCGACGGGGGCCGTGGTGGTGGCGCTGGAGGCACCACAGGTCGGCACGTACTTGGACAGCGAGGTGGACGAGGTGGGCAGCGGGATGTCCTTCTCGTCGGCCGGCACCACTGCGATCATGAACGTCATGCCGTTGTTGGTGAAGCGCAGGTTGCGGAAGTCGGTGACCTTGTCCTCGAACTCGCCGCTGCCACACTGCTTCCAGACGCGCACCCTGATGTCGGCCTTCTTGCCCTCGCACGGGGTGCCCTTGAAGACATCACCGGAATCGATGTTCCACGAGGTGGTGTCGCCGTAGCCGATCGCTGCCGGGACTTCCAGCTTGTTGTCGCTGAGCTTGATGCCGTACACGTCGAGGAAGACGCCCAGCTTCGCCCTGCCACCGGTGTTGCCGCCGGCCACTGCGTGGTAGTGGATGAGGCCGTCGTTGTCGGTGCCACCGGCGGCGACGGCCTCGGGGTCGCCCGTCGACGCATCGCGGTCGAGCTCGGTGGCGCTGCCGTCGAGCGAGTTGAGCTCGAGGTCGCACACCTTGATGCCGTAGGCCATCGTCCAGGTGGTGCCGGGCTGGGGCTCACCGGTCTCCACGCCGGGCATCGAG
Source organism: Actinomycetota bacterium (assembly GCA_030645675.1). Lineage (GTDB taxonomy): Bacteria > Actinomycetota > Acidimicrobiia > Acidimicrobiales > Ilumatobacteraceae > UBA668. The sequence goes on along the minus strand of JAUSLQ010000039.1, from coordinate 12,557 downwards.
GCCTTGGCGTAGGTGATGAGGGCCAGCATGGCGATGCACGCCACGGCGATGATGGCAGGGAAGGTGGTGCCGCCGGAGAAGCGGACCTTCTTGCCCTTGCCTCGCGAGGCGAGCTTGGCGACTTTCTTGGCGGACGATGACTGAGCCACGAGGGTGCGAGGCTATCGCCTCGGCGCAAGAAAAGCTGTCAGCGGCGGCGGGAAGCGAGCGACCGCACGAGCCGTTCATAGGCAACCGCAACGGCATGCGGCGAGGCTGCCCCCTGCACCCACTCGCGGCCGGCGGCGCCCATTGCGGCCGCCCCCGGCAGATCGCCCAGCAGCGCCGACAGCGCGTGCTGGAACGCCTGCGGGTCGTCGGGAGGAACGGCAACGCCACCACCGCTGGCGGCCAGCATGCGGGGCACCTCGGTGCCGGGGTCGATGGCCGCCAGCACCGGCCGCCCCGCCGCCAGGATGGAGTACGTCTTGGAGGGCACGCTCACCCGGCCGAGGCCCTGCTTCAGCGGCACCAGGTGGATGTCGCCCGTGGCCAGCACCTCGGGCACCCGTTCCTTGGGCTGGTAGCCGCTGAACCGCACGTTGGCCAGCCCGCCGGCCTGTTCCTGCAGGCTCTTGCGGGCAGCGCCGTCGCCGTTGATCAGGAACGTGGCCTGCGGCAGTGCCCGTGCGGCGTCGATCACCATCTCCAGCGACTGGGAGAACCCCACGTTGCCGGCGTACAGCACCACCGGCTCGCTGCCGATGCCCAGCTCGGCGCGCAGCGCGGTCATCCGGTCGGCGGGGCGGATGAACTCGGTGTCGACGAAGTTCGGGATCACGTGCACCCGGGCCCGGTGGCCGGGCTTCACCTTGGCGGCCACGTTGTCACGAAGGTCGTCGCTGAGCACGGTGACCGCCGCGGCGCGGTGGTAGCTGACCCGCTCCAGCCAGCGGGCGACGGCGATGATGCGCCGGTTGGTGATGGCCCCGGTCTCCACTGCCGCATCGGGGAACACGTCCTGGATGTTGAACACCAGCGGGCCGCGGCGCACCAGGTGGGTGCCCCAGCCGGTGAGGCCCATGGTCAGCGGCGGCGACATCGCGATCACAGCGTCGACCCGGCCACCGCGCAGCGACGTCAGCCCGGCCAGCGCGCTGAACCCGGCGAAGCCCGCAGCGCGGCGCACGAGGTTGCGCTTGTCGTCGCCGGGGAACGGGTGGACGCGGGTGATGGACCCCCACTCGGTGCGCTCGCGGCGCACCAACCTGCCGCCCCAACCGGCCTCGATGGCGTGCTCTCGGTACCACGGCAGTGCCGTCACCACGTGCAGTTCATGGCCCAGCGCGGCCAGCTCGTGCACGATGCGGGTGATCACCTCGCCGGTCGGAGCGGTGTCGGGGGCGAAGTGCGGGCACAGCACCGCCAGCCGCAGCGGCCGTTCGCCGTCGGGGTTGGCCGGAGCTTGGGTGGCGGCGGCGGGGGCGGCGGTGTCGGGGGCGACGGTGTCGGGGCTCATGACAGCTGCAAGGCTCGCGCATACGCCGCGGCCAGTGCAGCTCCGCTGGCCCGCGAGGTGAAGTCGCGTGCCCGCACGTGCCCCGCCGCCACCAGCTCGGCACGCCGGCGGGCGACCTCGGCGGGCACGTCGGCCCAGGCCTCGGGCAGCAACGGCCGCACCAGCCCTGCGTCGCCGACGATCTGGGGCATGCAGGTGGCATCGCTGCACACCACCGGGGCACCGAGGGTCATCGCCTCGATCAGGGGCGCGCCGAAGCCTTCGTACTGGCTGGGGAACACCATCGCCGCAGCCATCGCCAGCAGGCCGTTGCGGTCGGCCGCGGGCACGCGCCCCACGCGCCGCACCCGCGGGTCGGTGCAGGCCTGCACCACGTGCTCGGCCATCCCTTCCCCGCCGGTCAGCACCAGCCGCAGCTCCGGGTCGGTCCAGTGGTCGCGCATCATCCGCAGCAGGAACTCGTGGTGCTTGTGCGGGTGGGTGACGGCCGGGTACACCAGCACCGGGCCCTCGCCCAGCCGGTAGCGGGTGCGCAGCTCTGCTTCAGCGGTGACGTCGGTGGCCAGCGCGGGCTCGATGCCGTGGGGCACGACCATCACACGCTCCGCAGCGACCCCATAGGCGCTGACCACCGAGTCGCGCACGTACTCGCTGGGCACCGCCACCACCGTCGCCCGCCGTGCCGAGGGGGGGATGACCGCCGCGAGGTACGTCCGCTTCACCCGCGAGAAGTACTGCGGATAGGTGCGGAACTGGAGGTCGTGGATGGTCAGCACGTAGGGCCGGTGGGCGCGCACGGGGGCGGTGCCGCCGCCGTGGTGCACCAGCGGTGCGTCGTCGCTGTGGCGCCGCAGCCAGGTGGCCTCGCCGAGTATTCGGCGCACCCGGTTGCGGCTCTCGAAGCCGGGCTCGATGATGCGGGCCGCCGCGGCCAGCTCGGGGTGGGCCTCGGCCATGCCGCGGGCCACCACCACCGTCGGGCGCCAGTGCTGTTCGGGCAGTTCGGCCAGGCCCAGCAGCTGGCGCACCAGGTACTCCTCGGAGCCACCCACCTTGCCGGGCACGCACCACATCATGTTCACCAGCACGTTGCGCACGGTGTGGTCGCTCATCGCTGCACCTGCCCGCGGGTCATCCTGCCAGCTCGCGGTAGGCCGCGGCCGTCAGCGCGGCGGTGCTCGCCCAGCTGCGCCGTTGCACGCGTGCCAGGCCCTTGGCCTGCAGTTCCTTGCGGCGCCGCCCGGCCTCCTCGATGCCCCGAGCGATGTCGGCCGGGTCCATCGGGTCCACCAGCACCGCCGCGTTGCCGGCGGTCTCCTCGGTGGCGGTGCCGCGGCTGGTGACCACCGGCGTGCCCTGGGCCATGGCCTCCAGCACCGGCAGGCCGTAGCCCTCGCGCTCGCTCGGGTAGCAGAACACCGACGCCCCGCCGTACAGGCCGGCCAGCACCTCGCTGGGCACGAAGCCGAGGAAGGTCACACCCTCGTGTGGCTCGCCGCCGGCGTCGCCCCACCCGTCGGCGCCGGCCACCACCAGCAAGGGCGCGTCGGGCAGGTGTTCCAGCGCGGCCACCAGCCCCTTCAGGTTCTTGCGCGGCTCGACCGTGCCGACGAACAGCAGGTACTCCTGCGGCAGCTGGTACAGGGCGCGCACCCGCTCCACCTCGGTGGCGTCGGCGCGCGCGGTTTCCACACCCAACGGCACCAGCCGCAGCCTGTCGTCGCCGATGCCGGCGGCCACACAGTCGTCCATCGTGGCCTGGCTGCAGCACAGCACCAGGTCGGCGCGGGCTTTGATCTGCTGCAGGCTGCGGCGGAACACCCGCACGCCGTGGCGGGTGAAGTGCTGCGGGCTGTGCAGGAACGCCAGGTCGTGCAGTGTCACCACCAACTGGGCGTCGGTGGCGCAGGGAATCAGGGTGGTGGCGTGCGCGATGTCGACCTTGCCGGTGGCCATCTCCACCTTCGGCCACTGGAAGCGCAACCAGCTCTCGTACAGCCACGGCGCGGCGAGGGGCAGGTGGGCGACGGGGATGTCGGGAACCCACGGCTCGGGTGGCAGGCGGCGGTGCCGGCCCGCCACGCCAACCAGGCGGACGTCGTTGTGCGGGCCCAGCGCTTCGGCCACCCGCAGTGCGGCGACACCGGTGCCACCGGGGACGCGCTGCCAGCACTGTTCGAGGGTGTACGCGACTCGCACGCATCCCATCATGGCCCGTCGGGTCGTAGCATCCAGGGCATGACCGGGTTTTGGAGTGGCCGTCGCGTTGTCGTCACCGGGGGTGCCGGGTTCCTCGGCCGCGTCGTGGTGCGCAAGCTGGAAGAGCTGGGTGCCACGGTCGCGGTGCCCCGCAGCCGCGACTACGACCTCACCCAGCCGGGTGTCGCCGAGCGTTTGCTGGCCGACACCACGCCCACCCATGTGGTGCACCTGGCCGCCCGCGTCGGCGGCATCGGGTACAACCAGGTAGAGCCGGCGCCGCTGTACCTGCACAACCTGCTGATGGGCACGCACATGATCGAGGCCGCCCGCATGGCGCCCTCGGTGGACAAGACGGTGCTGCTGGGCACGGTGTGCTCGTACCCCAAGTTCACGCCGGTGCCGTTCCGCGAAGAGAGCCTGTGGGACGGCTACCCGGAAGAGACCAATGCCCCGTACGGCATCGCCAAGAAGGCGCACCTGATCCACGCCCAGGTCAATGCGCAGCAGTACGGGCAGAAGTTCGCCTATCTCATCCCCACCAACCTGTACGGCCCGGGCGACAAGTTCCACCCGTCGGTCAGCCATGTCATCCCGGCCCGCATCAAGCGCTGCGTGGAGGCCGTCGAGCAGGGCGAGACGAAGCTCGACGTGTGGGGCACCGGTACTGCCAGCCGCGAGTACCTGTACGTGGAAGACGCGGCCGAGGCCATCGTGCTGGCGGCCGAGACGTACGAGGGCACCGACCCGGTGAACCTGGGCAACAACCGCGAGGTCACCATCCGCGAAACCGTCGAGCTGATCGCCCAGATGGTGGGCTACACCGGCGACCTGGTGTGGGACCCGACGAAGCCCGACGGCCAGCCCCGCCGCCGGGTCGACCCCAGCCGTGCGGAAGCACTGTTCGGCTGGCGGGCACAGATGCCGTTCGAAGACGGCCTGCGCCGCACCATCGACTGGTACCTGGCCAACCGCGCCGAAGCCGAACGCGAGCCGTAAAGCACACCGGGCCGGCCAGCGCACGCGTCACACTTGGGGGATGACGCACCCGATCTGGCCGCTGTTCGACTTGCGCGTGAGCACGCCGCGTCTGGAGTTGCGGTACATCGACGACGAGCTGGCGGCCGAGCTGTCGCTGCTGGCCGCGCAGGGCGTGCACGACCCGTCGTTCATGCCGTTCGCGTTCGAGTGGACGGATGTGCCGTCGCCGCAACTGGAGCGCAACACGATGCAGTTCTACTGGCGCACCCGCGCCGACCTCGGCCCCGCCGCGTGGAACCTCAACTTCGCCGTCATCGTCGAGGGTGCGGTCGTGGGCACCACCGGGCTGATGGCCTCACAGTTCGCCGTCACCAGGGTGTTCGAGACCGGCTCGTGGCTGGGCCGCGCCCACCAGGGCCAGGGCCTCGGGAAGGAGATGCGCATCGCCGCGCTGCAACTGGGGTTCGACGGCTTCGGGGCACACGTGGCCACCACCGCCGCGTTCGACGACAACGGCCCGTCGCTGGGCGTCACCCGCAGCCTCGGCTACACGGCGAACGGCCACGCCCGCAAGGTGCGCCGCGGCGAGCCGGCGATCACGCTGCTGTACGAGCTGACGCACGAGCGGTTCGCCGCCACGCTGCAGCGCGACGACATCCGATTGCACGGCGTGCCCGAGTGCCTGCCATTGCTGGGCCTGGCCTGAGGCGCATTCCTGACGGCGCTAACACCGCCTCTACCCCCAGCGCGTGCAGAACTTAAGTTCTGCACGCGCTGGCCGGGCGGGCCGAAGGCTGTTCGGTCGGCGGGCGGCGCCACGAACCCGGTCAGTAGAACGGGAGGTACTCGTTCAGCTCCCAGGCGGTGACGTCTTCCACCGACCACTCGTTGCCGGTGGCCTCCCACCGGGCCAGCTCGTCGCGGCGCAGGGCCAGGTAGCAGCGGGTCAGGTCGGCGCCCATCGCCTCGCACAACACGCTGTCGGCCTCATACGCCTCCACGGCCTCGGCCAACGTGTGCGGCGTGTGCCGATCGGTGTTCGGGTCGGCGTCGCCGTCGCCCACCTGCGGAGCCCCACAGTCCAGCCCGTCGACCACACCCAGCAGCGCGGCGTTCAGCATCGCCGCCGCCGCCAGGTACGGGCTGGCGCTGCCGCACGGCATGCGGTTCTCGATGCGGGTGGACGCACCGCGCTCGTACGGGATGCGGTAGGTGCTCATCCGGTTGTCGAGGCCCCAGTTGGCCCAGTAACCGGCGATGATGCCCGGGATCAGCCGCTTGTAGCTGTTGACCGTCGGCGCCGACATCGCGGCCAGGCCCTCGTGGTGGGCGATCAGACCGCCCAGGCACTGGCGCGCCAGCGACGACAGGCCGTACTCGGCGCCCGCCTCGTCGAACACGTTGGTGCCGCCGCCCACGGGCACCAGCGAGAAGTTGATGTGCAGGCCGCTGCCCACCAGCTGGGCGTTGGGCCGCCCCATGTAGGTGATCCAGTAGCCCTTGCGGGCGGCCAGCTCGCGCGACATCTCCTTGCAGATGAACGCTCGGTCGGCGGCATCCATCGCCGGCCCGTACTTCATGTTCAGCTCCATCTGGCCGGGGTGGAACTCGCCCATCACGCCTTCCAGGTCGAGCTCGCTCTCCTCGGCGGCATCGAACAGGTCGAACATCAGGCCGGTGTTGTCGCCACCCATGCCCACGCCGTACACGCGGTGCGACGGGATGTGCAGCGGCGCGTAACCACCCGGCGCGTCGGCGTCGGGTTGCATCACGTAGAACTCCATCTCGAAGCCGAGCAGCGGCTCGTAGCCCAGCGCTCGCCAGGCGTCGACCGCCCGCTGCAGCGCGTTGCGCGGGCCCAGCGCCAGCGGAGCGCCGTTGTACTCCAGGTCGGCGATGACGACGTCGGTGTCCACCTCCCAGCCGGGCCGGCGCGTCTCCACCAGCGGCACGGTGGACAGATCGGGGAAGCCCACGTCGGCGGCGTAACCATCCACCGGCAGGATGTCGCGGTTGATGTTCATCGTCAGCGTGGTGACGGCGTGGTGCCCGTGCTCGTGCAGCCGGCGCGCGGGCACATAACGCCCGTGCGACAAGCCGTTGAGGTCGCTCCACATGACTCGTACTCGTCGGTTCCCCATAGTGCGGGCGACGATAGCAAACACCGCGGCGGCGATCGTTCGGGAACGAAGCATCGACTCCTCCGCGTCGCCTGACTGGCCCGTGCTTCCCTTGCGCACCGCAGGATTTCGGCAATGCGTCCGATTCGTTCGTTCGTTGCCGAACGAGTTTCCGACTACCATGCCAACGTTCACACACGGCCCGCGACAGTGCGGGCGATCCAGGGGGAGTCCATGAGGAAGCGAATCATTCCGGCAGCGCTGTTGTCGTTGAGCATCGTGGCCGCAGCATGCGGCGACGACGAGACCAGCACCACCACCGCGGCAAGCACGGCGCCCTCCGAGAGCACCGATGGCGGCACCGGCACGACGGTGGGGGGCGACTGCGCGCTCACCGAGCCGCTGAAGATCGGCTACGCCGCCGACATGAGCGAGCTGGGCGCAGCCGCCGATGGCCCCGGCGTGGCCGCCGCCCAGTTCATGATCGACCAGATCAACGCCGCCGGTGGCGTCGGTGGCCAGCAGGTCGAGTTCGCCTCGAAAGACGTGCAGGGCGACCCCGCCGCCACCCAGCGCGCCGCGCAGGAACTGATCGACGACGGCGTCGATGCCATCATCGGCCCGCCCTTCGCCAACACCGGCGCCCCGCTGATCGACACGGTCAACGGCGCACTGCCCATCGTGTTCATGTCGTCCACCGACCCGTCGCTGGCCGACCCGTCGCGCGGCGCCTTCCTCGCCACCTTCAGCGACCCGGTGCAATCGGCCGCGATGGCGGAGTTCGCGCTGGCCGAGGGCCACACCACTGCGGTCACCTTCAGCAGCACCGACGACATCTACTTCTCGGGCAACCCCGAGTACTTCACGACGGTGTTCCAGGCAGGCGGCGGCAGCGTGCTGGCCGACTTCTCGTACAGCCTCGGCGACGCCGACTTCTCCACCCAGGTGAACGAGATCGCCTCGCTCAGCGAAACGCCGCAAGTGCTGTTCACCGCCATGATCATGCCGCTGGTGCAGACCCTGATCGAGCAGCTCGACGCGGCCGGCCTGGGCGACATCGTGGTGATGGGCGTCGACGCGTTCGATGCCACCGGCATCGTCAGCGCCGGCACGGTGGCCGACGGTGTGTTCTTCTCGGCACACACCTACCCCACCGACGGCAACGGGGTGCAGAAGTTCCTCGACGACGCAGCGGCTGCCGGCACCGCGATCGAGACGATCAGCTTCGGTGCGCTCGCCGCTGACGCGGTGCAGATCATCGCCGCCGCGGCCACCGAGGCCTGCTCCACCGACGGCGCCACCCTCATCGAGACGGTGAACAACCTCGTCAACGTGCCGGTCACCACCGGCACCGTCACGTTCAAGGACACCAACGGCGTGCCGGAGAAGGACGTCGTGATCCTCACCATCGAGGGTGGCGAGATCGCCTTCGTGCAGGCCCTGCGCCCCACGAACATCCCGAGCTGACCCTCCCAGCGCGCCGAACGGACTCGACGAGACACATGCTCGAGGTCGATCAGATCACCACGCGCTACGGCGCCATCACCGCGCTCCACGGCGCCTCCCTGGAGGTACGTGAGGGCGAGCTGGTGGCGCTGGTAGGGCCGAACGGCGCCGGCAAGACCACTCTCCTCAACACGGTCGCCGGGCTGCTGCGCCCGGCCTCGGGCACCGTGCGGCTGGAGGGCAACGACATCACCGGCGCAGAGCCGGCCCGCCTCGTGCGGGCCGGCCTGGCGCTGGTGCCCGAACACCGCCGCATCTTCAAAGACCTGACCGTGGAAGAGAACCTGCGCCTCGGCGGCGCCACTGTGCCGGCCGGCGAGCGCCGTAGCCGGCTGGCGGAGGCCCCCGAGCTGTTCCCCGTGCTGAAGGCGAAGTGGAACACGGCTGCCGGCTTCCTGTCGGGCGGCGAGGCCCAGCAGCTGGCCGTCGCCCGTGCGCTGATGAGCAACCCGCGCCTGTTGCTGCTGGACGAACCCACCCTGGGCCTGGCCCCCACGCTGATCGACGTGGTGTTCGAGCTGCTGCAGCGGTTGCGCGAGCAGGGGCGCACGATGCTGGTGGTCGAGCAGAACGCCACCCGCATCCTGCGCCTGGCCGACCGCGGCTACCTGCTGCGCACCGGCCGCATCGTCGCCGAGGGCACGGGCGCCGAGCTGGCCGCCGACGGCGCGCTGTTCGACTCGTTCATCGGCGGCCACGCGGAAGGGGGCACGGCATGACCAAGCTGCTGCAGACCATCGTCGACGGCCTGGGCGTTGGCAGCACCTACGCCCTGCTCGCGCTGGGCATCTCCCTCATCTTCGGTGTGATGCACCTGGTCAACTTCGCACACGGCGAGCTGATCACCGTCGGCGCCTACGTCTCGTACTTCTTCTTCCTGCACGGTGGCAGCTGGTGGTGGATGCCGGTGGCCATCATCGGTAGCGCCATGCTGGCCTCCGTGGCCACCGAGCTGGTGGCGTTCCGGTGGGTTCGCAACGCCAGCCCGTTCACGTTGCTGCTCACATCGTTCGCGCTGGAGCGGTTGTCGCACGCGTTGTGGCAGATCCTCGTCTCGCCCAAGCAGCGTGCGTTCCCGAAGCCGTCGTGGGTGTTCTACCAGTTCAAGCTGGGCGGCATCAGCTTCGAGTGGATGGACATCGTCACCATCCTGGTCACGGCGGCCACGCTGCTGCTGACCGCCCTGGTGTTCAAGCGCACCATGTTCGGCATCAGCGTGCGCGGCGCCGCCGAAGACTTCGACGCCGCCCGACTGATGGGCGTGCGGGCCAACCGGGTGATCTCCGGCGCATTCGCCTTCGCCGGCCTGCTGGCCGGTGTGGCCGCCTGCCTCATCCTGATGCGCTCGCCCTCGGCCGACCCCAGCATGGGCTCCGACTGGCTGATGAAGGCCGTCATCGCGGCAGTGGTCGGCGGGCTGGGCAGCTTCAGCGGCGCCGTCATCGGCGGCCTCGTGCTGGGCCTGCTGGAGACGCTCACCCGCGCCTACCTCCCCGAGGTGGCCACCGGCTGGGACAAGTTCTCCACGGCCGTGACGTTCGTCGTGATCGCGGCGTTCTTCGTCGCCCGGCCCGACGGCATCTTCAAGGTGTCGCACGCGGAGCGTGTGTGATGCCCGCCGTGCAGCAGATGCTGACGCGCACCGGCCGCAGCGTGTTCGCCACCGCCGCGCTGGTCGCCGTGGTCGCTGCGCTCGCGTCCCTCTACACCAGCTCGGGCGGCGCCTCGCGAGAGTCCCTGATCGCGGAGATGCTCACCAACTTCATCTTCGTGCTCGGCATGCAGGTGTTCATCGGCAACACCGGGGTGCTCAGCTTCGGGCACATGGCGTTCGCCCAGATCGCTGCTTACGCAACGGCCGTGGTGGCCATCCCCCTGGCCGCCAAGGTGAAGGCGCTGCCCGACATCCCGTTCGGCCTCGACACCGTGCACTTCGGTGCGTTCGGGGCCACCGCGTTCGCGATCGCCATCACCCTCGTGGTGGGCGCGGTGTTCGGAATCGCCGTCTGCCGGGCAAGCGGCCTGGCGCCGACGATGATCACGCTGGCAGCATTGTTCGTCGTCGAGCAGGTGGTGAAGAACTGGAGCGAGCTCACCCGCGGTGCGGGCGGCCTCTCGGGCATTCCCCGCCTGCAGGGCAACGGCTGGCTGTGGGTCGGCGCCGGCATCGCGCTCGTCGTGGCCCACCTGTTCCAGGAGACCCGCATCGGCCGCTTCGCGATCGCCACTCGCGAAGACGAGCTCGCCGCGCCGGCGCTGGGCATCCGCCTGTTCACCGCCCGGTACGCGGCCTGGATCGTCAGCATCGGCCTGATCGCCCTGGGCAGCTCGCTGCGGGCGCAGTCGTTGGGCAGCGTCAACCCCAAGCAGTTCACGCTCGACCAGGGAATCCTGCTGCTGGTGATGCTGGTCGTCGGCGGCATGCGCTCCATCTCCGGCGCCGTGCTCGGCACGGTCCTGATCACAGCCGGCACCGAACTGTTCCGCCAGCTGGGCGACCCCCAGCGGCTCGACATCGAGCGCTTCCCCGACCTGTTCCTCGGTGGCACGATGCTGCTCGTCATGCTGCTGCGTCCCGGTGGCCTGCTGGGCGACCGCGACCTGGCCGGCTGGCTGCGCCGCCGCATGTACCGACGACCAACCGCCGAACCGGTCACCGCCTCGCCGGGCACCGCCGTGCTGAAGGCCAGCGAGATCGAGGTGCACTTCGGCGGGTTCATCGCGCTCGACGGTGCCGGCCTGGCCGTGCGGCCAGGCGAGGTGGTGGGCCTGATCGGGCCCAACGGCGCGGGCAAGACGACGCTGTTCAACGTCATCACCGGCCTCGTGCGCGAACAGGGCGGACGGGTGCTGCTGGGAGACGACGAGCTCACCCACTCGAACCCCGTGCAGGTGGCCCGCGCCGGCCTGGCCCGCACGTTCCAGAACCTGCGCGTGTTCAAGAACCTCAGCACCCGCGAGAACGTCGCGCTGGCCGCGCTGGTGTCCGCCCGGCACCGCCCGCATCGCACCCGCGTCGATGTCGACACCCTGCTCGACGACGTCGGCCTCGGCGAGTGGGCCGACCGCCAGGCCGGCACGCTGGACTACGGCAACCAGCGCCGCCTCGAGCTGGCCCGCGCCGCGGCGCTGGCGCCCGACTTCCTGCTGCTCGACGAGCCCACCTCCGGCATGAGCGACCAGGAGAGCCTGGCGATGGTGAACTCGGTGCGCACCGTCGCCGCCCGCATCGGGGCCGGCGTGCTGGTGATCGATCACGACCTCGGGTTCATCACCCGCATCAGCGACCACATCGTGGTGCTCAACGAAGGCCGAGTGCTGGCCGAGGGCACGCCCGCCGAGGTGCGCGCCAACCCGCAGGTGGCCGAGGCGTACCTGGGCTCGTCGGCCTGACCCACCCGGCCGGTCTGTCGTGCACTTCCGTGGTGGTGCCGCTGGCCGACCCCTGGCGTCACCCATGTGGTGACGTAGCGTTGCCCCGACGATCGACGGCTCCGGCCGATCCGGCCGCACCCTGCCCACCCCTGAGGAGCATCGCCGTGGACTTCGGCATCGACGAGGAGTTCGAACCGATCCAAGCCGAAGTGCGACGCCTGTGCGACCGCTACGGCAACGAGTACTGGCGTGGCCTCGAGCCCGACCGCTACCCGGAGGAGTTCGTCGCCGAGCTGACCCGCAGCGGGTGGCTGGGCGCGTTGATCCCCGAGGAGTACGGCGGTGGCGGCCTGCCGCTGGCCGGTGCGTGCGTGATCCTGGAGGAGATCGCCGCCTCGGGCGGCAACCCGTCCGCGTGCCACGCGCAGATGTACGTGATGGGCACGCTGCTGCGCCACGGCACCGAGGCCCAGAAGCGCCAGTACCTGCCGGCCATCGCCAACGGCGACCTGCGGCTGCAGGCGTTCGGGGTCACCGAGCCGGGGGCGGGCAGCGAGACCGCCCGCATCCGCACCCGCGCCGAGCGCACCGCCGATGGCTGGCTGATCAACGGCCAGAAGATCTGGACGTCGCGGGCGCTGTACAGCGATCTGATGATCCTGCTCGCCCGCACCACCCCGTACGAGGAGGTGGCGAAGAAGACCGACGGCATGTCGGTGTTCCTGGTGAACCTGCGCGAGGCGAAGGGCATCACCATCCGGCCGATCCCGACGATGATGAACCACAACACCACCGAGGTGTTCCTCGACGACGTGCTCATCCCGCACGACGCGCTGGTGGGCACCGAGGGCATGGGCTTCCGCCACATCCTCGACGGC